>JAJEDN010000117.1 GCA_022821495.1 Candidatus Poribacteria bacterium
CCTCCTTACATGTTTTGTAAAGTCGGTTTACAAACGGTTGCTGTAAGGAGGTATTTTATCATAAACCTACTGAGTTTCTCACACTTTTAACAACAAAAACCTTTCACCACAAACCTTGAGAAAAAAATGGGGGTAAGTGACGAATTTAGGCAAATTGAATCCTATTGGACATACTTCTGCAATGCATGCTAATATATAGACAATCATTCATCCATCAAATACAAGTTTCCAAACCAAAGGAGGTAGGACAATGAAACATTCGCTAATAGTACGATGCCTATGCCTAACGCTTCTCGTTTCGGCGTGTGCGATTGTGCCAGTGTATTCAGCAGACGTAACCGTTGGACTTCTCGCTGGCAGTAACAAACTCGGTGAAGTCGAAGAAGCGGCTTACGATTGGGCAAAGGATAACTTCAAAACGACAACACTCCTCGTAGATAAAAGCGGGAACTTTAAGAACGCTGGTGGCACCGCACTGCAACCGGAGAATTTCGCTGTGCTATGGATGTTCTATACCGAAACGAATACATTGCCAGATCCGTTCCTCGCCGATGCAACCAAAAAGGCAGTCCTTGACTATGTGGAATCAGGCGGAAGTATGTTCCTCTCAGCGTTAGCACTCCGCTATGTCTTTGAACTTGACGTTGACGATGGCGGAGATCCACGAGTTTTTCAACCACTCGGCAAGGAGCCCCCAGAGATTGGCGTAGTACCAACCGCTGACGGAAAAAACCACCCAGTCTTTGAAGGGTTTGATACCAGCAAACCGGTCTTTCTCACGAGCATGCAGCAAGATGGGTTCACCTCAGATTTCTTTAATTTTGGAGATGATCCATCTGGCACGATTCTCGGAACGAAGACACGCGGCGGTGGCGCTGGTGGTGGAGAACGTCCTTTTGTTGAATATGAGGTTGGAGACGGTATAGTTATCACCCTCGGTCACCACAACGGTGTTTATACCGATGCGAAATCGAAAGAAGGAGCCAATCTGCGAAAACTCACAGCGAACGTGCTGAATTATCTCGGTGAAAATTCTGAATTTTTCCCGGTTGAACCGACCGGTAAATTAGCGACAACATGGGGAAACCTAAAAGCACTGTTCGAGTAAATCATCACACCGTTTGAGATAGATCGCCCATGCTTGTAATATTGGCTTCCGAACTATGCCAATATGCAATCGCCGTGGGCTTTCTTTTTTCGCATCGTTGACAATTTCCGGTGTTCTCTGTATAATGAATGAGAACGGGAAACTCAAAAGATGTCAAACAACTTTAATAGAGCAAATTTTGGTTCGCAAGCTGCGCCAAAAGTCAGCCTTCGCGCTGTGCTCCTCGCACTCCTCATCACTATTCCAAATTCTTACTGGCTCATGATTAACTGGGGTCCCAGCGGTTATGGCACAGGCCAGAGTTTCCCGACCGTCTCAACCGTCTATTTCAATGTCATTTTTGTCGTGCTGATTTTAATGGCAGCGAACCCATTGCTCCGCATAATTCGGAGGGGTGCCAGTTTCAGCGATGCCGAGTTAATGGTGGTCTACTTGCTTGTGTCTATTGCGTCCTCGATTGCTGGACACGATACACTCCAGATATTATGGCCTCTGCTCACCTATCCGATATGGTTCGCAAGTCCAGAAAACGAATGGGGTGAACTGTTCCATCGCCACATGCCGGATTGGCTCACGATCAAAGAACGGAGTGTCCTGGCAACTTTCTATCAAGGTGATTCCTCACTTCACACGGCCCAACACCTACAACTCTGGATGACCCCTGTGCTCTGGTGGTCTGCCCTAATCATTGTGCTAACGTGCATGATGTTCTGCATCACGATTCTCATTCGACACCAATGGGTCAACCACGAGAAACTCAGTTACCCTGTCATTCAGATTCCGCTGCACCTGACAGAAAACGGCGGACGCACGCTTCTGAGCAATCGGTTGTTTTTGCTGGCGGCAGTTCTTGCGGGCGGGATGAACCTCTTAAACGGACTTCACTTTTTGTTCCCTGTTGTGCCGGGTTTAGGTGGGAGTCTCTATAATTTAGGGCAGCACTTTCAGACGAAACCGCTGAACGCCATCGGTAGACTGCCTATTGCAGTCTATCCTTTCGCAATCGGGATGAGTTTCTTTATACCGTTGGAACTCTCGTTCTCTATCTGGTTCTTCTATCTCTTCCATAAAATGACGCGTATATGGGGAACGATGGCAGGTATCGGGCATCTGCCTGGCTTCCCGTTCCTTGACGCGCAATCCTTCGGGGCATGGTTCTGCTTAGGGGTCTCGGCAATATGGCTCACCCGGAAGTTTATCGCGCAACAGGTGAAAAACGCGTTTAGTGGTAACAACGCCGAACTTTCAGGGGACAGCACACCTTCGTCACACACCCGATTCGCTATCATTGGTCTCATCGTCGGCAGTATTTTCATCCTTATCTTCTTCAAAAGCACAGGCACGCCGATCTTCAGCATATTCGGCTACTTCACACTCTTCTTCGCGTTAGCGATTGCTATTACGCGTATCCGCGCAGAAGTCGGGCCACCCGCACACGATGTGCCGTGGCGACCGGACAAAGTGCTCGTCTCCTTTCTCGGCACACGTCGCATTGGTGCGGAGGGGTTAACGACGTTCAGCATGTTTCACGGTTTTAACCGTTCCTATCGTTCGCATCCGATGCCGATTATGTTGGAAGGGTTCAAGGTGGCACAGGTTCGCGGGTTATCACATAACCGCTTTATTGTCGCTGTCATCTTAGTGACGATCGTTGCGACTATCTCTTCAGCGTGGGCGTATTACTCACAGGGTTATTACTACGGCGGCGCAGTTTATGGTGAGCAAGCACAATGTCGCTGGACTTATGAGCAGCTAAAGCAGTGGCTCATTAACCCGCAATCCATAGACGTGGGTGCCGTCTCTGCGTCCGGTGGTGCGATCGCTTTAACAACGCTGCTGATGGTGCTACGCCGTCGGTTTATCTGGTGGCCCTTCCATCCCGCCGGTTATGCGCTTTCGCTGAGTTTCTGGAATACAAGTTGGTACTGGTTCTCGATCTTCTTGTCGTGGGGGATGAAAGCGATTCTCTTTCAGGCAGGCGGCTTACGGACCTATCGTCGGGCGATGCCGTTCTTCATCGGTTTGGTCATCGGTGAGTTTTTCGTCGGGGCAATCTGGACACTTATCGGTATCGCTTTGGAACGTCCAATGTATCGATTTATGTTCTAATAGTTTTCAGTTTTCAGTTGTCAGTTATCAGTTAACTTCGGATGTTTCCAGATCGCCTTGTAGCCGCCACTACTGAATTGAGGTTGTGCCAGCTACAAGAAAGCGTCCATAAGGGACAAAGTAACGAAAAACCGATAACCGATAACCAATCATCCTAAAAAGGAAACACACAATGAAACTTAGCTGCCTTCCGGTCTCTCTTTACGACAATATCTTTACAGGCAAAAGCACCGTTGCCGATTGGATTCGACTCGGTGCAGAATTAGGGTTAGATGCAGTCGATTTCAGTATCAAATTCTTCCCAAATCGGGATATAGAAACAATAAAGCAGACGCGCGATGCGCTCGAAAAGTCCAGTATTACGCCGTGCATGCTCGCCTGCTATTCTGACTTCACGCATCCTGATGCTGGGCAACGCGCGCAAGAACTAACAGACCTGAAAGCGGACATTGCACTCGCAAAAGCATTAGGGGCAGAATTCATTCGGGTGACGGCAGGGCAAAACCATCCGGGCACTGAACGCGCAATAGGCGTGCAATGGGTAACGGACGGATTTCGATGGGCACTCGACGCGGCAGAAAAACAAGGTATCACACTCGCTTATGAAAATCACACGAAAGGCGCGCCGTGGGATTACTGGGACTTCTCACAACCTACAGAGATATTCTTGGAGATTTTAGACGCGCTTTCCGATACATCCCTCGGTGTCTGTTTCGACACAGCAAACCCACTTGTCTTGGGTGAAGACGTACTCACACTGCTGGAGCAGGTTATCCACCGCGTCGTTGTCGTACATATCTTCGACTTACGCGCCGTCAAGGTATTTGAACCTGTCCGCGTCGGCACAGGTGCCTCACCGATTCCGCAAATCTTTTCCCGCATGAGACAAGCAAATTATGACGGATGGCTCAGCATCGAGGAAGCCAGCCGCTTAGGGCAGGGAGGCTTCACGGAATCTATTGCGTTCGTTCGGGAAGCGTGGCAACAAGCGTTAGCCACGTGAGGGTTCACCCATCCGCTCCTGCGCTTGGCGTGAGAGTTCCGCGAGATGCCCATCGTTTGCCCGCACCTGTTCAAGATGTATCCATCGCTCAGGCGTCGCTGTCCGTATCATCTTCTCACCGTATTTTCGGTCAATCCAGAAGCGTGCGGATCCAGCAATATATGCCTGTAGTGCCTCTAATTTATCATCCGGATAGCGTTGACAGAGGTTCATGGTAAACATCCGTCGGCGCGCGCCGCCGCCGAAAGCAGCGTGCTTCGTATTATGGTTAAATAGCACCAGATCGCCGGGGGTTGTTTCAAAGACCGTTGCTGGCACATCTTTGCCGTGTATTTCCCACAGGTCTTGACTTTTACCGACCTGCTGAGAGAGCGCGTCCGCATAGTTATCGCCGAAGAGATGGCTACCTGGAATGACGCGGAGCGCGCCGCTGTCGCGAGTTAGCGGGTCAAGATAGAACGCGATCTTAATATGCATCGGGTCTTCTAACTTATGCCCGCCATCCGAATGCCATCCGGTATCGCCGACGTAGAAGTTGCCGTCGCTGCCCATGTAGTTGAAATCATCACCGAGGAGTGCCTTCGCGATCGCCAAAATCCGCGGATCATCCAGCAGTGATGCCAACTCTTCACTCTGATCAATGAATGGAACGATACAGGAGCGCGCTGTGCCTTCGTGCGGTTTACCGTTATGTCCACCGCCCCGCTCTTCCCAAACAGCCTCAAAAGCGTCTTGGATCGCTGTAATCCGATCTGCCATCAGTTGTGGAAAACTGAGATAACCGAACGTCTTGAAAAAATTAAGCTCCGAATCGGTGATCGTAAAATCGTGCTGATTCATTTTTTAATTTCCCTTGCGGTTCGTTAAAGTGGATTTAGAATTGACGTGCCTCTCCGTAGAATCGCCTTCCATTTCATTACAGGCTTGCGATCTTAGGGTAAAAAGGGTAGAAAACCTCGGAAACATATATAAGGTTCCCTCAACGTCAGAAAATCTCATTATTGATACGTTATCATAGCATATTTACATTTTATTTTGCAATTAGATCTATAAGTGAGAAAACTATTCACGGATATCGCATACCCGTAATAAATTTGCTAAATTCAGAAATTAATGTTAATATTATTTTAGACTTATATCCCAGAAAGGCTACGAATGGCTACCAAGACAAATACATTTCCTGCCTATTTCGCACTCTTCAAAGTGACACTGCGCCAAATGTTCTGGAGTCGGCGGACTGTGCTGATTCTTATGGGATGTGCGTTATCGCTTGTTATCACTCTCATATTTCGGTTCACAGCGCGAAGCAGCGTAAGCGTCAACGGGTTCATACCCCAGATAACACTGATTCTGTATGGACTCTTGGTGAATCTATGCGCGATCTTCTATGGGACAGCCATTATCTCCGACGAGATTGACGGTAAAGGCTTGACCTATCTTCAGATGCGACCGGTCCATAAGTCGATGCTGCTTCTGAGTAAATTCGCAGCTTATCTCGCTGGGACTCTTGCAATCATCGCCGGATCTCACCTGATTTTAACAGGCATTGTCGCAACACACGCGAAACTCGATAAGAATGTGCTGTACCACATTGGGATGAGTCTCCGTTATACTGCATCATTCGCGTTGACCTTGTTAGCTTATGGCGCGCTCGCTACGGTTTTAGCGGTGAAGTTTAAGCATCCAGTCTTGTGGGGTCTGCTGATTGTATTGGGCTGGGAAGGTATTACGGTGGCTGAGTTCATGCCGATGGGGATCAAGAGACTCTCCATATCACACTACCTTTTCACGCTGTTTCCGCATTACAAACTGCCTCGAAGCCAAGTCACAGACTTCTTAGGGCAATCGCCACCATCCGTATGGGTCGCACTCCTCGTTATCTTACTCTTGACGGTAGGCCTGTTATGGCTCGCAATCCGAATCTTCAGAGACCGAGAGTACCTCATGTAAAAGAAATTTTTGGATACTCGAAACACGCGTTTACCTACCTCATTTAACCCCCTAAATCCCCCTTATCAGGGGGACTTTCAGAGCAGCAGTATTGAACCCCCTAAATCCCCCTTATCAGGGGACTTTCAGAGCAGCAGTATTGAACCCCCTAAATCCCCCTTATCAGGGGGACTTTCAGAGCAGCAGTATTGAACCCCCTAAATCCCCCTTATCAGGGGGACTTTCAGAGCAGCAGTATTGAACCCCCTAAATCC
>JAJEDN010000023.1 GCA_022821495.1 Candidatus Poribacteria bacterium
TTACTTACAGCACTGTCTACAACAAAACTATTTTTCGCAGAGTTACGGTGCAGAGAAAAACCGAAAGAAAAATCTGAAAATCGTTGAAGATACCACATGAACACCATATTTTCACGATTTTCAAAAAATAGTGCCCAAAAACAGGCGTTTCTAACACAATAGAGACCCAAAAACAGGTTTAGAAAGCAATCCTAACATCTGTCCGGAAGCTCTAACGGGAGAACACTGCCAACTTTTCATAACTTGTAATCTGATCAAACTGTCCAAACTATAGGAATATTAGCACCGATTTTCAACCCGATACGACACTGCCTTTCGACAAGGCAGCATAAACTTTACAATATCGTCCAAACTTTAGTGTAGGTATCGGTTCTGCTGAAATTGACTTTGGAACTTGCGTCGGAAAGTGGCTCTTTAATGAGGGGAGTGGTACTGTCGCCGCAGATTCCTCTGGGATGGGCAATGACGGCGCGATCCACGGTGGTGCCGAGTGGGTTGATGGCATGTTTGGCAAGGCTTTGAGTCTTGACGGCTCGGATGATTACGTCGAAATTGCGCACGCCGATTCTTTAAATGTTGGTGGCGGACACACGATTGCGCTTTGGTTTAAATTAGATGCGGTTCCTGGTGGTGGCATGGGTGTTATGACCAAGGATGATTGGGCACATGGATTTTGGTGGGATGCGAATATTATTCGACATCACACGCATGATCCGGCGGCTACGCTTCATTATGTAGATGCCGCTTGGGAACCAGATACAGACTGGCATCATGTTGCTGTTACTTGGGATGGTGAAGCGTTTGGCGTATATCTGGATGCTGAGGAGATTGGTTCGGGTGTAAATGGCGCGGACATAGGAAGGAACCCGTTAACTGACAAACCGCTTTTATTCGGTATCTATTTAGAAACTGGACAGCATGGTCAGTGGGGTGAGTTTCTCAGCGCAATCATTGACGACGTTGCCATCTTCAATACAGCGTTGGCCGGTGATGATATTGAGACGCTCATGAATGACGGATTAGAATCAACAACGGATGTTGATGTTTCAGGTAAGCTCACAACGACCTGGGCTGCCCTTAAAGCCGATTGATCTGCTTTCGACCCTAAAGGTTGCGTTAATTGGCAATTTTCGGTGTTTCGGGCAATCTCTCGCTTTGCCGTTGTTCAGATGGCCAGAAAGGGATTGTGCTTCTAAAATGTGGGCATCTATACGGGATGCCCACCCTGCATTGAAAATTAGGTTTGCTTTTTATTCTTTTTTACAGTATACTATACAATTTAAAGGTTTCTGGTGGGAGATACTATGCAATATTGGCTTGCAAGCTTCGTCTAAATAGAAAGCAATCGGACACCACTTTACGCACACTATGAATCTGAGGTTAGTTATTATAAGGAGTATAGAATGGCTACTGAATACGCGGGCGCCTATGATGTATCGGCTATCCCCGCTGATGTTGCCCGCGAAATTGAAATTTATGAAATTCAGCTCGGTCGAGTACAAGCCGGGCAAGTGGAAGAGACGCTCTTTACTGAGTTTAGGCTTCGGCACGGGGTCTACGGACAGCGCGATGACCGGTCGCAGATGATCCGTGTCAAAATTCCATTCGGTGGGCTTACAGCGGCACAACTCGAAATGTTGGCGGATGTGGGCGAAGAATTTTCGGATAATATCATCCACATTACCACCCGACAAGATGTACAATACCACTACGTGGACATTAACAACACCCCGGAATTGATGCGTCGCCTCGCAAGCGTTGACATCACTACAAAAGAAGCGTGTGGTAATGTCGTACGAAACGTCACAGCCTGCCCGCTCAGCGGTGTGTGCCAAGATGAGACGTTTGACGTGACTCCCTATTCTAAGGCATTGTCAGCATTCCTCTTGGGGCACCCTGATGCACAAGATTTTGGTCGTAAGTTCAAAATCGCGTTTTCTGGATGTGAAGAACACGCTTGCGGCTTAGCAAATATGCACGACATCGGTGCGGTTGCCGCTGTTAAAGAGGTCGATGGTGAAGTCAAACGCGGTTTTAAACTCTATGTCGGCGGCGGACTCGGCGCAGTACCACATCAGGCGAAAGTCTTCGATGATTTTGTCTCCGCAGAAGAACTTCTGCCGATTTCACAATCTATTTGCAGAGTCTTCACCCGTTTAGGTGAACGCAGAAATCGGAATAAGGCGCGTCTGAAGTTTGTTATCGCCAAATACGGCATTGAGGAATTTCGTAAGCTGGTGCTTGAAGATCGTGAAACCCTACGGCATGATCCTGAATGGACAGCATATTTGGATAATCTTGATGCCTACAATGAAAGTCCGCTCAAGGCACCGACGCAGCTCAACGGCACCACGAAACCTGATGGTTTTGAAGAGTGGTATCAGTCTAATGTGCGGTTACAAAGCCAACCGGGTTACGCTTTTGTGACGATTACATTGCCGCTTGGGGACATTACTTCAGATCAGACGCGTGCTTTGGCAGATATTTCTCGAAAATATGTTAAAGACACCATCCGGGCTACAGTTGAGCAGAACATCGTTCTCCGTTGGGTAACAATGACAGATTTACCAGCACTCTATCGTGAGCTGAAAGAGATCGGTCTTGGTGACCCGGGCGCAGAGTCGATGGTTGATATTACGGCTTGCCCAGGCACGGATTCCTGCAAACTCGGTGTGTCTTCTTCACGGGGTCTGGCAGCGCATCTGCGGAGCCATTTCATTGAAGCCGGTGTGCAGAATGAGATCAAAGACTTTCGGATTAAGATTAGTGGTTGCCCGAACTCATGCGGACAGCATCACGTCGCGAATATAGGCTTCTTCGGCTCCTCGCGCCGGATGGGTGAGCATATCGCGCCTTACTATCAAGTACTCCTCGGTGGACACATGATTGAGAACGCCAGTTCTTACGGACTTGCTACTGGAAAAATCCACGGCAAATATATTCCTGCGTTCATTGAAGAGTTAACCGGCAAGTACACGGCGGAGCGAAATGAGGAAGAATCCTTCACCGATTACGTCGGACGACTCGGTAAGGCGGAAATCAAGACGATTTTATCTAAGTACGATAAGATTCCTTCCTATGAGGAAGCTCCCGAATTCTATGTAGACACTGGCGACACGAAAGATTACCAGCTCAAAACGGGTGTCGGTGAATGTGCAGGAGAGGTTGTAGCGCTTGTCTCCATGAAGTTGGAAGAAGCGGATCGGCTCATCTACGAATCCGGCTTGAACTTGGAGAAAGGTGAATATCAAGATTCTGCGGAGTTGGCTTTCAATGCAATGATCCGGGCTGCAGATGGACTCTTGACGACGGTAGGGTTGCAATATATTGATGACGCGACCACTGTTGAGGCATTCCGGCCCCATTTCTTTGAACCCGGTAATTTCTTCCCCGGTTACGGTGCACACATCTTCAAGGCAACGGAGGAAGACGCTTCTACGTTTGACCACGAATTAGCACACCGTCGGGTTGAGGAAGCGACACTTTTCGTGGAAGAATCGCATAACGTGTACAATCGTATGCGCATTAAACAGGAAGAAGAAGAAGAAAGCCGTCGCAAATCACGGCGCTCCCGACCTGCACGGAAGCCGAGGGTTGTCAAGGAGACGAAACCCGTTGAGGAAATCGTGGATAGCCTTGATCTGAAAGGTGTCGCTTGCCCGTTCAACTATGTGCAAGCAAAAGTCCGCTTGGAGACGATGGATCTCGGTCAGCTCCTTGAAGTCACCATCGACGATGGTGAGCCTTTTGAGAACGTACCGAAGAGCCTCGCTAACGACGGTCATGAGATTGTTGACACGAAGAAGGTCGGAAAGCATTACCGCCTTACCGTTCGGAAGGGTGAGTAGGTTTTTAAGGTTATAGTTCATCGGAACTGAATTTCAAACAGGCGATTGCCGCCCGCGCCCGAAACGGGCGGGTCAGGCAATCGCTTTTTTATACATCAGATGGTTGTAAGGGCTCACAGCGACAATAAAAATTGACTTTTCCGAAAACTTGCGCTATAATAGAAAAACGGAAAACTGAGTTAACAACGTTGGTACTAACACACCTACGGAGAAATAGATGGCAACAATCGTTAAACATAACCAAACAGACAAACGTTACTGTCTGCTTGGTACGGGTTTTGGTGTCTTTCAATCCTCGAAACCGAACATGTTTCTCGGAAATTTAATGGCTGATGTGGATGAGGGTGAGTACGCATTAGTCTGTGTATGTAATAGCAAAGGCGAGATTTTCTGGTTAGAGGCGACACAAGTTACAGTTGTTAGCATTGACGGTCAGAATCTCCAAGAACTCGTAACCGAATAGATAATCTTCTTTTAAGGGTTGGTACTCCAACTTTCTTGTTATTCACTCACGAAAGGAAATTTTTTAGCAGAATGGATCTACAACAGATTAACGTCAAGGTTTTCACAACCGAAGATAGCAAAATCAACTATACCAACTTCATCAAGGTTTTCAATCGCTGGATGGCAGAAGCGGATTCAGACGATTATCTGAACTACGCTGACTATTCACATGTCGATGCAGGTCCGGGTGTATTGTTGATTTTGAAGCAAGCCAACTATAGTATCGACAACGCTTACCACGAGCACGGTTTCCTCTATAACCGGAAGCATGCAGTTGAAGGCGATAACGGTGATAAGATTCGTCAAGCCCTCACAGAGGTGCTTTCTAAATGTGAACAGCTTGAAGCGTCTGCGGAATTGGAAAATGCAGTGCATTTCAACGGCGCAGACCTCCTGTTCATGATAAACAACCGTCATATTGCTCCGAATACATCGGAGACCGCGGAAGCCGTTCGGGCAGACCTAACGCTTGTCTTACAACAGATGTACGGTGGGGACGACTTTATGGTGGAACGCACCTCTGAAGACGCGCGCGAACGGTTCGCTGTACGAATCTCAGCGAATTCGGATAAATCGATTTCAGAACTCCTCGCCAATCTCGGAGGCTAAGATGTTTAACTTCAGCAACGAACAGATTGAACGCTACAGCCGACATATTATCCTCAAAGAGGTTGGCGGGATGGGGCAGACGAAGCTGCTGGAATCGAAAGTGCTGCTCATCGGTGCGGGTGGACTTGGTTCCCCTGTTGGAGTCTACCTTGCCGCGGCAGGGGTCGGCACACTCGGCATTATCGACGATGACGTGGTTGATCTCAGTAATTTGCAACGCCAGATTTTGCACGGCACCAGCGACATCGGCATCCCGAAAACGAAATCCGCAGAAGCCACTATCGCAGAGATGAACCCCGATGTCAAAGTGGTCTCTTACAATGAACGGATTACCTCGGCTAACGCTTTCCAAATTCTGGAACAGTATGACCTGATTGTGGATGGGTGCGACAACCTACCGACGCGTTACCTCCTCAACGACGCAGCCGTTATGTTGGGTAAACCGATTGTACACGGCAGCATCTTCCAATTTGAAGGGCAAGTTACTGTCCTCTATCCGGGTAAAGGCCCGTGTTATCGGTGTCTCTATCCCGAACCGCCGCCAGCGGGAATGGTACCGAGTTGTCAAGAGGCAGGGGTCTTTGGTGTGTTGCCCGGGATCATCGGCACAATCCAGGCTGTTGAAGCGATTAAAATCCTGCTGGACATCGGCGATTCTTTAATCGGAACGCTTCTGCTTTTTGACGCGCTAACGATGAATTTCAACCGGTTGAAACTCCGTCAAGATAGCGATTGCCCGATGTGTGGTGAAAATCCCACCATCCATGAACTGATTGATTACGAAGAGTTCTGTCAGGTACAGTGGTAAGTCGTGGCTCAAATTTACTTCGTAAGTGAGATAAAAAAGGTGATAAAGATTGATAGACAGGCGGCGCTGGTGACGATAAAACGTTGTTGCTATCTCCGTCTGTTTCCATATTTCCTCCAAGTTACAAAGTTGAAATGTATGGAATTCCTTCCGTTCAAAAGGAATCAGTACACTGCATCGGAGACTATTTCGCATGGGATTGTGGTCGTCCCTTATAATCACTACTCTTCTGATCTTAATAATTTGGGAACTCAGGGATATCAAGAAACGTTTGGACAAAATTCTGGAACATTTTGGTGAAGAGAATGAGGAGGAGGAATGATCAAAAACCCATTTGAAGGTGAGTGCTTTGTGAAAGTATCTATCAAAAACTATGAATTTTTTGACTATAGGCTATCGCGGATTTCATGATTTTCAGCGCGGTATGAATCTGAGGGAGTTCTTCAAATCCATAGGATATGCGTAACTGCCGCTTCCCAACCTCAACCATGTCACCGCTTGGATGGACGCAGTGTTCACCCGGAATGTAAATCACCTTCGGATGCTGGGCGTCTGGCGGCCCGTCAACGGCTTCCTGGCCAGTCGTTCGCGTCAAAAACTTGAAAAAGTCGGAAGTATCACCCGTCGCGATACCCGCTAATGTTAGGTAGAAATAGAATCCAGCACTGCCACCCCGACACTCCTGAATGTTATCGCCGAGTAATTCTGCTATCCACGTTTTCACCTGTTTTGATTTCTGCTGGTAACCGTTATTGACCTTCTCAATTTGCGATTCAATGCCGTGGTCGAGCAGGTAACTTGCGATTTCCTGATTGATTAACGGCGCACTGAAACCAATATCACTTGTGCGTTGGACGATACTGTCGAGAAGTGAACCTTTAGAACCGATGAGGTAACCGATACGCAATCCCGGGGCAAGAATCTTTGACAATGTACCGACTTCATACACGATGCCGAGTTCGTCGTAGCATAGCGCAGATTCCAAAGGTTCGACGGTATCATCATGGACAAGGTCGCTATAAGCGTTGTCAAAGAAGAGTGGGATTTTCCTTCCAACTTCGTAGGATAGCCGAGTAACAATATCGACCAATTCCCGCTTACGGTTATTGGATAGGATCGTGCAGGTGGGGTTGTTTACGGTCACGACATAGAAAAACCGGATAGCAGCACTTTCGGCACCGAGTGCCGTAAGTTTTGCCTTCAGAAGTTCGGTGTCAAGACCTTCGTCATCTTCAGGCACTGCGACAACCTTAAAGCCTTTCCGCTCTAAATCGTTGCAGTAGATATAATACATCGGATCTGCGGTCAACACAATACCAGCAGGGAGGAGGTGTGTGACACTTTCCAGCAAACTGGTAGCACCGTTTGCACCGATAACAATATCTCGCCCCTTTAAGGCACGTTCAGTTACACCGCCAATCTTGTTTTCAGTGTGGAACCGTCTGAGTGCCGCAATCAGGTTTGGGGAACCCCGCGCGCCGCCGTAATTGAGAGCAGCGCGGTATTTTTCAGGGTGAGCGAGAACTTTTTCACAGGCGTGTTGAATGTGTCGGTGTGGAATTGTCCGTTCATTGACGTATCCGACACCGAGGTTAATGTCGCGTCCGTCTCGAAAACCGACAGCGAAATCCGTCATCAACTGATTAACAGGGGACGGGACACTTGACGCTTTTCCGTATTCAGAGAGCAGGACATCGCGAATCTTCATATTTCCTTGGAATTCGACATTGTGAGTAGCGGCTCACTATCTGCGCGTTTATCTAATCTTTCGCTACAAAACCCAATCCTTTTAGGTTTCGGAGGAGGTCAGAGTAAATCTTTCAAAGCAGTTTCAAGCGTCCTGTGGCGAAATTCATAGCCACTGACTTCTGTTTTCTCTGGAAGAACATTCTGGCTGAGTACAACGAAGTCCGCAAATTCGCCCATCATTAGTTTTAAACCGAACATTGGTACCGGAAACAAGGTCGGTCGCCGTAGCACTGAGCCGAGCGTTTTTGTGAATTCTACATTTCTAACCGGAACAGGTGCGGTCGCGTTTAGCGCGCCTCGAATTTCGTTGTTCTCTAAGGCGTGGAGTACAATACCTACCACATCGTCAATATGAACCCAAGACATCCACTGCTGACCGTTCCCGAGTATGCCTCCGACTCCCATTTTAAAGGGAGTGAGCACTTGTGCGAGCAGTCCACCACCTAACCCAAGTACAAGCCCGATACGGACCATAACGACCCGGATCCCAAGTTCAATTGCTTTTTGTGCTTCCGACTCCCATTCTTGGCAGGTTGTAGCAAGGAAATCGGTACCCGCAGCGGACAGTTCAGTGAAGCGTTCGTCGCCGCTGGCACCATAGTATCCGATTGCGGAGGCACAGACAAGCGTGCTCGGTTTTGTATCTGCTGCTGCGAGCGATTCAACGAGGTTCCGCGTAGAAAGAATTCGGCTGTCTCGTATTCGCCGTTTTTTTTCGGCATTCCACCTGCCCGCGATAGTTTCACCTGCTAAATGAACGACTGCTTCTATCTCTGATGTGGCTTCCGGAGGTAGTTTTTCGGTTTCAGGGTCCCAGCCGTAGACGGCTCTTACTGACTTCAATTTAGATTGTGCACGTCCCGGGTTTCGAGATAATACATGTACTGTGTCGCCTTGTTCGTGGAGGGCGGTGCAGACGCGGCTGCCGATGAATCCAGTGCCGCCGGTAACCAATACATTTGCCATTCTATACTCCGTGATGTTCTTTATTTTGACAACTCAGTGATGACAGTTTCCAATTTTCTATAGTCATCAACTACAGCGTCGCTGAGTGTGTCGTTGCCTTCTCCTTTGTTAAACCCTGCGAAGCGAATTGCCTTCATCCCGGCGTTTTTAGCCCCGACAATATCTGTTCGGAAAATATCGCCGATATGAAGGGCTTCGGCGGGTTCGGCGTTTAGTGCTGCTAAGGTCGAATGGAACTGCACAACTTGGGGTTTTGTGTAATCTGTTTCATCGGAAAAGGTGAAAGCTGTAAAGAATTGCAAAATGCCGTCGCGCGCCATCAGTTTCCGTACAAAACTGCCTGGGGTCAGTGCTGAATCTGAAATGATTCCGAGTGGATAGTTTTCACTCAGCCGAGAAACAATGGGTTTAACATGTGCTATCATAATTGGCGGTGTCTCTAAAAAAGCGGCACCGAGGTTTTCAATTAATTGATCAAGCTCTACTTCCTCAAGCCGAATCTCAAGTACGTCCGCAAATCGTTGCATACATCGCTTCACTGAGATCCCTTTATGTTGATACCATAAGGATGACACCAAATTGTATGCCGCTTCAAGCCCGCATTCTACGTCAGTTAACGTGCAAGTATAACCACGACTCTCTAAATAAGCATGACACCGTTTCACCCGTATTGCCTGACGTTTTCGCCAGTTTTTATCAGAATCTGCATAAAGGGTTTGCCAGAAATCGAATGTAATCGCTTTAAGCATCAATTATTCCCATTTTTAAATTGTGTTCCATTTCAATTATAATTGGACATCGTTTGTTCCGAATAATATGACGTGGATCCTTGTGCTGATAACGAAATGATAAAACACAAGAAACACACCTTATAACTCCTAATTCTATTTTACCTAATCTACTGAAAAAAGTCAAATGATATCTCGTTTACAGTACACTAAAGGGGTATAAATGGAAGAGTTGTAGCAAATATAGGACACCGAGAATCAAAATAGGCTTGCAATTTCCTTTTAAAGATGATATTATAATTATGTTGAGGTTTGCGTTTTATCTACCGGGAGGCATACGAAGTTGCGGTTGAATCGTCGGATTATCCCCAGATATACGACCACCCGTTTAATATTCGTCTACTTCATCGTTGGACTGGGGATGCTCATATTTGGGTTTACCTATTACAACCAGCAGATCTCGCAGTTGAACGCGGATATAGAAGCACAGATAGGCATTTTTGCCGATCTGGCAGTCGTCCTCCCGACTGTTGAAGATCCGGACTTGCAACAGAAACTACATGAGATAGTAAAACAAGAATCATCTGCCAAAAACAGGGCGCGTGCATTTTCATTTATTATTACAGATGCAGAAGGAAACCCTGTAATCACACGAGGTGTTGACCCAGAACTTGATGCAAAGATCGAAAGTTTCGATGCAAATGTCAACCAAGATAGGAGGATTTCGTTAACAGAAGATGAAAGGGTATTGTTGGAATCGACATTGGCGCGTATGAAGCGAAAGAATCCGCCGCGTGAGATACCAATGCTCTTAAAAAATAAACAGCTAAACGGTTATATTTATTACGGTGATACTGATCCGAGCGAGATGACCCACCTACCGTTTGTAATAACCGATACGGCTAACGTGCCACAGAAGTGGCAGATTTGGGATGATGTTGTCACTGCGGATCAAGCAACTCCGCAGGAACGCGAACGAGCAGAAATTTTCGTTGAGAACGCACCTGCATTCTCAATGATCGTAATGACTCCTGAGACCTACGACGGTTACTTCTATTATGAAAGTAAACCCTACTATGGGTTGGTCGTGCTTTTCATAGTCCCGATAGTCTTATTGGTATTTGGGTTTGTCTGTTTTTTGGTCTACCAGCGGATAAAGTCTTATGAGCACTCAGCAATTTGGGGAGGCTTAGCTAAGGAGACGGCACATCAACTCGGAACACCTATTTCATCGCTGTTGGCATGGACAGAACTCCTACATGAACGAAGTGAAGACACAGACGATGCGACGCTTGCCGAACTTTCTGAAAGCATGCAAAACGATTTGGAGCGTTTGCAAAAAACTACCGCACGCTTCGGTATGATTGGCACTCAGCCGCCCCTGACCGAAGTGAATATGGCTGAGATATTTGAAGAAGTTCAAACGTATTTTGAGAAACGGCTACCGCATATTAGCCGCCGCGTTGAAATTCAACTGATACTGCACGAAGTGCCCTCTGTTCTCGCGAATGCACAACTGTTGCACTGGGTGTTTGAGAACTTGGTCCGTAATTCGCTGGATGCTATGGATAAAACGGACGGATGGGTTCAGATTGAACCGACGCACGACAAACGACACAACGATATTGTCATACGGTACGCCGACAATGGCAGCGGTATAGACCGCAAAGATCAGCGAAAAATTTTTGAACCGGGGATGTCTACTAAGGCACACGGATGGGGACTCGGATTGACAGTCGTACAACGTATTATCCGTGAATATCATCACGGAAGCATTCGCATGGTGAGAACGAGTCCTGAAGGTACAACTTTTGAAATTCGGTTACCGGTCGCGTAGACCCATTGAATCAGTATTGTAAAGAAAATAGGGACGTTGTTTCTGTCCTATTTTCTCAATCGCGACTGAGCAGTTTATTAACTTGATATGTCACAAGCACACCACATTTTATGGATTGACGATGAAATAGAGGCGTTGCAGCCGCACATTCTTGTGCTACGTGAGCGAGGGTACACCGTCACGCCTGTTACAAACGGCGAAGATGGCATCGCGCTCTTAACCAACGGCGACGCGCAATATAGTGCCGTTCTACTTGACCAGGTTATGCCCGGTAAAGATGGGATGGCGACGCTTGATGCAATCCGCGCCGTTAACGCACAAATTCCCGTCATTCTTGTTACCCAATCCAGTGATGAAGCGTTTGTTGAAGTCGCTCTCGGTAAACAAGTAACAGATTTCTTGGTGAAACCGATTGGCGTAGCACAGATCGTTTCAACACTAAAACGGGTCCTTGATCAACCGCAGATGGTTATAGATCAAATTCCGAGCCGGTACATCGCGGATTTCAATGCGATTCGCGCTATGAAAGATTCAGCCCCGAATTGGCAGGACTGGATAAATATCTACGTCAAACTATTACAGTGGGATTTGATGTCTGAGAAACTTGCCGAAGGTGGATTAGAGGAAACGCATCTCGGGCAAAAGAAGGAGTGCAATACCGAGTTCTCGGATTTTGTGGCGGCGAATTATCCTGATTGGGTCGCTGGTAGTTCGGACGCGCCACCACTATCTGTTAATGTTTTAGATCGGCACGTTATTCCTCAACTCCAAGATGGAAAACCTGTCTATTTTATTGTAGTTGATTGCTTTCGCTTGGACCATTGGCTGGCAGTGGAATCGTTGCTGTACCCCTATTTTTCTATTGAACGCCAATATAGTTTTTCAATCCTACCAAGCGCAACGATGTATTCACGAAACGCGCTGTTCAGTGGGTTGTTCCCCGCGGAGATCGCAGAACGTTATCCACAGTACTGGCAGGAGGAATCTGATGGGGACACCAGTACCAATCGCTTTGAACGGCAGCTTCTCGAAGAACATCTAAAGTGCAGAAATATCAAGCTGAAATCAGCGCCTCAGTATTTCAAAATCTTTGATGCGCGGGGCGGAAATACTTACAAAAAGCGGGTCGCTGCAAATAAAAGTGTAGCCCTCTCGACGCTGGTTGTCAATTTCGTTGATATTCTGACGCATCAGCGTTCACAGTCGGATGTTTTACAACAACTTGCGCCGGATGAGTCCGCTTTCCGGGCACTCGCGCGTTCATGGTTTTCACATTCTGTGCTTTTTGATATTTTACGCATGATTGCAGCACAAAAGACAACGGTAGTTCTTACCAGTGACCACGGGTCGGTCTTCTGTAACCGCGCTACCCGTGCGCGTGGTAATCGTGAGACGACCACCAGCCTCCGGTTTAAAATTGGCGCGAATCTTGGATGCGAAAGAGACGAAGCGGTGCATCTCCGTAACCCGGAAGAATATCGGCTCCCCGCAGAAATCCCAAGTAAGGACTATATTCTCGCGAAAGACGATTACTATTTCGTCTACCCGAACGATTTTTATAAATATAAACGGCAGTTTCAAGGAGGATTCCAGCACGGTGGCATTTCAATGGGTGAACTGATAACACCTGTTGTCATACTGACACCGAGGCAGTAAGGCCCAGCTCGTAAGCCCAGATTAATATAGGCGTACGCCACTCTATAATCTATACCAGATTTACCTTATAATAGACTCCGGAAATAGTGGAGCACTGAGACGTGGAGATATTGTCTCGTTACACTGTGATTTGGTACCACTCCCACTAGGGGCAACCGCACATTCGCTGATTCCGATCACGCGTCCTGTGATGAGATGTAGACATCTTGTATCCGTGAAATGAGGAACGGGCACTGTTCTTTAAAGCCCTCACTGCTTTTACTACGCTGCCGATTTTTGACACGATCATTAACCGAGGTGCCTCTTAAAAAAGGCACGATAGGAGGTAATAATGGAAAAGGAGATACTTATTTCTGATGATGAGTATGAAACACGCTGTGCGGTACTTGAAGAGGGGGTGCTGAATGAAATTTATATCGAACGAAAAGCGGCGACACAGACATTGGGCAATCTTTACAAAGGAAGAGTTGAGAACGTCTTACCCGGTATGCAGGTGGCTTTTGTTGATATCGGGTTAGATCGGCACGCTTTCCTACATATTTCAGACCTCAAATACGAGAGTGCTAACGAAGATGAGACTGAAGATGAAAAACTCGATGGAAACCGGAAATCTGACACGGATGTCGATACACTGGATTTGAAGGCGAAGCCTGCTAAACAATCCCGGGGCGGACGCGGGTTTCCATTTCTCATTAGCGATCTCATCTCAAAGAAACAGGAACTTCTTGTACAGGTTGGCAAAGAACCCATTGGAACGAAAGGAGCACGGGTTACCAGTAACATTACGCTCCCAGGGCGCTATGTTGTCTATATGCCGAATTCCTCTAATATCGGTGTGTCCCGGCGGATTGAGTCCGTCACTGAACGGGATAGATTACGCAACATGGCGAAAACAATTAAAGCGGATGTTGAGGGCGGTTTTATCATACGGACTGCCGCGGAGGGCTTAAGCGAAACCGAATTCGCAGCCGAAATCCGATACCTTATCAACCAGTGGAAGCAGGTCGGTGAACGCGCGAAACGGAAATCCGCACCCAGTTTGGTCAGCAAAGACTTGAGTTTTACTAACAGAATTGTTAGGGATATGCTGACCAAGGATGTTAAGCAACTCCTCATTGACTCGAAGGCGGGTTATCAAGAGACAATGGATTATGTCTCTTCTGTAATGCCCAATTTGAAACCGAGAGTATCGCTTTATAAGGATGATGCAACGCTTTTTGATGCCTATGGTGTCGAACGCGCACTCAAGGAAGCACTCAGTGAGAAGATTTGGCTGAAGTGTGGTGGACATATTATCATCCAACAGACGGAAGCTATGGTCTCAATTGATGTCAACACTGGACGGTTTGTCGGAAAATCTGACCCGGACAACACCATTCTTAGTGCCAATCTTGAGGCTGTTGAGGAGGTTGTCCGCCAGATTCAATTGCGCGATCTCGGCGGGATTATTGTCGTTGATTTCATTGATATGGAAGAGGCATCGCATCGCAAACGCGTCTTCAAGATGTTACAGGAAGCACTCCGAAAAGACCGCGCCCGGACCAACATTCTCCACTTCTCAGATTTAGGGCTTGTCGAGATGACTCGCCAGCGCACCCGACCGAGTCTCTCTACACTGCTTATGGAGGAATGCCCGTACTGCGATGGGCATGGGACGGTTCTATCTATTGAAACCGTCGTGATTCAGTTACTCCGTGCGATTAAGATGGCACACAGCCAGACGAGGCACTCGGAATTACGGGTCGTCGCCAACGATTATGTCGTTTCACATATCAAGTCGCAAATGGCGAATAAATTGCGAGAACTCAAGAAGTCATTGAAATTGGATTTAGCACTTGAAGCGAATGCTGATCTGCACCTTGAGGATTATCGCATTTTCGTTGGTAAGGGTGAGGAAATATTTCTGGATTAAGGGATTATCAGTTGTCAGCGATCGTTTATGAGTTAAAAGCGTATATTGATATATTCGCAACCCGTTAACTAATAACCGCGTATCTCTCGAGAAAATATAAATCCGAATTGACATTAGTGCGTTTTTAGGGTATAATTTAATTTGCAGAAAGGAGTGATAGTTAAAAATGTATGCAGTTTTTGCGAGCGGCGGAAAACAACATCGTGTAGAAGTGGGACACCTGATCGACATCGAAAAACTTGATGCCGATGTTGGTGAAAGTGTTACATTCCCATCTGTTTTGGCTGTCGTTGATGATGACGGTCAGTTGCAAGCTGGCTCGCCCTACCTTGAAGACGTCTCTGTTACAGGCGAGGTGGTTCAACAGGCGCGCACAAAAAAGACGATTGTGTTCAAGTCGAAACGACGTAAAGGATATAAACGCAAGTTGGGGCATCGTCAATCATTTACACGCGTGAAAATTACCGCAATCGGCGCGGTGGAGGAAGAATCTAATGGCTCATAAGAAAGGCGGCGGAAGCACTCGAAACGGACGCGATAGTATCGGAAAACGACTCGGTGTCAAGAAATTTTCTGGAAATTACGTCACCGCAGGGAGTATTCTCGCCAGACAACGTGGGACCCATATACACGCCGGCAACAACGTCGGTGTCGGAAATGATTATACACTCTACTCAAAAATTGATGGATACGTATGGTTTGAGCGGAAAGACAAGTATCGCCGGAAGGTGAGTGTCTATACAGCGCGTCCTGAGTTTTAAGCGGAGACATCTACACCCAAGAACGAATGACCAGAAGCCTCGCCTTAGGGTGCTGCATCGCGCGCCACCCAAGCGAGGCTTTTTTACTCTAAACTCCCAAATGTTCACACGACTTTAACGCAAAACAAATAGGAAAAATCAACGTGAGATGGATAATCTGCCTCATCATCCTAACAACAATGCTCGGAACGATCGGGTGCGGTGGGCAATTGCAACAACTTGCCGTGGAAACAATGCAAAACGCGCAAGTTGCACTCTCCTCTGCCGGAGCGATGGGCGCGCAGGAAACGGCAGGGGTACCGCTCAGCACTGCTCAAGAGCTGCTTATTACCGCTGAACAGGCAATGAACGCTGGCGATACGGAGCGCGCATATCGGTTGGCACTGCGCGCATACCTTCACGCGCGAATCGCGACTGAGATGGCTATTGCTGTTCGCGAGGAAGCACTTGTTCAAGAAGCAGAAGCACAACTCACGCTCAGCGAACAAAACGTCACTGAGGTGCTCCAGAGGCTTTCGGCTATAAAAGCAGAACTTGAGGCATTGCGAGACGACTAAAAAATAAGTTATCGGTTGTCAGTTTTTAATATTTAGTGGATGTGGCGATCTCACATACCGGCATTTGTAGGTAATTTGGCTTAAAAAGTTCACTATCACGGTTGAGGATGACGCATGAAATTCTATGGATGGTTACTCTTAGGTGCTTGCTTCATTGTCTATGGATGTACCAAACCAGAGATTGGTGAGGTCATGTTGGCGACGCAATTCCAAGATGCTCAGCAGGCAATTAATAATGCAGCGAAATTGGAAGCTGAATCTTTGGTGCCAGAGGAATACGGACGGGCAGTGAAGCTCCTGAATTTCGCTCAGGACTCACAGGAACAAGGGGACATCCCGCAAAGTCATGAGTTTGCGTCTCAGGCGGAATTGGTCGCGCAGGTCGCTACTGAAAAGGCACGGCAGCATCACGCAAAGCAGAAAGTCGTCTCTATCCGAGAACAGACATATCAACAGATCATAAAAGCACACGAACATGAACTCGAAATTGAACGCATCCGTCAAGCGATCACTGAGGAGCAGCTGGCGCGCGCTCTAAGATCACGTGATGAGGGACAGCAACAGTCGGCGGAATTTTCAGCCGAAATCACTGATTTAAAGACAAAGCTGCGTCAAGCCGAGCTTCGCGCCCCGATCACGCGCCTTGAATCGATTGCTAACGTTTCGGCGGTTATCTATCCCGCGATTGAAGAAACTGCGAACTATGAGCGTGCCCAAGCATCGATTGCTTCGGTAACAAACCTCATTGCACAAGAGGCGTTTACTGAAGCCGAAAATGCTACTGATGAAGCACAGACGCTTGTGAACGAGCTTTACCAATTGGCGGTGCGAAACTGGGAAACTGAGGTAACGGCGAGAACGAACGCTCAAGTCGCAATAGCACAGCTGGAGATCATCATTCAGCGCGCGCAATACTTTAATGCCAGTCAGCATGCCCCGAAGGAGCTTGGAGAAGCGACCCTGCAGCTGCAGCGCGCAAAAACTGAATTGGATGCAAATCGCTATGAACAGGCGCGCCAAACCGCATACCAAGCACAACCAATCGCTGACAAGGCTGTTGAAGCCGCTGGGGTAGCGGAGTACAGGCAGCGTGCCCAGCAAGAATTAAGTGCGCTGATAGCACGTGCCCAACGGGTTGTTGAGGCGTTAGGTGAGGGAATCGCCGAGCAAGCCGGGACGCAAGTGCCGCAGTTGGAAGCGAAACTCTATGAACTCGCCAACTCCGCGCACGGGAAAGCGAAAACGGCATTAGCAGCTAAGGAATATCAGGGGGCGGTTAAAGCCGCAGCGGAGGGCGAGGATTACCTGCAACGTGCCATCGCGAACACGAATCAAGTAGTATCGGCGAAGTCGGATTTACTGCTTGCGTCAAAGCGGATCCCTAAGGTTTCAACCGTTGTAGAGCGGCGAAACGGCGTACTTATCCGGGTTAATGGCAATGTCTTTGCACACGGGAGTACACGGATCCAAGGCGAATTTATTGATACGTTTGCGCAGCTCGCGAAAGTCCTCCGAACGGCTGAATTCACAAGATATCCTGTCCGAATTGAGGTACATACAAGTTCTTTGGGAAACGCGGAGGTCAATCGAAATATAAGTATGGGCCGTGCAGATTCAATCAAAAGGACCCTCATTGAAGAGGGGCGTGTAGATGCGAACCGGATTACCGCAATGGGCTTAGGCGAGGCGAAACCTCTTGTGACAGAGGGTGCGAATAAGGAAGAACAGAACCGCAGGGTTGATATTGTTATTCAGACAAACTAAAGGATTGGGCAATACGTGGATCCCTATGTCGTCCATCAGATCGCGATGAGCCTGTTTGGAGACAGGTATATTATTATTTACGAGAATACGATTCAGTTCCACAACCACTGTTACTATGTGCGGTGTATCAACACACCAGCACATGCGTATCAGGGATATTATTATTTGGAGGATGCGAACACTGGCTTGGCGATGTCAAGTGATGTGGATTTCGCACCGCCTGGGGCTTATGGTGTAATTTTTGATCCGCAGACTGGTGATATTATCGGTTGCGAAACAACGCCTCAGCACTAAAAGACAGTCGTTATAGGCAAAGACCCCTTCTATTGAAAAGATGAACCATATCAATAACACAGCGTCACTACAGCAAGAGACGATTCTTATTTTGGATTTCGGTTCACAATACACGCAGCTGATTGCGCGGCGCGTCCGCGAGCAGAACATCTACTGCGAAATTCACCCGTGTACGTTGCCGCTGTCGCAGATAGAAATTATCGCTCCAAAAGGAATTATTCTTAGCGGTGGACCCGCGAGCGTCTATGAAGTGGATGCCCCAACAATTGACGCGAAACTCTTTGAACTTGGAATACCGGTATTGGGAATCTGCTATGGCATGCAACTCATGGCAGTGCTATTGGCGGGCGGGAAGGTGCACCCTGCTACCGAACGTGAATATGGACATGCTCCCCTTCAAGTGCTCAGTGAAGTGGATCCGCTTTTTGCCGGACTCTCCTCGTGTTTCTCTGCTTGGATGAGCCACGGCGATCGGATAGAAGCACCGCCTGCGGGTTTCCAAACTATCGCGCAGACCGAGAACGCACCTATCGCCGCAATGGTGGATACCGAACGAGCATTTTACGGTTTACAATTTCATCCTGAGGTGGAACATACACGGGATGCTAACCGAATTTTGGGAAACTTCACGAGAGAGATATGTGGGTGCCACAACACTTGGACGATGCGCGCTTTTATTGCCCGCGCTACGGCGCAAATACAGGAAAAAGTGGGTAATGAACGTGTCCTCTGCGCAGTCAGCGGTGGCATTGATTCGATGGTACTGGCGACACTCCTGCATCAAGCGATAGGTGATGCGCTGGTGTCTGTCTTTGTGGATAACGGGCTCCTCCGAAAAAACGAAGTTGCTGAGGTTGTCGAAACTTGCAAGCAGCTGGGTATTCCGCTGGTTACTGTTGATGCCACAAAGCCGTTTCTTGATGGGTTGGTAGGTGTCACTGATCCAGAGAAAAAACGAAAAGTTATTGGAGCACAGTTCATTGAGACCTTCAAGGGCGCGGTAGCAGAAATGGAACATAATTTCCATTTTCTGGCACAAGGGACGCTCTATCCTGATGTCATAGAGAGTGTCTCTGTCAAGGGACCTTCTGCTACGATTAAGACACACCATAATGTCGGTGGACTTCCGTCGGATATGCCGTTTGAATTGCTTGAACCGTTCAGAGAACTTTTTAAAGATGAGGTGCGTGCTGTGGGTGCAGAACTCAATGTTCCTGATCATGTCCTCGGACGCCACCCGTTTCCTGGACCTGGACTCGCCGTCCGTATCTTGGGCGAGGTGACCTATGAACGTTTGGAAGTGCTTCGCGCAGCGGATGCGATTTTCATCTCTGAGATCAAAGCGGCGGGTTTGTACAACGAGATTTGGCAGGCTCTGGTTGTGCTGCTTCCCGTCAAGAGTGTCGGCGTAATGGGAGATGCACGCACATACGAAAACGCCGTCGCACTTCGCGCTGTTACCAGTAGCGATGCGATGACAGCAGACTGGGCGCGTATACCGACAGATGTCCTTGCGAGAATCTCTAACAGGATTATCAACGAGGTACAAGGTATCAATCGAGTCGTTTACGATATTAGTTCAAAACCGCCAAGTACGATTGAGTGGGAATAGTCGTTAGCCGAACTAATACACCTGTGAGGCTGCATGAACAGCCGTGCCGGGTTCCACATCTTGTCCGAACTCAATCAGCAGTTTCTCTAATGCGTTGAGGACAAGCATAACATTCCGTTCATTGGCGGACTCACCCATCAGTCCGATTCGCCACGCTTTTCCAGCAAAAATGCCTAAACCGGCACCGATTTCTATCCCAGAGTCCGTAATTAATCGTTTCCGAATGGTTGCATCATCAATACCTTCAGGGATGCGCAGTGTGGTTAGCATAGGCGCGCGGTATCCCTCCTCTGCTTCAGGTTGTAATCCGATTGCTGTTGCCCCTGCCAGAAGTGCGCGGGCGTTGCGTTCGTGCCGTTCGTAGCGCGCGGTCAATCCCTCTTCTAAAACGACGCGCAGTGCCTCTCGTAATGCGTAAATCATAGACATCGAAACGGTGTGATGATAACTCCGTTTCTCGCCGTGCCAATAATTTTCAAGGAGGGTCATATCCAGATAGAAACTTTGGATGGGTGTTTTTCGGTTCTGAATCACATCAACAGCATGTTCACTGAAACTGATAGGTGAAAGACCGGGCGGACCGCCGAGGCATTTTTGTGTGCAGCTATAAGCGATATCGATGCCGCGTGCATCCAAGTTCACGGGTTGCCCGCCGAGCGAAGTCACGCAGTCGGCGAGAAAGAGAGCACCGTTATCGTGAGCGATCTGAATCGCGTCCGTTAAGGGTTGCAGGATGCCGGTGGAGGTTTCCGCATGCACCAGCGCAAGCAGTTTCAGCGAGGCAGTCTTCGCAACGGCTTCAGCAATTTTTTCGGGACGGATGTGTGTTCCCCACTCGGCTTTGACGGTTGTAACGACACCACCACACCGCTCAGCAATATTAGCAATCCGCTCGCCAAAGTAGCCGTTGATACCGACAACAATGCCGTCACCGGGTTCAACGATGTTGGCGAGTGCTGCTTCCATGCCAGCGGTGCCAGTACCGGAGACTGGCAGTGTCAATCTGTTTTCGGTTCCAAAGACTTGGCGAAGCAGTGCCACCGTGTCATCCATCACTTCAACAAAGTTAGCATCTAAATACCCTAACATAGGGGTTGTCATTGCCTTCAGAACCCGCGCGTTTGCTTCACTTGGTCCGGGACCAAGTAGCACGCGCGGTGGCACTATTAATTCATCGTACACTATTTTACAAGGCTCCTCAAACATTATTTAGGTGAATACGGATCCACCAAAAGATTCATGAAACTCCAAACCTCACCAGCGTGGAACGGGATGTTATTCCGTTTTGATATTTTATCAGCGTCGTAAACTTTAGGGTTGGGGTTTCAAAGTTAGGAGAGTTCATAAAAGAGGAGGATGCCTTATGGCATCCTCCATCAGAGAGACCACGCTCAGCGGAGCGAGGCTACAAGAAACCGGAGACCGTAGCGATTACTCGCCACCGCCGCCCGCGCGATCCACCCCCTCACGGATTTCCAGATTATTTGCCCGCATATAATTCAGGATCTCTTGAACCTTTATCTGGGCAAACCGGAGTGCGTCATTTACTTTTGGATCGGCTGGTGGAGCAGTTTCATATTTTGCCCACAACTTGTTGAAATACTCCAGAGCGTCATTGAAATACGCATCGTCCTCATTCGCTAATACCATATAGGCTTCGCCGATCTGCACGAAACCGAGGTCCGCGTACTTACTCGTCGGATACGCTTCAATAATTTTGGTGAATGCTTCAATAGTAGCAGTGAGTTGGGTTTTCTGCTCTTCGCCTCTGACGAGTTTCGCCGAGTTCAGCATCTGATTCGCCTGTTCGTATTCGTAGAAAGCAAGCGCATTCGCCGTATCGTTGAGATACTCTTGTGCTTTGCCTTTCGACTCATTACTGATACCGGGCGTATTGATCGCGTTCTGGTAGTAATCAATTGCCTGTTGATAGAGGCTGATACGTTGCTGTTGTTCAACACCTTCCTCTGAGCCGGAGTTGAAGTACTTGTTGCCGATATTAATAAGTGCATCGGCAGTGTACTGGCTATTCGGATACTCTGCAGCGAGGACTTCATTTGCTGCGAAAATCCGATCATACCACCCCTGTTGTGCTTCGGCATCCCCTGTCTCCATCGCGGCTTCACTCAGGAGCTGCGCACAGGTCGAGATGGCATACAACGATTCAGGCGCGCTCTTATGATCTTTGTTCACTTGGCGGACCTTCTCGTATTCTGAGATTGCTGTCTCGAATTGTTGCGAAGCGAAGTAAGATTCACCGACGTGATATTGCCAGTAAGCGGCATCTTTAGCGTTTGGATAGCGGCGTACCATATCACGGAACACATCTGCAGCGGCAACGAAATAATTAACCGCGGTTTGAGACATCTCACCGTCCATACCTACCTGCATCCGTCCCAACTCGAAGTTCGCGGCGGCGAGATAGTTCAAAGAAGTCTCTGTGTTCTTACGGAGATCATCCGATTTCGGGAATAATCCTTTATCAACGTAACCGACAAATGTTGTCAGTGGCGCGAGTGCGCTTGTCAGGTCTTGTGGCAATTTCACGCCGATCCCGACAGAATAGTAAATCTGGCCGGCTTGGAACAGCGAGTTCTGCACATAGGGAATGACCGTCTTCTTATCCGCTTTTTCAACCGGTGATGCGATTGTGTTCACTTCAAAGAAGGAACCCGCAGCCGTACGGCTCGCATCGATATAGGGTTGGAGGTCGGTTCCGGGTGCGTTAGAGAAGAGGGAACGCGCTTTGTCGGAGTAGAGGAAACCGAGGTTATATTGCGCGGCGGCTTTTTCAGCCACACTCGCATTCGGATTTGCCTTTGTCCGGCTAAGTGCTTCCTCAGCTTCAGCGATGGCTTCGTCTAAGCGTCCGAGTTCCACATAAAGCGTCGAACGACGGATACCAGCATCAGCGACCATTGAGGCGACACTCGTGTTGTCTGAACCGCTGTATTCGCCAATCAAGGTCTGGAAAGCCTCCAAGGCTTTATCAGGTTGTTTCACTTTATCCTGATAAATTAGACCCATTCGGTAGTAGGATTGCGCTCTGGTGAGCGGATCCTTGACGAGTTCAATGGCGTTCTGGTAACTCATCAATGCGTCTTGATTGGCTTGGAGTTGTTCCTCTTGCGCGAATGCCATGGCGAAGTAGGAACGTCCTTTCAGGTCAACATCCTCAGTATTTTCAATAATATACTGATACTCTTGGACCGCTGCTTGATGGTCACCGAGGGTGCCATTAAGTTCAGCGAGGCGTGAGTGTGCTTGGAAAACGAGAGCCTTCCGCGCTTCGTCTTCAGTTTTGCCTTCTTGGGCTGTAACCTGTCGGAATGCGTTCGCGGCACCTTTCGGATCCTCTAACCCTAACAATGCCAGACCTGCGGTGTAATTGGCACTGATGAGATTATTCGCATCGTTTGTCAGCGTTGCCACTTTTGCGGCTGCATCAGCGGCGTTTTGGAGGCTAAGTTTCTTACTACCCGCATCTGTCGCGGCTTGTGCGATCTGATAGTGGCAGACCGCTGCTTGGTATTGCGCGTTCGGTGCGAGTTCGCTATTCGGGAAAGTTTGCACGAAGAAGAGATACTCCGCCAATGCTTCGTCATAGCGTTTGGCACCGTAGTAAGTGTGCCCGACCTTCAACTGCGAACGGCTGCGTGCGTCTTCAGGCGCGCCGGCATTATCAACAATCCGCTTCAGAGAGGCTACGAGGGAATCAATATCAACATCTTCACTGCTGTTTTCTATAGCCGTTGCCTTAATCAACTCGATATGTCCGAGGGTCTTAAGAACAAGTTCATCGTCACTCCCCGAAAATTTGTCATTCGCTTCATCAACGAGTGTGAGGATAAGCGGCCACTTCTCTGTCGCGTTCTGTTTTTGTGCAGCATCTCGATAGGCGAGTGCCAAACCGTAATAGGCTTCAACGGCGTTCGGGCTATTCGGGTAGTCCGCAATCACGCGTTGGAAAGCACTTTCGGAAGATGTTAAGAGTGCCGGGTTTTCTGAAGCCGCTTGATAATAGCACAGCCCGACAAGATAGAGTGCATCGTCGGCATATTCACCTGTTGGATTGCCATCAACGACGGCTTGATATTGAGTTGCTGCTTCTTCAAACCGTTCCTCTGCGCGGAGCAAGTCTGCGAGTTTAATTTCTGCTAAGGAGCGGTTGTCAGCATCAGCAAGTTTATCTAAAATGCTGTTGTAGTAGTTAATCGCGCCCTCTTTATCGCCTTCCTTGACGTGACTATTAGCAATAAGGAGCAGCGCGCGTTCAAAGTATTCACTCGTCTCAGGGATCGATGCATACCGATCGCGTGCTTGTAACCAGTCACCGAGCATCTCGTGCGAGAGTGCTTCGTTCATGAGACACGCTTCGACCTGTGCCACACGTTCGCCGAAGTCATCATAACGTTCTTCAGCAACACCTGGGAGGAAAGCATCGTCGTTAAACTTAGCGACTGCTTGTTGATACGCTGCGACGGATTTCTGAAGGTGCTCTGGATCGAAGTTTGTACCTGCATCGCCTTCTTGATAACCTTCAGGTTTAGCGGCTTCATAATAGGAGCGTCCTTCAAAGAATTTGCCCATCAGTTTGACGAGGTGGAACTTTGGTAGATCGCGGTATTCCCACAACTTCGCATATTCTTCAGCGGCTTCAATGTACTGTTTGAATTCCGTCCGTTTGATATCTGCGAAGCGGAGTTGTACCTCTGCTGCGAGGATGTCGAACTCGTTATCGTTTTTGTTCTTTTCGATAAACTCACGTGCGACGGTTTCGAGTTCTTCCTGCCGTCCAAGGTCGTTGAGTGCCCAAATTGCACCATAGAGTGCGTGCGGGGCAACGGGATCTTGCGGATAGTCGTCAATGGTTTTTTGATACCACTGCAAGGCGAGTTCCAGTGTCGCTTGACCGGCTTCAGTATCACCGGCTTTCCGCTGGTCGCTGCCGAGTTTGTAGTACGCTTCCCCGATCTGGTAGGAGCAGTACGGGATGTAATCGGTCTCTTCTTGGTGTTCGTTAATAACGCGTTCATAGGCGACGGCTGCCTCACTCCAATTCCCTAAACGGAAATGGCTATCAGAGATACCGACTTTCGCTTCAGCGATGAAGTCGCTTTCAGGGTATTCTTCGAGGAGCGTGTTGTATGAAACAATTGCGTTTTCATAGTCGCCCTGATCGTAGTACGTACTTCCGATAGCAGATTGGATTTCCGATTGGAGTCCGCGGTCTGCAGTGTTCTGAAGGGCGAGTTCATAGTTGACGCGTGCGTTGTCATAGTCTTTTTGACGGGCATAGATCGCGCCTTGGTCAAAGTACGCCGCCGTGACGTATTGGCTTTCAGGGAACTGTGTGATGAAGTTGGTATACCGTCCAATCGCTTCATCGTCCCGACCGAGTTGGTTCAAGCTATACGCGGCTTTATACATCGCTTCGGCTTGCAGATCAGGATAGTTCTTGAATTCCTCTGTCGCGATCTTATCGAATTCTTGATAGGCTTGCTCGTAGTTAGACTCATTAAGGAATGACTGCGCGATAAGGTGTTGGGCATCATCTTTGAAATCGGAATTCGGGAAGCCGTCAAGCACGGCTTTGAATGCCTGCCGCGAGTCTTCGTAATTCTGCAGTTTATAGTTGAGCTGCCCGATTGCATACCAAGCGTTTTCGACGAAGAGGCTGTTCGGGAAGTTTTCAATAAGCTGCGTGAACTTCGGTTCAGCCAATTCAAACTGTTCTGTGCGGTAGAGGATGTGTCCCCAGAGATAGGTTAACCCCTCTTGGTGTTTCGGAATGGTAGCTGTCGGTGCGACCTTTTCAATGAATTCGATCGCGGTGTCGTAGTGATTGACATCCCCCGATTGTTCAGCGAGACGTGAATAACTGACAGCGATCTTATAATTGGCGAGCGTGGGGAAATCCTTATCAATAACTTCGGTTTTCACACCGCGCTTCGTTGATTCTTCGAGTGCCTCGGTATACTTAGCGATTGCCCCCTCATAATCTGCTTGTCCATAGAGGTCTTCAGCGTCTTGAAAAAGTTTCTCGACTTTTTTCGAGCTACCCATCATAAACGGTGAAAGTAGTGCCACCACTAAGGCGAGACCCCCAATAATTCCCAAAATCCTTGGGTTCATTATATTCTCCTTTGGTTATCAGAGTTGGGTTTTACTATGTTCAACCCAATCTACGGGATAGTTAGAGTTCTATCGGATCGTGAACCGCTGCAACAGACAACATCTCCAGCGGTACATCCAACAATTTTTGTGAAAATCCTTTAAGTTCGCTCCGTTTCCGTTCATACTGTTGGAGCGCCTGCTGTCCTGTATTGATACCTCGTAACAGCAGGAGTGCATATCTGCCTTCGGTGAGTACATCTCGGCTCGTGCGCCGCGCCCAAATCGCATCTTGTGAAGGGAATTCGGCGTAAGCAAGCAATTCCGAATCGATGTCCAATGCAACGTTCGGCATTGTATCCGAACTCCGTTTATGGAGGGTCGTCAGGATATACCCATCTATCATCGGTTCATTCGTAAATTTCCAAACATCAGACCGTGAATCTACAGCAGGTGTTTCTGTCGCCCGTTCACTATTCATGTTTCGACGGATCCCAACGGATTCGGTCGTGGTTTTATCTTGCTGAACTGCAAGTGCTACCGCGGACGGTACACCAGCAGATGGAAAGCGGGCATCTTCGCCGTTATTGTGCATCGAAACTTGTGTTAGCAAGAACGGTGTTGCGAGCAACATTGTCATTGCTAATGAGAGAACGTAGTAAGGGACAGCGTGTCGTCTGACGGAGATAAATCTGCTCGGGCGGAAACGATCTGCGTATCGATAGACCTGTGTCAGTAGCTGCCAACCGAGACGCGTCGTAGCCGCAGCGAAGCGTTGATGGAGTGCAGTCGGCGCACTCTGTTCAATGCGTTTCTGAAGCTGCGTTGTAAACTGAGCATAATAAGTGTCGGACGCTTCCGGTTCAACGTAGAAGTTTTTCAGGAGGTGCTGCGTCTTTTTCAGATCAGTGATCTCTCGTTTACACGACCAGCAGGAACGGAGATGTGATGCGACATCGGCTGTCTGCTGTTCGGAAAGCGTTCCGTCTATATAGTCAGATACAAGCGGTTCTATTTTGTGGCATTTTGATCTCATTGATATTCTCCACGACATTGTGTGCTTCCAAATTAAGAACTGTTGGTGTTTGAAGCACGTGTCAGCGGTATCCAATTTTGGGTCTTTTAGCCATTTTCGTCAGAAATTCGGATAGAAAAAACTATATTACATTCTAAAATGTGTGGACACCTTAGTAGGGCACCCTTGTCGGTGCCATAAACTTACCTATCTCTATATCCAGTTTAAATTGCTCCGGCATCCATATACGGTTTGAGTAAAGTTCGGAGTTTCTTGCGTGCATAATGCAAGCGAGAACGGACTGTGCCTTCGGAACAATTAAGGATTGAGGCGATCTCGGCGTGCGTCAGCCCCTCAAATTCATGGAGGATGACCACTATCCGATGCTTCAATGACAAACTATTGACTGCCTCTGTGACATATTGCCGAAGTTCTGATTTCTCTGCTTGTGTGTGCGGGTCGTTTGCAAGCTGGGCATAGTGTCGGGCGGTTGCTTCGTATTCCGTTTCTACGGTTGTCTCAAGTGTGCATTCTCGCCGTCGGTCTCTACGCCTGACAAAGTTGAGTGCTTCGTTCACGGCTATTCGGTAGAGCCATGTCTCGAAAGCGGCATCCCGCCGGAATGTGTGAATTGACCGGTAGACCTTAATAAAAGTCTCCTGCATCACGTCGTCGGCATCAGCGTGGTTCTTGGTAATCTGTACCGCGAGACGGTACACCATCCGTTTATATCTTTCCACCAAGGGGGCTAATGCTGTCTCGTCGCCTTCACAAAGATCGGCTATGAGCAAGGCTTCCGTTCTATCCACCGAACTGCTCTCCTCGATATTTCTGACTGATTAATTTGGTTAGACAACACTTTTTCTAAAACCGTTCAAAAAAAATATATTTATTCATAGATTTTAGAGTTAACGATACGCTAATGAATTAACGCGCGTAGAACGCCCGCCTGTCTCGGGAGTCCGTTCAAATTTAACTCGGACAAAATCAAAATGCGCTTTACATGCTATTATAGCATTAATCAGAAATTGTGTAAATAGAAAAATAATATTTGGCAATTATCAGTTATCAGCCTTGTAAGCGCGGAAATCTGTTTATATTTTTATCACCTCTGCTCCTTTTGCTGAGATATCTACATCCCTATTTGACTTCTATCCGCACTTGTGCTATACTCTAATTAAGCGAGACTTGTAACGAATAATCAAACATCCAAACTGACTTTTTTATTTACGGACCCGCCTATATACCTTATAATAAGAAGAGGACTTGCGAAAAATTAACCGTGAATACGTCCTTTGCTACTCCACAGTACACTTAACTATTAACATGGTAGATTCAAAAAAGGAAACACCTCTCGAATATTGGTTAGCACTCGCTTCCGTTGAAGGGCTTGGTAGCGTGCGGATCAGACGATTGATCACACGTTTCGGGAGCGCGCAAGCCGTCTTTGGCGCGGAGCTTCCAGAAATTGCACGATTACCCTCCTTCAATCCAGTGCTTGCGTCTCGAATCCTCACGGCGTCCGGTAACTTTTCAGCTTTACGCGAAAGACTTGACGCACTCAAAGATCAGGAAGTCCGGGTGCTGTGCCCTGAAGATGCCGCCTACCCACTGCAATTGAGTGACCTTCCGGACGCTCCCGGCATCCTATGTACCGTCGGAACGCTCACGGAAATTGATGATCAGTGCGTGGCGATCGTAGGGAGCCAAGATCCGAGTATAGAAGGGATTCAACTGACGCTCTCGCTTGCAACGCAACTTGTGCTTGCAGGGTTCACAGTTGTCAGTGGGCTTGCGGCGGGTATTGATGCATACGCGCATTCAGGGGCACTCGCCGGGCTCGGCAAAACCATCGGGGTCGTTGCAACAGATTTATCTGCTATCTATCCAGCACGGAATAATTCACTTGCCATGGAGGTTTATGAACACGGGTGCCTGTTTTCGGAACATCCGTTCCCGACAACCCCTTCTCCGGGCAATCTTATCCAACGAAACCGTATTATTAGCGGACTTTCTGTGGCGACAATTGTTGTTGAGGCGTTGAAAACAGGTGGCGCAATGCATACGGCACGATATGCCCAACGTCAGGATAGAGCCGTACTTACATGCCGATGGGAGACACGCCACCCTCAAAGCGAGGGACCGCGAGAATTGATAAAAGCAGGCGCGTTTCCGTTTGCACCTACCGAAGTTGACAAGGTTATTGAGGTTCTGACACACCCCGAACGGCTTGAAACATACGCAAGTGGTGCAGCGAGTGAACAGATGGGGCTGTTTGAGGAGTAGTTGTCAGCCGTCGGCTTTCAGGAAAGAATACACACATCATACGGATGGCTTGCTGTTGGCGATTGATTATCTTGAAAGTCCTCTAATCCTGTGGATCTTGCTGACAACAAATTCCTGATGGCTGATAGCCGCCTGCCGACTGTTGTTTAAAAATATTGTTGATTTTTTTTTTAATTTATGGTATACTATATATTGTCCTTAAACTTGATTGTGATAGGGCGTGTACCTTTTTTTTCTTGACAACGTTTAAATTTAAGGGTAAATTTGCGAAATAGTGAAATTTTCTCTTGACAAAAGAGACTAATTTTCGTATAATTTTGAAAAATCCGTATTTTACCTTTACAAAGTTTGCACTTTTTGCTAAACTTTAGAAAGGTACTCGTTTAGATATTGACTTTCGGGCGAGGCGTTTAACGATTCAATGGTATCTTTTTACAAGTTAACTGTCCTCGCGAAATTCTGTTCTCAACGTGTCGGTTTGTTCTTTACGCCCAGCGGAGAGAACAACAAACGAAATAGCCCTACGTTACTCGACTTAACGAGAATATGATCGCGGGTTCCGTTAGGTGTTGAATTGTACACTCAACACCGGAAGAGGAGCCAAAGAATTTCCTAAAGACAGATTCTCGTAATCGTCTACGGGAAAGGACCGGAAGTTTTAGAACGCCCTATCCGATGGGTGTATTTTGATAAACTTACAATTTAAGGAGTTAACTCTAATGGCAAAATTGTTTAGAACCTTCGCTTTAGTATTGGCAGCCCTGTTCGCGCTCTCGCTCATCGTCGGTTGCGGCGGCGGCGAGGAAGAAGAAGAAGCAGCTGCAGATGCGGCTTTTTCCAGCGCAACACCAGCCTCAGGTGATCTGGCAGCAAACGGCTCAATCACTGTTACTTTTGACAATGATCCGGGTGATGTAACGGCGAGTGCGGGAACCGTCTCAGGTGCCGGCAAAACGCGTACAATCGCAGGCCCGTTCACTCCAGGTGCGCTGTCCCTCAATCTTTCGTGGACCAATGGTGGTGGCAGCCATACGCTTACCTACAACGTCACTGCTCCTGATGAAACGGCACCCACTGTCACTGGTGGAACCGTCTCTGATGGCGACGAAGATGTTGATCCTGAAGCAATCAATGGCGACGGGAAAATCGAAGTTACCTTCAGCGAAGATGTCTCTGGTAACATCGCACTGCAGACCGAAGGCGGCGATGATGTTGGTTGGATTGGCAAAGTTGAAGGCACAACGGGTACGCTTGAACTCGTCAAAGGTAAAGAGATCGGCAACGAGACCACCTATGTTATCAAAGGTAAAGTCTCTGACGCTGCCGGTAACGAACTTGAAGTTAGTGTAACCTTTACTACCAAAGGTAAAGAGTAAATTTAAGGCTATTTCGATAACAAGGGCAGCGTATTTTTAATACGCTGCCCTTTTTTTCTCTTAATCAAATCCTAAATTTTAGTTGCTGCTAAACCTGGGGAACCGCATCTGCCGATGGATGTCTACTGGTTGCTGATGGCTGACTCGCCAATTGACTACGAACTGAACACCTTTCTTCTCACCACTGATGGCTGACGGCTGACAGTTGATGGTTTCCGACAGCGAAAAAACATATTGACATCGCCCTTGGATTAAGGTATATTTTAATAGTAGATCCACAGTTAAGGAGACGAATATGGAAAACAGGTCTATACGTCTGCTCTCGACAAATGCAATCAGCCGGCATTATGGTGGCGTCATTGCGTTGTCGGAAGTTACAATGGCGGTGCACCCCGGACAAATCTTCAGCCTCATCGGTCCCAATGGCGCGGGTAAAACGACACTCTTTAACTGTGTTACTGGATTGGATAAACCGACATTTGGCACTGTCGAATTCTTAGGAGAATCTATCACTGGGTTCCGTCCAGACGAGGTCACGGTTCTCGGGATCAGTAGAACTTTCCAGAATATACGGCTCTTCGCGGAACTCTCTGTTCTTGATAACGTCAAGATCGGTAGGCATCCACGCACCAAAAGCACACTCATCGGTTCAGTTTTCCGTACGCAGCAGCAGAAAACCGAGGAGGTAGCAATTGCTGAGCGGGCACTCGAGATGCTTGAATTCGTTGGTTTGGGTACCATCAGTGACCAGACCGCAGGGAACCTCTCTTATGGCGACCAGCGCCGTGTCGAAATCGCCAGAGCGTTGGCGACGGAACCCAGACTTCTACTCCTTGACGAACCTGCCGCCGGTATGAATCCCCAAGAGACACAAGAACTTATTGATCTCATCTATGCGATACGAGAGCAAGGTATCACCGTACTTCTCATTGAACACGACGTCAAGCTGGTGATGCAAATCTCTGATTGGGTCACGGTCCTCGACCATGGGGAGAAAATCAGCGAGGGCGAACCGGCAGAGGTACAAAATGATCCACGTGTCATTGAGGCATATTTGGGAACAGCGGAGGAATAGCGATCAGCCGTCAGCAATCAGCTACTAAAAAACCATGCTTGAACTCAGAGACATTCACACTTATTATGGCAATATCCGAGCGGTGCGCGGTATCTCCATCACTATCAACAGTGGTGAGATGGTCTGCCTCATCGGCGCGAACGGTGCTGGAAAATCGACGACCCTCATGACGGTTTCTGGTATCCATACACCCGTCGAAGGGAGCGTCTATTTTGAGGACCAAGATATAACAAACACTTCCGCAGAAGCGCGCGTCCCGCTCGGTATTTCCCAAGTCCCGGAAGGACGACTCATCTTTCCAGATATGACTGTCCTCGAGAACCTTGAACTCGGTGCTTACTCACGATCTGATAGGCAAGGTATTCGCGAGGATCTCGACAAAATTTTTCAATTTTTCCCTATCCTCGAAAAACGGCAGAAACAGCGCGGCGGTAGTCTCAGCGGTGGTGAACAACAGATGTTAGCAATCGGGCGCGCGCTCATGTCCCACCCACGTCTCCTCTTGCTTGATGAACCCTCCTTAGGGCTGGCACCACTCATCGTTAAACAGATTTTTGAAATCATTGAGCAGATCAACGCCGACGGTACGACGATTCTCCTTGTTGAGCAGAACGCCCAAATCGCGCTACAGGTGACCGATAGGGGATACGTCATGGAGACCGGCGAAATCACAATCGAGGGCACCTCTGCCGACCTGTTAGCCGACGAACGTGTGCGACAGGCTTACCTCGGAGAATAAATAACTAACCATGTATCCAACGATCATCGATTTTGGTCCTGTGGGTATCCATAGCTACGGGCTGATGTTAGCCACGTCGTTTATTACGGCTGTTTTTGTGATACAATACGATTTGAAACGGCGCGGATTCGTGCCAGATGTCGCAGCGACGATCGTTATGGCAGGTGCTATCGGTGGGATTATCGGTGCGAAAATCTATGCTGCACTCTTGGACGGCAGAATCACGCTGACGGAACTCGTTTCAACCAGTGGGCTGGTATGGTATGGCGGGTTGATTGGCGGGTGTCTCGGTGTTCTGATCGTCGTCGTCCGTTCACCGAACCCGACACTTGCTACGATAGATATTGTTGGTCCAACCCTACTTCTCGGCTACGGGATTGGACGGATCGGTTGTCTCTTGGCTGGCGATGGTGACTATGGACCGCCGTCGGATCTCCCATGGGCGATGGCGTTTCCGAACGGCACTGTCCCGACGGATGTTCCAGTCCACCCAACACCTATCTATGAGACGCTCATCTCCTTTATATTCTTTGGGATTCTTTGGTCGCAGCGCCGCAAGTTAGAAACCAATTCTGGTACGGTATTCGGTATGAGTCTCATCTTATTGGGTGTGGAACGCTTTATTGCGGAGTTCTGGCGGATCACGCCGCGAGTGTTAGGATGGATGACAGGGGCGCAACTTTTCAGCATTGTCGCCTTCATCGTTGGCGTCGTTTTGATTTTCTGGGCGCGTTCGCGTCCATCTGTTGCAGCAGCCGTGGAAACTGCCGAAGCTTCGGAGACATCAGAATCCCTGAAGCACTCGTCGCCTTCGCGTAAACGCCGTAGGAGAAGGTAATTGGCTGTCAACCGTTGGTTAAGAGAGCTCTGATACACCCAACATCTATCTCTAAAACTGGCAATTAACAATTAACAGCCGCCTCCATTCTTTGCTAATTGTTGATGGCTGATAGCCGACAGCCATTATATACCTTAATATATAAAGGGAAAAGGGAACCTAAAGCAACGTGAAAATAAAAAGGATCTGTCTCTGGTCGGGACCCCGGAACGTCTCTACCGCACTCATGTACGCCTTCGCACAACGCAGCGATACCCGCGTCATTGACGAACCGCTTTACGCACACTATCTTCATACAAAATACAAGGCACCGGCTGCTAAGAGCACACACCCCGCCACAGTAGAAGTCATCGCGTCAATGTCAACGGACGCAACAACCGTGGTCCGCGAGGTCATCCTCGGACCGTGCGACAAACCCGTGTTGTTCATGAAACAGATGGCACACCATCTTATTGAGATGGACCTCGACTTCCTACAAGAGACGATCAACGTTTTTCTGATTCGTGACCCGAAAGAGATGCTCCCGTCGCTTGCGAAAATCATCGGTGTTCCGACGCTCACTGATACAGGTCTCAAGGTGCAACACGACCTGCTCATCGCGTTGCGTGCTGCAGGGCAATCTCCACCGATTCTTGATGCGCGGCTGCTCTTATCGGGTCCGCGTAGCGTCTTGTGTCAACTATGTGATCGGCTCGGTTTACCGTTTGACGCATTGATGTTGTCATGGGAAGCGGGTGGCAATGCTGCGGATGGTGTGTGGGCACCGTATTGGTATGGCAACGTGCATCGGAGTACCGGATTCGCGCCGTATCGTCCGAAGTCGGAACCGTTTCCGGCGGAATTGGAGGATGTATTGGCGGCGTGTTCGGCGCATTACGATGTGCTGTACCGTGATGCGATCCGTCCAGATCGATAGCGTTTTACGGTGATTGCGGCTGAACGGGGACTGATGAGATTACAAGATTTATAGTAAAACCAACAATTAATCAGACACTTTTCCTTTAACAGAAGACTGTTCGTAGGGGGTTTTTGCTTGGGTGTTTCTTCTAAGGTTCCCTCGCCCGTCTTTCAAAGTGTGTCTCATTATTTTTAGAGGCCACTATAGATGCCACCGATTCCGCTACCGATTCCCTTGCGCTTCCAATAATTTCGTAATTTGCTCCCGAATCTGCTTTTTTTGTGCTGCGCTCGCCGCGTCAATCTGCTCAATCTGCTTGAACAACTCCCGCATCGTCATCGGTTTCTCACCGTTTTTCGTTTCGTCGTTGGTACTCACTGGCGTGCCTAAAAAAATAACATCCAATGCCTCTTCAAGTGTCTTCGCTGTCCCAACATCCTTGGACCCGGCCTTCACGACAACTAATTCTAACGTCGGGCGACGTGCCGGCCCCTCCTCAACCGATACCTTTTCACCTTTTTTCGCCGTTGGTTTCTTCTCTTGTAGATAGATCGGCTCAACATAAAACAACGCATCCTCCACCGGGATAATCAAGAGGTTCCCGCGAATCACCTCCTTCGTTTTATCCCAACCGACTTTTTTGTCTCCAATTGCTGTATTAATGTCTTCCTCGACCTGCCTCGGTCCCGGGACATCTGCTTCCAAGGTGTAAACGATCTGTTCGCCGTAGTGCGGTTCATCACATCGCGTGATCATCCACGCCTTCAGACGCTTCTCCTTATCCGGCGGCGTGAACGGAATAACGTTGACGAATTCCGCTTTCTCTTCGCCCGGCAATTTCAGAATAGCGTAGTAGGGCATCATCTCTTGGTCCGCTTCCGATGAGTAGTACGCCTCTGTCGGTATGCCCCATGTATCGTTGCTGTTATAGAAGTCCGAGGCATCTTGGTGATAGTCACCGTAGAGTTTCGCTTGGATGCGTGTCAGATAGTCCGGGTAGCGTAGATGTGAACGCAAACCTTCCGGCATCTCCGAGAGCGATTTGAACAACTCTGGGAAGGCTTTCTGATACGTCGCTATGATTTCTTCACCTTCCTTAACGGCGTAGAAATCCACTGCTCCGTTATAGGCATCTACAACAGCAACCCCAGAGTTGCGGATATAGTTGAAGTCCTTGAGATCCGGTTCATCATACAATTCGCTGGTAGTTTGTGCAGTATCGTCGTCGTACATCTGAGCGTTTGGGAAGTAGCGGCTCGTCACGTAGAAGTCAATGATCCAGTAGAGTTTACCCGCGTTGATGACGATATACGGGTCGGGGTCATAGTTAAGGAACGGTGCGATATAAGAGACGCGGTCGCGGACGAGCCGTTTGTCAATTCGCGTACCGATCTTACGGCGGAACATGATCCGACTCTCTGGTGTCACTCGGTCTGAGAGGAGGATTCGGAAGAAGTCGAAACGTAGCGCGAAACAGAACCGTCGGAACCAGCCGCCAATCGGTACACCCCCGTTGCCGATATATTTATGGTCCGGGACTTTGTTGGTGGTTTCCGGTGTCGTTTGTTCTTTTGCGGTCGTTTCGTCCGTCACTTCTGCGGGTTGTTCTTCTGAGGTTGTTTCGTCCCTTTGCTTGCCTGGTGACGGACGCGTTTTAACGATCGCATAGTCGGTCGTCATTTCGCCATAGTAGATTTCTGGATTCTTATCGACCTCAAGTTCCTTATAAACGCTCTCGATGGGTGTAGTCCCCTTCACCCAAAAGTCCGGGTATCCGCCCTCCTCAAATGCGTTCACGGGCGCGACACAGACACCGTAGCCGTAGGAATATTTTGCTTTTAGTGGGTACCAGTCGGTAATTATCGGGAGCGGGTCTACTTCACGCGCCGCAATGAGGACCTGCCGATATTCGTCACCTACCTTATATCTATCGACATCTGTATACGGGTGAAAATTGTAGTGTCGGACAATCTGTAGTTCTCGGAGTGCTTCCCACATCACGCGTCGGTCCCAGAGTTGGATATTCTTTTTAATCTCGTCGTTTTCTTGTATCATTTCAAGGGTTGCGAGACCTTCTGTCTGTTTTTTGATGAGGATCTTATCGAGTTCAAAGGCACGGCGTGTCGCTTTGATGTGCCGTTCCAAGTAGGGCTCCTCCTTCGGTTGAGGGTCCACACGCAAACGGATGTGGACACCGAGCGGATATAGATGGATCAGCACCACATAACTGAGTCCCCAAAAGCCAGCTGTTACATACCACAACAGCCGGCGTCGCGAGAAAATATTAAGCACGATAATAACAGCGATGCTGATGAGTACGCCACAATAGATTTTCGTTGAAATCGCGAGATGTGAATCTGTATAGAACATCCCGTGGACGCTCGCCAACTGCTCTGTCAACGGTTTCGTATAAACCTTGCCCCACAGGTACACATAACTCCCCCAACCATTGACAATCAACAACAGCATCCATAAAGCCGTCCCGTGGAAAATAATATGCCGTTTCACACGCGCCATCGTATGCGCATCACGACGGTAATAGAAGTTGTAAAGCAGCCCGACAACGATGCAAGTTACCCACAGCAAGATTTGTATCCAGAGACTCATCCATTTGTGCATCGGGAAGCTGAAGAGATAGAAGTTTCGATCTTTCCCGAAGTGAAGTGCGTCTTCGGCTGCTGGCACGGCTTCGGTACCCGGTTGGTTTAGATACCGGAGGACGATATCGTCCATCAGGAGCATCGGGGTCGCCATTAGTAGTCCGAGCACGATTGTAATAAAGACAACTGTTCGGTGGAAAGAGAAGGTGCGTGTATGCGTCCAACGTCTGAACTCGCGCGGTTCCGGACATAGCACATTCGCAATTGCGGCGTTTATGTTCATGAACCCTGCTGCAACGATGAAGCAGAGTAAGAAGAAACCCCATCGAATCTTATGGAGTCCCCAGAATACGTCTGTCCGTCCGAGGCTCTCTTGCCAGAGATGCTCAGTATAGAGGAACGATAACGGGTAAAAGGTGCTAATCCCGATCAGTCCGCCTACTGCCCAGAGTAGGTATGCTTGGAGTTTACTATACCGATCCCGGCGCCGGTAATCGCCGCGTCGGTATCGGAAAATACCCCATATTAAAGCAACGCTCACGAGGCAGACACTGAGCAGGAGTTGTGCAATTGCGAGATTCGCTGTCATGTGGAAACGCTCCTTGTATATCTTATATACATCTATATAATAGCATAGGTGTATCGCATTTCGCAAATTAGTTGTTAGTCGCGTAGGTTGGATTGAACGGATTGAAGTCTGAACTGTGATTTATAGGGTATTTCTCCTTGAAAGCTTGCCTTCATGCGAAAATTTTAGCCCCTAACATGAGTTTGAAAATAAAATACTTGACATTTTTTGTAACTTTTTATATACTAACGGTGTTAAATAGAGTACGGAGTCCTGCACAACCGAAGTTCTGGTGCCCAAAAATCCGAATGTGGAAGATGCAAGCCTCCATCCAGAAAGATATTTTTTCAAAAAAACTTGACAAAAAACGCAACTATAGATATAATTAACGCAAGTTCAAGCGTAGAAATGTGAAATTATATCGTTTTCGCGAGGGGACACACGAATCTTAATAACCTGTCCACAATTTTTTTGAAGAAAAACTTGACATCATATCACCGATGTGGTATACTATTAATACATAAGAGCAATTGGCGCTTTTTAGAGCGCGAAGCCCTCTTACGAGGTATCACACGAAAATGAGGTGCAGTAGGAGCGATTACCGCACTGTGACTGCACCGCAGAAAAAATAGTTGACACGTTTCCGTAACTATTTTACAATTAACAACGTTTATACAAGTGGTTTGGCTCTTTTTGTAAGCATCCCTAACGCAAACATAACATCCAAACCCGATATTATTTAAGGTTAGTTCAGAATAGATTTCATCCCTGAATCTGTTCTTGCTTTTTGATTTTGGTAGGAACCGTGCGAAAAAGGTGTTCCTGCTGATGTAGAGTGGGAACAACCACAGCGGCGTTCCCAAGTGAAGAATTAATTGTTTTTGTTTTCTAAGGAGGAGAATAAGTAAATGCACTTGTCAAGATTGACATTTTTCTTAGCAAGTTTGGTTGTTTTAATTGCCCTAATCGTAATGCCAGTGATGGTGCAGGATATGACAGTGTAATTAGGACCTGGCGTTGATGCTATTCCAGCACACGGTTTTGGCGTTCTCGCTAATGTTTCAAACTGGCGACTCTCCTTTTTCGATAGCCATCCGGATTACCTTGCCCTCTTGAATGAAGAGGGCACTGCTGGTATTGCCGAGAATGGCAGCGAAACGTTTATCCCTGTAGATTTTGGTAGTGGGCAAAGTGGCGCACTTCGTGTGGCAGGCGGTGCTGCTGGTAATATGGGTACCGGTTCTGCGTGAGATCTCCGAATATCTGGTGAAGGTGAAGACAGAAATTCTATCCTCCCTTGCGCCAGAGTTTCTTGAAAGGTGATATCTCTGCTGATGGTAAGTTGAGCACGACGTGGGGCGAACTGAAATTACAAGATTAACTTAGGGATATTCTAACTAACCTACCTCAACCCGCAGGCGATGGACTTCGGTTCGTCGCCTGCGGGTTTTTTACAGTTTGCCTTGCAGTGAGAGTTATATCAGGACTCAGTTTACTGTCTGAACTATGATTGATATGATTTTAGAGATTCCGATGATAATAGTTTTCATGGTAACAAAGTGATTTAGGACTTGAGGGTTTTATCCTGTAAATTCCGTAATTTCACAAATCTGGGTTTAGACAATAACCTTGACTTTTGGAGCAAAATCTGTTATACTATAGTCGTAGACAAATCAACAACTGGAGGTCCGCATGAAACCGCACCTAATAACACTATTATTGATACTCACGCTGCCATTCACACTACATGCAGCACCCGAATATACCATCACGAACAAAAATCGTGTCATCCAAGAGGTATCCCTAAATCCGAACCGTGTCGCGATCGGTACGCAATTTTCACACCTCAATTTCACGACGCTCAGCGGCGATAGACACGACTTGGACACACTCACCCAACAGGGCCCCATCGTTTTCGTATTCCTTGCAACCGAATGCCCTGTCGCGCAACGCTACGCGATGCGCCTGAAACGATTGCACACCGAATTCACAGGAGAAAAATATACGACTCTCGTCGCAGTCTACGCCAATGAAAATGATACCGTTGATGACATCGAGGCCTATGTCGCTAAGGCAGCATACCCCTTTCCGGTTGTTAAAGATACAACAGGTCGTCTCGCGCGTACACTCGGTGCGACGATGACCCCACAAGCCGTCGTCATTGACACGACCCGCACGCTCCGTTACCGCGGTCCTATTGACGATAATCGCTATGAGACCCGTATCAAACACCGATACCTATACGATGCACTTCTCGCGACGCACACGGGTGCCCCCGTTTCCGTTGAAGAGACACCGGCGTTCGGATGCACGCTCCATCTTTCGGAAGCAAAGTTCCCGACGCAGCTTACCTATAGCGAACACATCGCGCTGATACTCCAAAAGAATTGCCAGACATGTCACCGTCAAGGCGAAGTCGCGCCGTTCACACTTGCCACCTACGAGGACGCGAAGGTCTGGGCAACCGAAATCGCTGAATACACACAGGCGCGCCTGATGCCACCGTGGAAACCTGCATCCGGCTACGGACACTTCAAAGGTGAACGCACGCTTACGGATACTGAAATCGAGATGATCGCACACTGGGTAACAGCAGGTGCGCCACCGGGTGACCTCAACGCTGTCCCCGCTGCCCCGGAATTTCACGACGGTTGGGCACTCGGTGAACCGGATTGGATCGCTGAGATGCCGGTCGAATACGAGATCGCACCTGAAGGCGAAGACGAATATCGACAGTTCATCATACCGACTCACTTCGAGACGGATATGTACGTCCAAGCTGTTGATGTGCAGCCCGGTAACCGAAAAACCGTCCATCACGTCATCCCGTACCTTGATGTCAACGGTGAGGCACGCAAACTTGACGCGCAGGATCCGAAACCCGGTTATGTCACCGATGGCACGGGACCTGGGTTTGATTCTGTCGGATCACTCGGTGGTTGGGCACCCGGTGTTACGCCGTCCGTTTTGCCTGATGGGGTGGGGTTCCTCTTGCCAAAAGGTGCTGACATCGTTATGCAGGTGCATTACTATCGCACCGGAAACATTGAATATGACCGATCCCGTTTGGGGCTCTATTTCTCGAAAACCCCGAACACTGCAAAACTCCACATCGGCGACGCGACCAACTCCAAATTCGTCATCCCTCCTGGCGACGCTTGGCACGAGGTATTAGCCTCTCGGGACATCAAGCAGGATGTCTATCTTTTGGCGGCGATGCCGCACATGCATCTCCTCGGACGCGATATGCGTCTCACCGCGACGACCGCTGAAGGTGAAACGCATGACCTCATCTGGATCCAAGATTGGGATTTCAATTGGCAGGACATCTATCACTACCAGCAACCGCTCTTTTTACCAGCGGGGACGCGTGTGAACCTCGTCTCGCATTTTGACAACTCGGCGGAGAACCCCGCAAACCCGAACGATCCGCCTATTCCCGTTGGTTGGGGCGAAAAGACGACCGATGAGATGTGTATTGGGTTCTTTTATTACGTAAAAGCCAGTGAATTCGCACCGGAGTAAATGAGGCAGACCTACGAAAGAGGTCGGGTTACCAACCCTAATAGCGAAAACGTAAGGCCCAGCATCTCTTCTTGTTATGGAAGTTTCTGTAGCGTTCTGCTATCAGGTTCTCACCGTCGCGCTGGCGAGGTTTCCAAACTTCGCCAGCGCAAGTGGGAGCACTGGGTCATTTCACAACAACGACGCGACTGTGACCTTCTCCAAACACTCCCGCTGCGACTCTGCAAGCACTTCCAACATACGCTCACGTACCTCAGACGATAAACCTTCAGCGAAGTGTGCTGTCATCTCATCTTCAACCGCCGCGACGAGTTGATCCAGCGTAATTGTCTCTAACGCACGTGCTGGCAAATACCCATCGGTATCGCCCTGCACCTCACACATTAACCCTGCCGCCTTGAACCGCTCGAAACTCTCGTGGACGACTTCCTCGGCGATACCTAAGGACGCTGCCACTTGTTCGGTTGTACACGCACTTTCACCTTTAGAGAACTGTTCCGCCACAATCAAGAACAACGCGATAACACCAAAGCTGTTTAGATAGCCGTTGCTACCATGCTGGAATATCCCACGCGCAACCCTCGGCTGTCCAAGATGCTGAAACACGTTTGAGACCTCCACCCCGAGCAAGATTATTACCCAAGTTGTGTATGTCCAGATTGCGAGGATGATAAGCAGTGCCAGTGCGCCGTAGATGTCGCTATAGTTTTTCCAGACGAGTTCAAGATAACTGCCAAACGCGAGACGCGCCATCTGGAACAGCGTCCCCGCGATGAATGTTCCTAAGAGTGCTGCACGCCACTTCACTGTCGTATTCGGCATCGCTATGTACATAAGGAAAAAGAGGCAGTAGACAAGCATCCACGGGAACACGTGGGCATAGACCCAGTTCGTAGTGCTCGAAAAGAAGAGCCATATTAGTAGCGGTCCTACGGATAACAGCGTGTAAAAAACGGCGTATTTCTGGAACGCTTGCATCACGGGTAACCGTCGCCGCGCCCCCCAAATATCGTTGAAGTGCTGCTCGACGGATATAAACAGCATCGTTGAAACGAGAAGAAACAACAGGAAACCGCCGATACCGAGTCCACCAAGATTTCTATTGGCAAAACCGGAAAGTTCTGATACAATCTCCTCGGCACCATAGCGTGGTAGAAAATTATCGCGTAGCGCAGCGATCAACGGCGAGTTACCGTCCTCAACGGCACCGAATGTCTTTAGCAAAAACAGCGCGATCGCAGACAATGGCACGAGGCACAATAACGTGTTAAACGCTAACGACGATGCTTGCTGGAGACATTTGTGGGCTATGAATTGATGCCAGACATTCACACTGAGCCGCAAGGTTAACGTTCCAATATTATCGAAGGAATCCTCGTATTTTTCGGTAAGGTTGTTCATAATAATAATAGTTGAAAGATTTTCGTAGAAAACCGTACTGAGAACCATTCTTCTGACAACTATTCCACTGATAACTATTCTATGCCCGATCTGATTTCACGTATCAAACGCAAACTCAGACAAAACCCGTTCTTATCCTGCTTCATCGGATGCCCGTATCCAGCGCCACGTTGGAACCGGTGCGTCAAACGGCTAATCCGTCAACTCGGTCCTAACGCAAACATCTTGGACCTCGGTGCTGGTAACCGGCGACGTGCCTCGAATATCATTAACCTCGAAATCGAAGCAACTCCAGAAGTTGACATCATAGCGGATGGACATCTCTTACCTTTTAAAGATGAGACTTTCGATGCCGTGATTTCTGAAGCCGTCCTTGAGCATGTCCAGTCTCCGAACCGTGTTGTTTCCGAGATCTATCGTGTCCTGAAGCCCGGTGGCTATATCTGCATTGCGGTGCCGTTTTTGCAAGGTTACCACGCCTCACCACATGATTACCAACGCTGGACACTGCCCGGCATTGTCGAACTCTGTGCTGCATTTTCCGAGATTGAAAGTGATGCGTGCGCGGGTCCGACGACGGCTTTACACTGGATCTTCCGAGAATACATCGGACTTATCTGTTCTTTTGGCAGCCTGCTTGTTGCGAAAGCGATCTCACTGCTCGTCGGGTGGCTAACGTTTCCGTTGCTATTGCTCGATGTGGTATTATCACGACATAAAGATGCGCATATTCTGGCATCAGCTGTCTATTTTTTAGGTAAAAAGGAGTAATTGGCTATCAGCCGTCAGTTATCAGTCGTTGGTGTTGTTCTACACTCGGTAGATACGGTTTTGTGGGGACGCGCCGAAATTCGATCTGTATTCCGAATCGCACTGGCGATAACTAAAAACAGCAGCCCTTCTTAAGCCGGATTATCAATTAGCATTGGTATTATATAGCATTTTATGGTGGGATGTCAAAGAAATATGGAAATCGTCATCAGTTATCAGCCGGCAGCTCTTCCGTGATTAAAAAAAAACGGCGAGGCTATAAACCTCGCCGGCGAGAAAAAATCAGCATCGCACAGAAAGCTCTATCCTACCGAAATGTAATCTGTTCCTTCTCCGATCTCTCAAGCAGGGTCCGAATAATCTTTAATGTCAGTTCGGAGAGTTTTTCTGAAAATTCGGCATCCGTGAGTGTCCGATATCGGGAAGGTTGAGATGTGGTGAGCCGTTCGTTGGCAATGGTCAGTGCACTGGACACAAGCGGCATAGGCACTTCAATCGGGTTAGCGACAGGTATGTCGGTAGGGGCGGATGCGAGCGGTGTACCGACTCTATCACCCGATAAGAAGCTTTCACGGCGTGAGTTAATTTCAGTTAACACTTGCTGTGAGGCGACCTGGTGTGCAAATCGTTTTGAACCGGAAACAGGGTTGGGTGTTTCGTGTACTTGGTCGCCGTAAGACACTTTCACCTGCCACTGCGGAGCGTCCGCCGGACCGAGTTGTGTCTCGGTATAAATGGGTTGGCTCAGCCCGCGTTCTTGGCAGTATTGAATCAAAAGCCCTTTGTAATTTTCCGCAGCTGCGTCAGTTGCCGAATCTGCCATTCATTTCTCCTCGTATTGTCTTAGCGGGAGCCACCGCCGCCACTGCCGCTATTATTGTGATGATATTGTGGACGGTCACCCATTCTACGCGGTTTGACTTTCCGCTGCCGTTTCATTTCGATGCGACGCCGTTTCTCGCTCGGCTTTTCATAGAAACTCCGTTTTTTAATTTCTGTAACGATACCTGCTTTACCGCACATTTTTTTAAAACGTGCCAGCGCGCGATCAAACGCTTCGCCTGAGTCTACGCTCACTTCAACTTGAACCATTTTTTAGCCTCCATTGGAATTTAAAATTGTGAAAACATCTCATAAATTGTATCACATTTCAGGGCGGATGTCAAATAATTCTTTTTAGCCCAAGGGCATTGAATTTCGCAGTTTTCTCCGCTTTTTGTCATTTCCAGCTGAAGCTACCAGATTAAAGCACCGACTGACAGCTAACAGCCACTTGACAATTTACCGACAATCCGCTATACTCATCTCACCAAAAAGGAGGCTTTACCACCATCTACGAAATCCTTATCCTCTGCTTCGGCGCATGGCTTACCGGTGTCAGCAAAGCCGGTTTCGGTGGCGGTATCGGTATGATTGTCGTTCCGATGTTCACGCACTTCCGCAGCGCACGGAACGTTATCGGGCTGATGCTGCTGTTGCTCTTTTCAACGGATGTCTTCTCACTCCGCTATTATTGGAAACGGTGGCACCGCCAAAGCGTCACACGTCTCATTCTCGGTTCTGTTTTCGGTATTGCTCTCGCAAGCCTGATTTTAAAGGACATCTCCGACGTTCATCTGAAGAAAGTAATTGGCGGCATCGCTTGTCTCTTTGCCGTACTGGAATTCTTACGACCGTACTGGCAACCGCTGCTCGGAAACTCGGAAGCGTCAACCAACACAGCACTCCAATTCAAACTGTGGCAAGGGTTGATCGCGGGGATGTTTGCTGGTGCATTTTCAACGCTTGCACACATGGGTGGACTTGTCGTCGTTATGTATCTCCTGCCCCAACGCCTCGGTAACACCGCCTTCGTTGCTACAACAACGGCTACTTATTTTTCCCTCAATCTCATCAAAATCCCGTTCTATTATCAACTTGAACTCTTCTCTTTCGAGATTCTGGTTGAAGCCGTCGCGCTCTTACCGTTTATCGGACTCGGCGTGCTGACAGGTATTGCGTTAAACAACCGGGTACCGGAACGCGTTTTTTCAAGGATCGTCCTGTTTTTTCTATTTGCCACAGGCTTGCACTTGCTGTTTAGTTAGTCCTCAGTTTTCAGTTCGTTTTTTTTCAAAAACCTTGCAATTTTCAGGGACGCTCTTGTGGTGTTTTTGCTTGGGTATTTCTGGACATTACTTTTGTTGTACCCGTTACAGCATAACTCTTAACTGATAACTGAGTACTGACAACTGATAACTAAAAAACATTGAGGTATTTCCAAATATCCTGTATAATGCAACCCACAACACAACACAGACGAGGTCAAAAATAATGAGCTTAAAATGGGGCGTGCTGGGCGCGGGGAGCGTCGCACAGCGGCGGGCAATGCCAGCAATCAAAAAGGCGGATGGTGCGGAACTTCACGCACTCCTCTCACGCGATACCGCACGCGCGGAACGACTCGCACGCGAACACGGGGCAACTAAAGCCTATACTACCGTTGATACACTCTTCGGAGATGATGCACTGGATGCAATTTATGTCTCAACACCCGTTCACCTACACTCCGAACAGGTCATCGCCGCCGCAGCGCGCGGTCTCCATGTACTTTGCGATAAACCGATGGCACTCACACCACAGGAATGCAGGGAAATGATCGCCGCTTGTGATGCCAATGGCGTGCACCTGCAGATCTGTTTCCTCTTCCGATTCCATTCTTGTTTCCAGCAGATCCGAACATGGATAGACGAAGGACGTTTCGGGCAGCTTGTGCATGGACGTATGCCGTTCCTGAAACAGTATCAACTTGCGCCTGATGAATGGCGAGCGCAACCGGAAAAAGGGGGGGGCGGATGCTTCATGGATCTCGGTCCCCACAGTGTAGATTTGCTTCGCTATCTTATCGGTGAAGTGAATGCTGTCAGTGCGTTCTATAATGCTACAGGACAAGGGACTGCTGTTGAAGAGACGGGTGGTATTTTCATGCGTTTCGATAACGGCGCGCAAGCCTTCACAGACCTCAGTTTCTCTGTTCCACAGTGCGATATTGTCTTGGAACTCTATGGGACAGAAGGCACCGTCTGGGTTTACAACGACGACGGTTGGAAGATTAAAACCTATTTCGACGGTGAACAGCAAGTGATTGCCTCACAATTCGAGGATCTGTATCAGAGCCAGTTCGAGCATTTCGCGGCGTGTGTCGGAAAAGGTGTAACCCCGATCACGATGGGCGTTGATGGTTTGCGGGCAAACGAGATTCTTGCTGCTGCCTATCGCTCGGGTGAAACCGGACGAGTGGAATTGTGTCCTGCTGCAGGATAAGTATCGACAGTGCCAAAATGGCACACTCTATTCAATTGTTATTTTTGAAAATGACAATTTGTCACATCTAAAAACCTGCCAAAATGTCACGCTCGGCGTTTTAACCCTGATAATCTGGGGATTCCAGAGATTGGCACGAAAATTGCTTATATTTGTGCATGAAGATGGTGTTTTGCCATCTCAATAGAGATTAGTGGGAGACACACGCGTCTCCGCTTACAATTTTTACGCCAAACTCAAGGAGGAATTCAACGATATGGCACTTGTACCCCTTGGCGATAGGATTCTCGTCGAACGTTCAGATAACGACGAACAGACAACCAGCGGCGGGATTATTATCCCTGATACAGCGAAAGAAAAACCGCAGGAAGGCAAAGTCGTTGCTGTTGGCAACGGTAGACTGCTCGACAGCGGTGAACGGCAAGCTGTTGACGTTGCAGTCGGCGACTTGGTTCTTTTCGCTAAATATGGTGGCACAGAAGTTACGTATGATAACACCGAATATCTCATCTTGCGCGAAGATGATATCTTAGCCAAGGTTAACTAAGAAAAGGAGTTAAACACATGGCAGCAAAACAACTAGCGTTTGATGAAGAGGCAAGGAGCGCCATTAAACAGGGCGTTGACAAACTCGCGGACGCTGTTAAAGTGACGTTGGGTCCTAAAGGGCGGAACGTCGTACTCGATAAAAAATTCGGCGCACCGACAATCACCAAAGATGGTGTTACTGTCGCTAAAGAAATCGAACTCGAAGATGCCTACGAAAATATGGGCGCACAGATGGTCAAAGAGGTCGCATCTAAAACCAGCGATGTCGCTGGCGACGGAACGACCACTGCTACAATTCTTGCACAGTCCATCTATCGTGAAGGCTTGAAAAATGTCGCCGCAGGGCACAACCCGATGGCACTGAAGCGCGGTATCGAAAAGGCTGTTGAAGCCGTCGTTGGCGCAGTTCATGACTTGAGCAAAGAGGTCTCTGAGAAGACTGAGATCGCACAAGTCGCCGCTATTTCCGCGAATAACGACAACGCTATCGGGGACCTCATCGCTGACGCGATGGAACGCGTCGGGAAAGATGGCGTTATTACCGTCGAAGAAGCCAAAAGCCTTGAAACGAATCTTGATGTCGTTGAAGGTATGCAGTTTGATCGCGGTTACCTCTCTCCCTACTTCGTCACAGATGCGGATCGTATGGAAGTCGTTTTAGAAGATGCCGCGATCCTTATTCATGAAAAGAAAATTAGCAGCCTTAAAGATCTCGTGCCTGTGTTAGAACGCACCGCACAGCAGGGCAAACCGCTGTTGATTATCGCTGAAGATGTTGAAGGCGAAGCACTCGCAACTGTCGTCGTCAATAAGATTCGCGGAACCCTCCGCTGCGCCGCCGTGAAGGCACCGGGCTATGGAGACCGTCGGAAAGCGATGCTTGAAGATATCGCAGTCCTGACGAATGGACGCGTCATCTCTGAAGACCTCGGTATTAACCTCGAGAACATCACGCTGAACGATCTCGGCAGTGCCAAACGTGTCGTTATTGACAAAGACAACACGACTATTGTTGAAGGCGAAGGGACAACCGAATCTATTCAAGGGCGAATTGATCAGATCCGTAGACAGATCGAAGACACAACATCCGACTATGACCGTGAAAAATTGCAGGAACGTCTCGCAAAGCTCGCCGGTGGGGTCGCTGTGATTAACGTCGGTGCTGCTACGGAAGTCGAGATGAAAGAGAAGAAAGCACGCGTCGAAGACGCAATGCACGCCACACGCGCCGCCGTTGAGGAAGGTGTTGTTGTCGGTGGTGGGGTCGCACTCGTGAGATCCCAAGCTGCACTTGACGCTCTTGAACTCGAAGACGCTACCGAAGCCGTTGGTGTCTCCATCGTCCGACGGGCACTCGAAGATCCGCTCCGTCAAATCGCGAGAAACGCCGGACAAGAAGATTCCGTCATCATCGCTAAAGTCAAAGACGAAGGCGGGAACGTTGGCTACGATGCCCATCAAGATCGTTTTATCGACATGTTTGAGGCTGGTATCCCCGATCCAACTAAAGTCGTGCGGGTCGCATTGCAAAATGCCGCCAGTATCGCAGCGTTGATGATTACTACCGAAACTCTCATCGCAGAATTGCCTGAGAAGGAAGCACCTGCGCCGCCGATGCCTCCGGGTGGTGACATGTATTAGATCACTACATTTGAAGCAGTGGGTGTGGTTTTTAACCGCGCCGAAGGCTCAAATTGTGAGAGGCGGGGTGTTAAACCCCGCCTCTTTAGTTTTAAGTTTTTGTCCAATTTGACTGAACAGTCGCGACCTTGAGATCGCTCCTACAGAAGATTACTGCGATTTGGCGTTTGTTTTCCTACTTACTGACTACCGACTGTTTTCCAAAAACTGTTCACATTTCTCAAGTACAGTGGAGACGTCGATCGTGTGCATACACGGCGATGTGCCGTCAGGTAACGCCTGACACCCGTATTCAAACCCCAAATTCAGACACGGACTACACGGCATCTCCCCGCGAACGATATTTCCATTGTGACTCCAAGGTCCCCATTGGGCAGCATTTGTCGGGCCGTGCAATCCGACTACCGGTGTCTCGGTTGCCGCTGCGAGATGCATCGGACCGCAATTCCCGCTCACGACTAAGGCTGCATCCGCAAAAAGTGCAGCGAGTTGATTCACATCTGTTTTCCCTGCTAACACAACCGCGCGATGCCTCGTTCGCGCTGCAATTGCCTCGGAGACTTGAATTTCATCAGGGGCGCCTGTCAGAACAATCTGCACGCTGTGGTGTTCAACAAGGGCATCTGCTAATGCGACATAACGTTCTTGGGGCCACCGTCTCCGCGGTTCGCCCCGTCTCCCTGCCTCCGGGTGTAAGATGACAAAGGGTACGTCAAGTGAGAGCCGTTCTCTGACCAAAATTTCGCGGACCGACGTGCGCGCTGTCTCGCTGAACCAGGTTTCAAGCGCGAATTCTTGTGTCGAGCACGCCAGTCGCATCGCAATGTCCAAGAAGTTCCGTACTTCGTGGCGTCCTTGAATGTGTTCGACGGTCTCTGAGAAAAGAAAATGACGGTGCTGTCCTTTCGTTCGGAACCCGACCCGTAAGGGAGCACCGCTAACATAGGCGAGGAGTGCGCTCAATCGGGGCCAATGCTCCAAGTCGATCGCCCAATCGAATCCTTCGTTACGGAGCGGGGCAAACAGCCGGTGCACCGGCATCTGGAAGGTGAGGTGTTTATCAATATAGGGGCAGTCTGCCAAATAGTTCAGATTCGTCGGCGATGCTAACATCGTGAGTTCGGCATCTGGGAAGGCGTGCCATATAGCACGGATGGTCGGAACAGCCAAAATGGTGTCCCCCAATGCAGAGAGTTGGATGAAGAGGATTTTTTTCGGGGTCTCTGGTGCCCGGACACGCCTACAAAATAGGCTGAGCATGGCACAGAGCGGGATACCGAGGTAACGGTCTAAGTGTTGTTGAAAACGACTGGATTGCATAGGAGTTTTCAGTGCGATTTTTCTGCGAAAAATCTTTCAGTATTCAGTTGTAGTTAAGAGGCGATTTGTGGTGGATGCTTTCTTGTAACTGCCAGAAAAATATGACTGAGTACTGATAACTATTCCGTCGATGGCTAATCATTGGCGGCTGTTGCGTACCCATACAACTCAATCTCTGCGATCTTGGCAAGTGCAGTCGTCGGACCTTTTAGATGGTAAACATAACGCCCGCGTCGCAGACCGTCAGCGGTCTCCGTATTTTCTCGATCGAGTTGAATGTTTTTCCGCCGTAGCGCGGCATCTTCTGTCGTCCTACGCACCACTACCTTAATACCTGCCGTTGTGACAACTTTACTGAGCCGAATGTCAATAATACGCTCCGTATTCTTTCGCCGGTCGTAGATTTTATCCCATTCACCCCGTGAGTTGAATGCTTGTACCTCGAATTCCTCTAAGTTCGTGGCGTGAATGATAATACGATAGACTGATTTTTTCTCCGGTAAATGGATAATCGCTTCTGATGGGATTTCAAGGTCGGTGATTGGGCTACCAGACCCCTTTTTGCGTTGGGACTGCCCGATGGTTTCAAGATCGTTATCAATGAGTGCCGGATCGTTTGCGGTAACACCCGGCAAAAGAGTGTAGTTTTGGGTCCACTTCTGCCCAATCACGCAACCGTAGCATAAGCACATCAACCCAAATAGCAGCGATGTGAAAATCTTGTGTATATTGAATTTCGCACGCATCATTGCCTCCGATTCGTATTCATTTCAATGTGTTTAAGAATATCTTCTTTTGTCAATTTACGCACCGTGAAATGCAATCTTTTGAAGAACGGCACCAGGTCCTCACCCGCGGCTTTACTGAAATAGTAGACCAGGAAACTCGTCTCCATACTTTCTGCGAGTTTTTGATGGAGACCGTCCGCGTCCATCAGTTTAAAAACCCGGATATAGAAATCGTGTCCGTATTTTTCTCGCAACTGAGAAACGAGCGTATACGAGTATCTATAACGCCACTGCGTCAACGGACTGTTTTCGGTGTGCCCGCCCCAGCTTTCCAACTGATTCACACCGTTAAGATCGATGTTCAAATTGCCCTGGAGGCTATCGAATTTAGGGTGCAAACCGCCTTGGGCATATTCTGTTTGAATTAAGACAGCGAGGCCCTCTGAAAACCATACGGGGATATAATAGATATTTGTGAAAGCGTGCGTCAGTTCATGAACCCGGACACCGTGTTTTTCGTACATCTGCATCGGGAAATCCATGTGAATATTGGTAATAAATCTCACATATCGTCCGTCCAGCATTCCGGAACGATATTCGGTTCTTGTAAATGCAGCGTGTCTGTTGTTTCTATAGGCATCGTGCAACGTTACATGAATCTTGTGCTTCGGTTGAAATCCGAAGAGTTTGTACATCGCATCGTAAAGGCTCTCCATGTAGCCGAGTGCGCTGCGGGTAAATTCCTTCCGTTCTGGAGCCTCGTCAAAATTTGGATGCTCGTGCAAATCTTCGGCAAATTTGATCGTATAGTGGTCACTTTCACCGAACAGTGCGTCCTCACGAATTTCAATTGTCGCATTTGAGGGTTTGAGCATCAGGGTGCTTGTGTTCCGTTCTTCGAGAATCCGTTTTTCGCGACGTTGCTGTGCCTCTTTCAATGCTGTACAACTGTTGAAAACGATCGAAGCTATAAGCAGCATTGGCATCACACACCAAGGGGTGGCAAGATGTAATCTATTTCTATGTTTCATGATGCCTCTCTCTTTAGAGTGGTACCGCCTTCGATTTATCACCGATGCGGCGCATGGTAATATCCTGTTCAATTGTTGGGTCGGGCAGCCCGGTCTCGGCGAGTCTGCGTTGTAGAAAAGCGTCCATATCGGCTTTCAAACGCGCAACGACATCGTCCGCTTCCTCAGCGAGATTGTAGACCTCGTCTGGGTCCTCTTCAAGATCGTAGAGTTCCAAATCTGGTGTATTATACACAGCAGGGGTACCACCGGTTTCAATAATCAATTTCCACTTCTGCGTCTGCCACCCGCGTTTTTTCATCCAGCCGCATTCGGTAAGATAGACTGCCTCCGTCGTGCCGTCGTCCGAACCGTTTTCCATCAGTGAACGCAGACTTGTGCCTTCCATCTTCTCGCGCGCCGTCACCGCGTCTAATCCTGCGTAATCAAGGATGGTCGGTGCAATATCGGTGAGACGGACGAGACCGCCAAGTCGCTGCCCTTCCTGAAGGTGCGCGGGGCAGTGGACAATTAAGGGTACATGGCAATTCGTCTCGTAAAGCCCATGGTGATCGTACCAGAGTTCGTGTTCGTCGAGTTCTTCGCCATGGTCAGCGGTAATAATCAGCAATGTCTCCTCAAGCTGCTCGGAATCCTGTAAATACCGAAAAAGTTGGGCGAGGCACGCGTCCATGTAGGCGATTGAGGCATCGTACTGTGAATTCACATAGCGTATATCTCGCCAGAGTCGCTTTTTCGCAATGTTTTCAGGGTCCGACGGATCCGGCGTGCACATCCACTGCCGGAAATAGTCCGTGAAAGGTTCACATGCGTAAACGGCATCCATACTTCGATTGTTCGGATCGCATTCGTCGCCGCTATAAAACATCCGTTCAAACGGGAGCGGTGGATGATAAGGCGTATGTGGATCCCAATAATGGAGGAAAGCGAACCAGGGCTTATCTTGTGCCTGGGCAAGGTCTAAGAGTGCGATGGCTGTCTCGTTAACCGCTTCCGCCTTTCGCGCTTTACGGAATCCGCTTTCCCACTGGTAGCCGCGATACTGTCCTTCGGGGAAACCGCGCTGGAACCAGCGTCCCAAATTGTCCGCAGCGACAGTGAAGTAGCCTGCTTCGCTTAATAACTCAGGGATGGTCTTAACATCTTCCACTAAGTTGACCGTCCCGCCTTGTGTAATGATTTGGTGAGACAAAACATCCTTGCCCGTGAACATCGTTGTATGCGCGGGGTGCGTCGGGATGTGCGGACTGATACACTGCTCGAAAAGCGTCGATTTTTCCACCAAGGTATCAAGGTGCGGTGTTGTCAGATGGTGATGCCCATAACAACTCATACTCGATGCCCGAAGTGTATCCAAGGATATAAGGATAATATTGCGCAACGGTTCGCTCCTCTTTATTTTTCTTTTCCGAAATGCTGTGCGATCAGGACAAGGTCTTGAATATTAATCTGACCATCGTCGTTCACATCCGCAGCCCGGTTCGCATCGGCGACGGGTTGTCCGAACTTGTCGGCGACGAAGACCAGGTCTAAAATGTTAACGATGCCATCGTCGTTCACATCCGCAGCCGTTCTTCCCGGTGTGTCCGCAGCATTTACGATTATCAAACTATTTTGGAGGGTGCTTTCCAACGGCAGATCGTCGGTATTGGAGAGGTTGATATCCAGCAATGTAATAGCGGCGGGTTTCGCTTCAATAACTTCAAAGATAAGCGTCGCAAGTGTCCCATCACCATCCACAGGGACTGGTTTTGTGTCGGCACCAGGCGGCGATGAAGCTAAGATGGAGAACGCCCAATACTCGCCGCTTGGTAATTCTGAATCAGGCGGCAGTGCTGGAATCTCAAACAACACACTGTCTATTGAGAACTGTACCGCAGGCTCTGGGGCAACTTCCGCCGGTGGAAATTGTACCGATTTGCCCGATGTTGTTGTATCCCCGGCAGTGAGCGTGACATCATAACTCCCATCATCATTCAACTCCGGGCTCATCCAAATGCCGCCTGTCGGAAGATAGTCACCAGCTGTTGTCCCGATGTACTTTAGTGCTGTCGAATTAAAGACGACAAACGGTCCATACCCTGCAACACCTTTGCCGCCCATTATTTTAATGTCAATTGCCACGTGCTCACCAACGGACGCAGCAGTGATGTCAGTCTTAGGTTGTAGAGAAACAACGGTTTCGCTATAAGCGGTCGTCGTAAATCCTAATGCCATGATAGCTGCGAGTAAAGCAAAAAGTTGGTTTTTCATTTTCGCCTCCTTAACCTGCTTCGGAGCACTGCGCCGCACGGATCGCTTCACAGAGATACGTAATCCCTTCAGGAATATCATCGACATGGCAGTAAGCGTAAGCAAGCCGGATCGCCTTCACCTGTTCATTTGCGTAGTGGAAAGCACTCCCGTTGCTATAGCCGACCCCTTTTTCGGATGCTAACTGTTGCAACTTCTGCATATCCGTTGATTCGGGTAGATCTATCCAGAGAAACAACCCGCCGCGCGGGCGTGTCCAAGTACAGAGATCGCTAACATGCGCGTCAAGCGTATCGACGACAGCCTGACATTTCGCACCGACGGCAGCGTTTGTCTTCACGAGATGCGCTTCGAGGTGCTCGGTAAAGAATTCAGCAACGATGGCACTCGCCAAGGCACTTGTTCCACCGTCCCATCGGTTCTGGTGGATTTGATCGTAATAGGGTTGACGCGCCACAAAATAGCCCTGCCGGACACCTGCCCCTAAAATTTTAGAGAACGTTGCGATGAAGATTACCCGATTCAACGTATCTAATTTAAAGAGCGAATTCGGTGTCGGTGTTGAGGTGAAGTCGATATCGCCGTAGCAATCGTCCTCAACAATCACCGTATCGTACGCCTCTGCTAACGCCAGCATCTGGTGTCGGCGTTCAAGCGAGAGGATTGCACCTGTCGGGTTCTGATGGTTCGACGTCGTATAAATCAACGCTGGACGGATATTTTTTGTTTTGAGTTCCTTGAGTTTCACTTCCAACGCATCCATATCCATCCCGTCAATATAGTCCATGGACACGCCTTCGATGTTCGCCTTGAGATGCCGCATGATGCCCAAGGTACCGCTGTAAGTGTATTCCTCTGTTAGCACGGTATCGCCAGGGTTGATAAGTGTTCCGAGTACTAATTCCAGCGCCTGCATAGAACCGGAGGTGATGGAGATGTTTTCTATCGGCAGCGGGACCCCTTCGCGCCGTTCAAATCGCATGGAAGCGAGTTCGCGCAGCCCACTGTACCCAGATTCACCGGGGTAGTTAACCAAATCGCCGCCTAATTTGCGGAGTGCCTTCTCACTTGCCGCAATCAGCCCCTCCGTGGGGAATGTATATGGATCCGGACGTCCACCTGTAAAAGCAAAATCTTTCATAGCGCGCTCCTTCTTGTAGACAGATTTCCCTGAATAAGTGAATTATAACAGACTTTCCGAAAAAAATCAATTAGTTGACAATGGTTATTGGTTATTGGTTGTCAGTTTTCAGTTAAGAGGTGTTCTGATCAATTAACGTCTCTTTAACTGAGTACTGACAACTGACGACTGTGTACTGACAACCAATTGACACCAATTCCACAATATGCTATACTCTCGCTATCTTTTTAGAAACAGGGGCCTATACATATTTACCATAATGGCAGCCCGAAACCCACTCCAAGAACTCATATTTGAACCGATGCAGGCAGATGACCTCCAACAGGTCTTAGAAATCGAGAACCAATGTTTTGAGAACCCTTGGAGCAAAACATACTTTACATTGTGCTTGAAACGACCTCGGTCGTATGAGTATTTTTACGTCGCACGCCGCGAGGACACTGTCGTCGGTTATATAGTGTTCAACATCCTTCATGAAGAAGCACATATCCTGAACATCGCTGTACCACCTACTTATCAACGGCAAGGTATCGGCAAATATCTGCTGATCTCGGCATTGGAAATGATGCAGGCAGACGCCGAACGTGAGGTGTTTCTGGAAGTCGCTGTCAGCAATTTACCGGCACAGTATCTCTACCGACAATTCGGGTTTCGTATCTGTGGGATCCGAAAAAACTACTACGGACGCTACAAAGACGCTTATGTCTTTCGTAAAGGAGCAGACACCGATGCTACTTAACCTCTTAAGCCATGCCTTTTCAGCGACTGAAACCTTGACCCTTTCAACCCGCCGACAGGAAGCACGCACCGTCGGCAGAAACGGGTGGCGCGTTATCGAAGAAGAGGTCGATTGGAACCTCTCTGAGACCGCTATTGTTGTCATTGATATGTGGAACGAACATTGGTCTTGGGGGGCGACGGAGCGTGTAAACGTGATGGCACCCCGGATGAATATCGTGCTTGAACGCGCAAGACAAAACGGTATACAGATTATCCACGCGCCCTCCGATACTATGGATTTTTACGAGGCACACCCGGCGCGCCGCGCAGTGCTCGAGCTTCCACACGCCGATCCGCCCGCTGAGCGCGAAATGTCCGATCCGCCGCTACCCGTTGATGCTTCTGATGGCGGCTCGGATACAGGTGAGGCTGAAAGCTACAAAGCGTGGCACCGTCAGCATCCTGTCATCGACATCGCTGATGAAGACGCGATTAGCGACAACGGGCAGGAGGTCTATAACCTATTTCATCATAAAGGTATCAAGAACATCATCTTTATGGGTGTTCACACGAATATGTGTGTGCTTGGACGCTCATTCGCGATTAAGCAGATGGTGCGTTGGGGGTTTAACGCTGTTCTCGCACGCGACCTCACGGATGCGATGTACAACCCGTTCAAACCCCCGTATGTCAGTCATGAGGAGGGAACGCAGTTAATCATCGAATACATTGAGAAATTCTGGTGTCCTACAATCTTGAGTGGCGATTTAACAACCCCGAAGGTGTGAAATAGTTATTAGTTACCAGTTTATCTTTTATAGTAAAATCCGAAAATAAATGAACACTTTTACGAAGATAACCCCCCTAACCCCCCTTATCAGGGGGGAATAAGATCGGAATCGCTTTGATGTGATGTGTCTAATTAATTCTAAACTTTACTATAATTCACCAATGTTTTCTTTTAACAGTCGTTGACCTCTTAACTGACAACTGACGACTGAAAACTATAAAAACAGAAAGCCCACGGTAACGAGAATACCGCGGGCTTTTTTACAGTTGGTGCGTATTTTACTGACGAATATTTTTCAGCGCGCCCCACGTCGTCGTGAGTTTTTGCTTCGGATCCACATCAGTGCTCGCAGCAGGCACAACTTCCAAAGCACTAAACATCGCGTTTAGATCGCCTGCACCGGTCTCCTCATTTCCAGCGAAGTTGAGATCAAGCGCACCATCGCTCACCTCAATCCCGGGGTAGGTCTTGATATCAATCTCATGTCTGCCCGGTGTAATGTAGAGCGGCTCGACGTTTTCCTCTTCAATGAAAATATCGAAACCACGGTTTTCTGGCGACCAGTGTTCACCGACGAGATAGGTCACATCAAAAAAACCGTTCCCAGTCTTGAACTGATACTTAACAGTGTCAGGGAACTGTGCCCAACTCACAGCATAGAAGAGATCCACATCGTAGCCTGCTTCTTCGGCTTGTGCTTCTGCATCCGCTGTCAACTCTATGACTTCAGCGACTCGCGGTTCTTTTTCAACCCAACCGCCCCATGATTGATCCGTCTGCTGTGCACCGTTCCAGACGCGACCCTGTGAATCGGTGAAATCATCTGTCTTACCGCCCCATACACGGAATTCTTCTGCGGGTAGCAACGTCGGTACGGCGAGCATTACTACCAAAAATACTGCTGTTAAAACACCAAAAAATCTCATCGAAATTGCCTCCATCTGTTGTTAGTTTTCGCGCATCAATTTCAGCGCGCCCCACGTTGTCGTGAGTTTCTGCTGCGGGTCAACAGCTAATGCGGGAATAACCTCTATACCGCTAAACATCGCATTGAGATCACCGGCACCCGTATCCGGGTTACCCGCGAACTCAAGGCTCATCACCTTATCTTTAACTTCAATGCCTTCATATCGCTTAATATCGATCTCATCTTTTCCGGGTGTCACATATTCCTCTTCGACGATCTCGTCTTCGATGATAATATCGAAACCGCGATTGTTCGGGGACCAGTGTTCGCCGACGAGATAGGTCACATTGAATATGCCTTTACCGGTATTCAGGTCCATCTTAACGGTATCGGGAAACTGTGCCCAACTCACAGCGTAGAAAAGTTCTGTATCGTAGCCCTCTTTTTTCGCTAACTTCTCAGCATCTTTCGTGAGATTTTGGACTTCTGCGACGCGAGGCAACTTTTCGATCCAACCGCCCCAGTCTTTTTCTCATTTTGTCCGCCGTGCCAGACCCGACCATCGGAATCTTTGAAATCCTCCACTTTGCCGCCCCATACCCGAATTTCTTCAGCAGGTTGAGCATCGTAGATGATCGTTACCATAGCAAATGTGGTAAGCATAACAATCAGTAATAGGTTTCGTTGCATAGTTTTCTCCTTAAATTAAATTGTGCATAAAATATGCGTTTGTCTTAAGAGTAACAAATTTGCGTTTCAATGTCAAATTTTTTTCCGTTATCTCTCTTATAGGGGTTTTCCGAATCCTAACTCCAAAATCCGCAATTCAGATTAACTGAAAACTGAGTACTGAAAATTGATAACTATTCCCCCTCAACCACAACAAGCCGTTGATTGGCTCGGACATCTTTTAACGTTTGTACGATACCACTCTGCCACTGAATAACAATTCGATCCGCTTTTTCGTGAGGTCCCAACCCAAATTCAACATCAAGGCTACTCTGTGAGAGGTAACTATCCCCAGCAGTAACCTGTTGGATTTGGTGCAGTTGACCCGCACTCACTTTAACGACAGCACCGACACCGTCCCGATTGCTCACCGTCCCGACCGTGCGAATCTGGAGCCAGTGCTGGCGGTTTCCACCGTCATTTCGGAGCAACGTTGGCTTTGCCCCGTTATTAACAATGAACAGATCCAAATCGCCATCAGCATCGTAATCCGCTACAGCGACACCTCTGCCGACGCCGTGCCTATCAGAGACTCGGAGCCCGACAGCCTCAGAAATATCCGTAAAAGTGCCGTCGCCGTTATTCTGAAGCAAGACATCGGGCTGCCCGTGCGCTTCCCATGAAGCCGGATCAATATGCCCTGCTGCGAAAAAGAGATCCAGATCGCCGTCGTTATCCGCATCAAAAAACGCTGTCCCCCAGCATGTTTTGCCTAACCCGGACGCAAAGATACCGCTCTCCGCCGAGACATCCGTGAAGCTGCCATCTCCGTTATTCCTATAGAGGACATTGTTTTCATCGAGCCAGTTCGTAACAAAGAGATCCAGGTCGCCATCGGTATCATAATCGCCCCAAGTGACACCCATCCCACTACGGATGTCCCCCGTTCGGCTCCGGGCATCAGGTCGGTTCGTATTTGTGAAGGTTAAATCGCCATCGTTGCGATAGAGGATATTCTGGTCGGTATCGTTCGCGAGATAGAGATCCAGGTCGCCATCGGCATCATAATCGGCAGCGGAGATACCGAGTGTCAGATGAAATCCGCCGTTCACCTTCGCTGCATTCGTGATATTGATGAACCCACCGTCCCCTTTGTTGAGATAGAGGATATTCGTCTGCCCGAAGAAATCGTAGGGAAAGAACACCTCATCGCCTTGTGGCACTTTGCCGTATTCGATGTAGTTGCCGATGTAGAGGTCGAGATAACTGTCGTTATCGTAATCGCCCCAAGCGATCCCCGAACCGAAGCCCTTGTCCCCGATCCCACCTGCGCCAGATGAATAGCGTTTAAAGGAGCCATCGCCGTTGTTCCGATAGAACAGGTTCGCTTTATGGTTTGTGACATAGAGATCAGCATCCCCGTCGTTATCGTAATCTGCGAAGGCGCATCCCATCCCCCATCCAGTGTCACCAACGCCAGCGGCATCGGTCACATCGGTGAAAGTGCCGTCCCCGTTGTTCCGATACAGCATATTTTTCGGGAGCACGGTGTCCGGTGCCGGGCGCACCAACGCACTGTTAGCGATATAGAGGTCGAGTCTCCCGTCGTTATCGTAGTCGCGCCATGCCGCACCCGAGCCAACGAGTGCCGGTACGACACGGTGATCAATGCCGCCTGCATGTTCAAAACGGATTCCCGCCTGTTCCGTGACATCCACAAATCGGATATCGGTTGCATAACTGTTGAATATAAGTATCCAACTCAAGATCGCGGTAACATTGCGTAGTGTGTGGTGCATTCAGAACCTTCTCTGTGTGTCTGTGTATGTTTATAATCCCCTATTATACACAAAACCGAAAGTCCGTTGTATGTTAATTTTCGTTTTGCAGCGTTCCCTTCTTCTGTAGGAGCGAGTGTCCGACAAGCATCCAACCCCGTAGGGACGACATCTGTGTAGATATCTGTTGCTGGTGGCAACCGATGGCGGATACACTTACAATTTAGTTGCAATTCACATAAAAATATGTTAAAATACATAGGAGATATTGTGGTAAAGCCAATCGTTCAAGTTAGAGGAACTGCAAGTGGAAATGTCTGTCTTAGTACTCAACGCAAGTTACGAAGCGATCAACGTTTGCAACCTCCGGCGTGCTATGAAAATGGTTTTCAAAGGCACCGCACAGACGGAAGAAGTCTCAGATGTCGAAATCAATTCCCCAAGTGCTGCGATAAAAGTGCCGCATGTCATCCGTTTGGTAAGGTATGTTCACGTTCCGCGGAGTGTCGTCAAATTTTCACGAAGGAATGTCCTCGTCCGTGATCAGTATATATGCCAATACTGTTATAACGAGTTTCCGACCGTGCATCTCACACTCGACCATGTGGTCCCGATTTCTCGCGGCGGCGAGACGACCTGGGAAAACGTCGTAACAGCCTGCAAGAAATGTAATAACAAAAAGGGCAATAGTCTGCTCTACGAGACGCGCTTGAAACTTGCCCGTCAACCGAAAACGCCATCAATCTTAACGTATTTACAACTCAACCGCCATTTTCGCGGGTGCCACCCATCGTGGAGAAAATATCTGTATATCAACTAAACCATGCAAGATCCCACAAAACTGAAAAAACGCTGGGAATTCCAGCGCGCCTATCAGAAGGGCAGTAAGTATTGGAATCGCTATTTCGTGATATACGTATACCACACCCGTTTCAATTACCTTCGGTTGGGGATAACCGCCAGTAAGAAAGTCGGAAAGAGCGTCCAGAGGAATCGCGTTAAAAGATTAATTCGTGAAGCGTTTCGGCAATTACGTCCACGGCTAAAAACAGGATATGATGTTGTAGTCGTCGGCAGGACATCTGCCTGTCAACTGACGTGCCACGAAGCAGAAGATAGATTGTCCGACCTGTTCCGAGAAGCGTCAATCTTAAATGGTTCGACCGGCAGGGTAGAAGAGGAACACCCGCGTGCCACATTGCAAGCATCAGCAAAAGGACATGAAGCCGCATAAAACTCAAGAATCAGAAACCGTATCGGGCAGAACAACGATACTCATATACCTGATCCGATTTTATAGACGTTTTATCTCACCGTTATTCCCACCTTCGTGCCGTTTCTACCCTACGTGTTCGCAATACGCACTTGCGGCTTTAAAACGGTACGGAACGCTTAAAGGATGCTGGCTAACACTTAAACGACTTTCAAAATGCCATCCGTATCATCCGGGTGGCTTCGATCCGCTGAAATAACAGATACGCGTTTGCCTCAATTTTACGAAAAAACAGGTGAACAAGCACATATAATTAAACCATTATTTACTCAATTTGCGTAAGTCCTACAATATACACATGAGGAGCACCTAATTTCAATGGGCGCACGTTACATCCTGGCATTGGTTCTAATGGTTATTGTAATCATTGGATGGCAAGTCGCCAGTCATTATATGCTCAAAGATCGCATTGTCCCTGAACCGGGTGAAACGCCAACAACACAGGAGACACCCACAACACCGGGCGCAGGCGGAATACCAATTGATCCCACAACGCAGGCAACACCTCAAGGTGCCGATACACCGATCAGTCCGGACCTCTGGACAGCCGTTGAAGAAAGTCCAGAAGACAGAAAGATCAACGTCCAAACCGATAACTATCGTATCGTCTTTAACGAGAAACTCGCAATCGCTAAGCGGTGGCAACTCAGCCATTTTCCAGACCGCTCAGATGCCGAGAATGCGCCGTTGAACCTGATTCCGGAGAACGCGCTGAACTGCCTCGCGCTCCGGTTCGCGAATTCACAGATACAACTTGACGCGCTCCGCGCGACGTGGGTGGCGGATAAATCCGAAATCGACATTACAAACGGAGCGGGTCCCGAAACGCTTACATTTACAACGACGATCGGAGAAAAACTTCGGGTCGCAAAGCAGTTCACCTTCAACCCGAATACCTATTTCCTTGATATGGCGGTAGCCTTTCAAAACGTTTCCGATCAGCCGCTACTTATGGGTGGTGCTGAAGTCGCAAATGGATATGAACTCCAGTGGGGGCGCGGTATCAACGCCGATCTACTCCCGCACGAAAAGAGGAGCGGCAAACGCGGCAGACGTGGTAAAGAGGGCGCGAAGGCTTATATCGGTGAAGGGAAACCGCAACGCAAATTGAAGGATGAACAAGCCTTGGCAACGGTGCTTTGGGCAGGGATGGATAGCCAGTATTTCAGCGCGCTGCTGATCCCGGATCCCGAACTCGCAGCAACATATAAACTCACGGAGACACCGCAAGCAAACGCCGTAACAGATATTTCTGTTACCGCACCGACGGACACAGCCTCGCTTGTGTTGCGAAGTTTTTACCTCCAGCCTCAGCAGAAAGAGATGCATACCTTTCGGCTATACGTCGGACCGAAGGATGATACGATTCTAAAGAGCATTGAAACGCCAAACGCACCAGAGGATCCGCTGCGTCTCTCCAAAATTATTGACTTCGGGTTCTTTTGGCCCATCGCCTGGGGGATGCTCTGGGTATTCAAAGGGTTACACGCTGTCTTTGGAAACTACGGACTCGCGATTATCCTGTTGACTGCTTTGGTGAAGTTAGTCTCTTATCCGTTCACGCGTAAAGCGCACAATTCCATGAAGAAGATGCAGAAACTGCAACCGCAGCTGCTGGAATTGAAGGAAAAATACAGGGATGATCCACAGAAACTCAATCGCGCAACAATGCGCCTCTATAAAGAAAACGGTGTCAACCCGTTAGGCGGTTGTATCCCGTGGCTCCCACAAATCCCGATCTTTTGGGCACTTTTCGCACTCCTCGGAAGTGCTGTAGAGTTGCGCGGGGCACCGTTCTTGCTTTGGATTGATGATCTTTCTGCACCAGACACTTTAGTTGAGCTGCCGTTCACGATACCCTTGCTCGTCACAGAGATAGATGCCATCCGCTTATTACCGATCATAAACGGTCTCACAACGTGGCTCCAACAGAAATTTGTCGGCAATATGACACCTACAACGGATAACATGCAAGCGAAATTAATGCAATTTATGCCGCTTATCTTTATCTTTATTTTTTACAACTGGGCATCGGGGTTCGTATTGTATTGGTTGTGCAACAATGTATTCACGATAGCACAGCAATACATACAAAACCGGAACGCCACTGACGAGGAACCCGTCACAACAGCAGATACGAAAAAACGGAACAACGCCAAATCGTAGTAAAACGCATCAGCGACTTCACTGCCGGGAATCTAAAAATATTAGGAGGATATAATCTGTGCAACACTATATTGAAGCCGAAGGCGACACAGTGGAGGAAGCAATTGAACTGGCACTCAACGAACTCGAAGCGACTCGCGAACAAGTTACAATCGACATCGTCAGTGAACCTACCAAAGGTATCCTGAATTTCGGTGCGAAGCCTGCGAAGATCCGAGCCACGCTCAAGCAAGATGTCTCTACTGCGCCAGAGACGATCCTGAAGGAGATGCTGAACCGGATGCAAATTGATGCCGAAATTGAGACCGAATTCGTTGACGGAAGCACGCATCTGAATATCCTCACAGAAACGCCTGCCTTGCTCATCGGAAAACACGGGCAGACGCTGGATGCCATTGAACGGATTCTTAATTGTATCATTAATAAAGCGTCTCTCGTCAAAAGACGGGTGTTTGTTGATACACAAGGCTATCGGAAACGTCGAGAGGAACGGCTCGTTGAAATGGCGCGCGAAGTCGCAGAGAAAGTCAAATATACGGATCGGGATGTCGTTCTTGCACCGATGTCCGCACGCGACCGGCGCATCATTCATGTCACCTTAAAAGAAGACGGTGTCGTGTTCACTTATAGCCAAGGTGACGGCGAGATGCGGCGCGTCGTCGTTACAACACAGCAACAATCCTAAGGTCGGGGTTGTGCCAAATTAAAAAATTAATTCTCATAAAGTCTGTGCTACAAAGGCAGCGACTTAGGGTATATGTGTTGGGTTCGATAAATGAAATTCCACGATACGATTGCAGCCATCGCAACAGCACGCGGGGAAGCCGGTATCGGCATTGTTCGAGTGAGCGGCTCCCTTGCACTACCGATTGCTGCTGAATTGTTCCGTTCACCGCGCGGCATCTCCGCAACCGAACTGCCAACGCATACACTGACTTATGGACACGTCATCGATACAACGGCAGCCGATGAAGTTATTGATGAAGTTCTACTCGGTGTTATGCACGCACCGAGAACGTATACCGGCGAAGACATCATCGAATTTAATTGCCACGGCGGAATAGTCCCACTTACAGCAGTGTTGAACCTTGTAGTGAAAAACGGGGCACGGATAGCAGAGCCTGGTGAATTTACAAAACGCGCGTTCCTTAACGGCAGACTCGATCTCGCACAAGCCGAAGCCGTTGCAGAACTCATCGCTTCAAAAACAGACCTGAGCCGGAAAATCGCTATAGAGGTGCTCGCTGGTAAACTTTCTGATACCGTAAATCGTTTGAGTGATCGACTTGCAGGCTTACTTGCGGAAATCGAGGCGTCTATTGATTTCCCTGAAGAAGATCTCGATTTCATGAAGGTGGAGGCGCAACTCGAAACCGCACGCACAATTCAGACCGACTTAACGACACTCCTCGAAACCGCCGACGAGGGTAGACTTATCACGGAGGGGGTCAATGTTGCGATACTCGGTAAGCCGAACGTCGGAAAATCGAGCCTCCTCAACGCACTTGTTGGAACGACGCGCGCAATCGTAACAGACATCCCCGGCACCACGCGCGATACGATTGAAGAGACGGTTAACATCGGCGGGATTCCGTTGAAACTCATCGACACGGCTGGGATCCGACAGACGGATGATATTGTAGAGCAACACGGCGTTGAACGGAGCAGAGCGGTGCGGGACAGAGCGGAATTGCTGTTGCTGCTGTTTGATGCATCACAATCACTGAACGATGCCGATCTGGAACTCTTACAGATCGCGCGATCTGCCAAGGCAATTCTTATTCTTAACAAAATTGACCTACCTGTTGTGACGGCACCGATGGCACTGCTTGCACACTGCCCGGAGAAACGGGTTGTAGAAACAGCGATTCCTGAAGGGAAGGGACTTGAGAAGTTAAAAGCCGCTGTCTCTGAGGAACTCCTTGGCGGCGAATTGCGTGTCGGCGAATCGCCAATTGTGACAAACGCTCGCCATCAGGAAGCACTCCGGCGGGCCGGTGAAGGGCTTGGTTATGCGATAGAGAGCCTCGAAAACGGCATGCCCCCTGATCTCGTCGCTGTGGATCTGCGAATCGGTCTTGACGGTCTCGGTGACATTGTCGGCAAAACAACAACTGAGGATATTCTCGATAGGATTTTCTCACAATTCTGTGTTGGAAAGTAACGTCTGTTGCATTAGAGGCGTATAGAAATATGAGTTGAGCGGAGCTATTATATTTATCGTAGATTATAGAACACCGCGAAAAATTGCTAACTTGGCTATTGGAACTTTTAGTGTGATACGGTGTGTCTATTTCTGCTCGTCAGCGGAAAGGCACAGTCTCACAAAGGAGTAATTAATATTATGTTAGCCACAAAACAACAGTGGTGCCCACGCTGCAAAAGGCATGTCCAAACAGAACAGAAGCAGTCCAGTGTTGGCAGACAGAAACAACTCGTCAGGGTTACCATTACCTGCTTCAAGTGTCGTACAACGCTATCGAGCAAAACAACCAGCGCAGCTGCACTCGAAGAGAGCGAAGCCGATGCAACCGAACAATAGCACGCAGACCGCTGATAAATGATAATTAATAACCACTAAAGGAGAAAACTGATGTTTAATTTTGTTTTTCGCCGCATCTCATTTGGAATCTTATTACTGATGATGGGGCTAATACCCGCACACATTGCGACTGCAGGCGTTGAATGGGGAAAATCACTTAAGGACGGTATGAAAGAAGCCGAGAAAACTGGCAAACCCGTTATGCTCGACTTCTACACCGACTGGTGAGGCGCGTGCCGTCAGCTGGATGCTGAAACCTTTACAGATGACCGCATCGTTGAACTCTCGAAAAAATTCATTACCATCAAGGTCAACCCAGAGAACCAAGAACAGCCTGAGAATATGAAAGCCGTCATGCAGTATGAGGTTACTGGGTACCCGACAATTGTCTTCGCGAGCTCGGATGGCGGGATGATTGCCAAACATATCGGTCTCATCTCTCCAAAAGATTTTGAACCGGTGATAGAAGGTGCTTTGGCGAAAGAGGAAGCCTTCAAAGAGAAACTCGCTGCACTTCAGGAAACGCCGGACGATGCCAAACTTAACGCACAGGTGGCACATACCTATCTCGAACGCGCGCAGCTTGAAAAAGCACTCCCGCTCACCGAGAAGGCATTTAAACACGATCCGAAAAATACCACAGGGCTACTCCCAGAATTGCATAACCGCTTAGGACTTGCTTACGGTACTATGGTTGAGAGTGTTATGGTGAGAGACACTGAAAAAGCTGAGATGTACTATAAAAAGGCGGTTTCTCACTTTACAATCGTGATAGACAAGTACCCGAAAAGCGAGGCTAATGAACACGCTCAATATTATCTCGGCGTGACGCATGCCGTCAAAGGGAATTTTGATGATGCGGTTTCGGTACTTGAGAAGTTAGCCAATCATGCTACTGATGGAAATGTCAAACAGAACGCTGAAGTGATGCTGGAGCGGGTGAAAGATTTGGCGAACGCCAACTAACGATTTCAAGCTACGGTTCCATTAACGCTGTAATCTCCTGCAGGGTCAGCAATCGATATTGCCCCTGTGGGAGGTTACCTAACCGCAAGTTGCCGATCCTGATCCGCTTCAAACGAATCACGGCATGCCCGACCGCTTTAAACATCAGACGCACCTGCCGTTTTTTCCCCTCGTGAATTACCACCTCAAACTGCGTTGACGCACCATCTTTGCTTGCCTTTAAACGCTTAACCTTCGCGGGTGCCGTTGTGCCGCTCGGTATGGTGACACCTTCACGCAATCGCTGAACTGCCTCATCATTCGGCGTGCCTTGCACCCATGTGAGATAGGTTTTTTCTATCTCATGGCTCGGATGTAGCAGCCGATAGGCGAAGTCCCCATCGTTTGTGAAGAGGAGCAGCCCCTCTGTCTCTAAATCCAAACGTCCGACTGGATAGAGACTCTCAGGTAGTTCATTGACAAGGTTCATAACAGTCGGTCGCCCGCGTTCATCGCTGCGCGTCGTCAGGTAGCCCGGGGGTTTATTCAGCATCAGATAGATGTGTTCCGTTAGCGGTTCCACCGGTTTCCCGTCAAATTCGACAGTATCTGTCTCCACGTTAATCGGGTGTCCCGGAACGAGAACAGGTTCGCCGTTGACAGTGACCAACCCGGCTTGGATACTCTTTTTCACCGCCCGTCGGGAGGCGATGCCTGAGGTAGCAATATACTTTTCAAGTCTCATTGTTCTATCTGCCACCCTTTCTCTATCGCGATACGACGCAATTTTTCGTCGGGGTTAACAGCAACCGGGTGCCCAAACAATTCCAACTTGTACGCATCTGTATGGTGGTTTCCATACGCGTAGGAACGGCTGAGGTCGAACTCGTGTTCAGTTGCGAGTTGCTGCGCGAGTTTCGCCTTATTTTCTGCAAAAGGGTGCAACCCGACCCGTTGTCCTGTGAGTTTTCCATCGACAACTTCGAGTTCGTGTGCAACCATCAAGTCTGTCTGAAAGTATTCATGGAACGGTTGAACGAGGAAGGACAACGAGCCCGACATCAAGATGACCGTCCGTCCCTCGGCGCGATGTGTGTGTATCAATTCAGCGATATGGGGTGCGATGCTCGGACGGAGGGTATCGACAAAGCAGCGTCGCGTAATCTCATGGAGATGTTCCTGTTCTAAACCGCGAAGATAGACTTTGTTAGGTTTTGCTGCTAACAGCGACTTAACTTTCAGAAAATTGGATATCCATGCGAGCAGATTCGGTATGGGGATCTCACCGTGGCTCAGCATATATGACAGAAAGACCTGCTCTGAGGAGACACGAATAATCGTGCCGTCTAAATCGAAGACTGCGCATGTTTTAGATGTTGTCATGTTATCTGTTGTCCCAGGGCGCGTCGATACGCTTTAACGGCGGCTTCCATTCCAATATAGAGCGCGTCTGCCATGAGATGGTGCCCGATAGAGACCTCAAGGAGTCCCGTTAAATTCTGCATCAGTGGCAGATTGTCCAAGTTCAAATCGTGTCCGGCGTTGACACCCAGCCCGAGATCTGCTGCCTTCATTGCTGCGGTTTCCATCAGTTCAAATTGGCGTTTAATCTCTGCCGCCGTTTCTGCCATCGCATACGGAGCGGTATAAAGTTCAATCCTATCCGCACCGATGTCGCGTGTCCGCGCGATCTGTTCAACATCCGTCCCGCTAAATAGACTGACACGGATACTCGCATCTTTCAAAGCTGCGATGATCGGTTTCAACGTGTCCCCGTCTTTGCGAATATCCCAGACAGTATGACTTGTTATCTCGCCCGACACAACAGGAACGAGAGTACATTGTGTCGGTTTCGTGCGGAGTACCATATCAATCAGGTCGGGTCTCGGATCACCTTCAATGTTGTATTCAATGGTGTTGTTTTTTTCTCTATTAATTTCTATTAATCGTTTGGCGATGTCTTTCACATCTGTGGGTCTGATATGGCGTTCATCTTCACGCGGATGCACCGTGATACCTTGCGCACCTGCAGCGACACAGGTATCAACAGCGGTGATTAGATCCGGAATATCACCACCCCGTGAGTTTCGCAACGTTGCGACTTTGTTGACATTGACACTTAAAGCGATCATGTTCTCTTCCTTTATTATTGGAACTGACAACTATCTATGGAAAAATCCCGAGTTGCATATAGGATTCTGCGATTTTATGGATGGCATTGATGAATGCCGCTGTTCGGCAATTCACATCATCATTTTTGCTTCTGTGTTGCATGCGGGTCTCACGCAGATCTTGATAGGCTTTTATCATCGTGTCCTGAAGCCCAGAGTTGACCAAATCTTCTTCGTCAGCACCGTGTATTAACTGGCGTTCGTCGGCCGAGAATTGATAGCCGGTCGCTTTTTCAACAGCGTGGAGCATCGCGCGCTGCGTGCTGTCTTCAAACCGTTTGCCGAGTCGTCCGAGTTGCACGTGTGATAGATTCCGAAGCCATTCAAAATAGGAAACGGTGACACCTCCCGCGTTGAGATAAGTATCCGGAATAATCATAATCCCACGCTTTTGAAGGATTTCATCGGCGGCTGGTGTGGTCGGTCCATTCGCGGCTTCAGCGACAATAGTGGCTTTAATGTGAGGCGCGTTTTCCGCTGTGAGTTGGTTCTCAAGCGCAGCCGGCACGAGGATATCGCATTCCAACTCCAAGCCGTCGTTCGGGTTCGCGATAAGTTTGGTCCCCGGATATCCACAAATCGATCCGGTTTCTGCGCGATACATAGCAATTTTTTCGACATCAAGCCCTTGCGGATTATAGATACCACCATTTCGCTCGGTAATCCCGATAACGCGCGCATCCGCCTCCACCAGAAACTTCGCCGCATGATACCCGACATTCCCAAACCCTTGGACGACGACGCTTTTCCCTTGTAACCCTGGCGTCAATCCAAGCGGCTTCATATCTTCAGCGATACTGCATACTTCTTCCAGACCGTAGACAACCCCACGACCGGTAGCACCCCTCCGTCCGTGAATCCCGTTTTGTTCAATCGGCTTACCCGTAACGCATGCGATTGCATTCAATTTATCGGGTGCCATTGTGATATAGGTGTCGAAAATCCATGCCATTTCCGTCTCACTGGTTCCGAAATCCGGTGCTGGCACGTCTACCCCAGGTCCGATGTAATTTTTCTGGATCAGTTCGTATGTATAACGGCGGGTGATCCGTTCCAATTCGCTTTCCGAATACTGGCTCCTATCCAACTGGATACCGCCTTTCGCGCCACCGAACGGAACATCGACAATCGCGCATTTGTAGGTCATCAACGCCGCGAGTGCCATAATCTCATCTTCATTAACGAGCGTACTGTAACGGATACCCCCTTTCGTCGGGAGTTTGTGGTGGCTGTGTTCCGCGCGCCATCCGTGAATCGTTTCGATAGTCCCATCGTCTCGCTTTATCGGAAACGTAAAATGGCAGGAACTATTACAAATCTTTATCTGTTCTAACAATCCCAAGGGATAATCGGTGAACTGTGCGGCTTTGTCAAAGTCCGTATTCACCTTCTGAAAAAACGAGAGACTTTCTGCCATAGTGTTCGACCTTAATGTAGTAATAGGCGAAGCACAGAGACCTCGCCTTACATTATAGAGCTACCTTTGTGAGACATGAGAGCTTCGTTCTTTAAAACACGTCCTATCGTTGCCGGATGAATTTTTGGAGCCGTGCATCCGCTTGAACCTCACCGACATAAATATCCCCATGCGAATCCAACCAGATCCCGTGTGGACATGCGAGGAACTCGCCGGGGACGGTGCTACCGAGTTCACTACCCCATTGTGAAATGACCTCACCGTCTAATGTCATGATACTGATACGCTGCCCCAATTCAGCGATATAGACGAGATCTTCTTCGTCAATATAGATCGTGTCGGGTTGCAATAGGTCGCCCCACTCCTCGATATATTCCCCATCAAGGGTGAAGAACTGGATACGGTTGTTTTCGCGGTCAGCAACCATGAGCCTATTGCGTGGATCGACTCGGACACAATGCGGCAGGTCAAACTCACCGGGACCTGTGCCGGGCTGTCCCCACGATTTAATCAATTCGCCGTCGGGTGAGTATTTATGAATGCGGGCGTTTCCGTATCCATCGCTGATATACATTTCGCCATCGGGGCCGAGTGCGAAATCTGTCGGTTTGTTGAAGGGCTCTCCTTCCGCGCCCGGTTCGTCCGGTGTACCGAGCGTCATCAGCAGTTCACCGTCCGTAGTAAATTTGCGCATAACGTGTGTATCGCGTTCCGTACAATAGATATTATCGTCGGCATCAATAAAAATCCCGTGTGCGTCCTTGAGGATGTCATCGCCCCAAGCATTGATAAAGTTACCTTCCCGATCGAAGACGACCATCGGGTGCTCACTACGACTATAGACATAGACGCGATCCTGTGAGTCAACGGCGACAGCCGGAACCCATCCGAATTCCCAACCTTCTGGGAGTGTCCACCAATTTTCTTGCACAGTATATTGATGTGTTCCTTGTCCAAAAATCATAAGTTTCTCCTACGCCAAAAAGAATTGGCATCTATTCTAACAGGTTTATCGCGATTACTCAAGGGAAAATTGGGAGCGGTTATCAGTTGGCAGTACTCAGTCCTTAGTTTTCGGTTTCCGTATAAGGGCGGTATGTTTGTAGCGGCTCAATCAACCAGAATCTGGTTAAAAAGGGCGCGGGTCATTTCCGTCCATTTCCCGTAATCCTGCAAAAATGCATCAACGATCGGGGTCTCTTCAGTCTCCGCGTATCCGAGTCGGCGTGCTAACTGTGCCAACTCCGCCCGGTTTTTCGGGAGCGCATCCAACGCGCGGTCGTGGACGATCCGCAAAGCGTTCTCGACGCGCCTGAGGAATAGATAGGCTTCCGAGAGTCCATCACGCTGTGCTTCTGTCAATACGCCTATATCATGCAATCTGTCAACTGCGAGCAGCGTATTTTGCAGACGGACAGAAGGGGCCTCGCCGCCATGCACCAGTTGAAGGATTTGCACAGCGAATTCGATATCGACAAGTCCGCCATATCCTGATTTGACATTGGCAATCGGGGTCTGTGTTTTACCGCGCCCTCTGCGTCGTGTAGATGTTCTACGAGTGGCTTGTGCCTCCTTGCGTTTGCGTGTCCGCACAATCTCTGCGATTTCCTCAGCCGTTAGTGGCTCCGCGTAACAAAATGCGTGCGCAATTTCTAAGAACCGGTTTCCGAGTACTTCCGTATCTCCAGCAACGACGCGGGCGCGCGTGAGTGCCTGACGCTCCCACACCAGCGCGGTGGTATCGTAATAATGTTGGTACCCTGCCAAGGGTAGCGCAATCGCGCCACCTGTTCCGTGTGGACGGAGTCGCAAGTCGATTTCATAGATACCCATCCCTTGATTTCCAGCAAGCCGATTGACTAATTCCAAACCGACAGCCTCGAAAAACTCTACATTTGGCATGCCTTTGGTTGTCTCACCGTCTGCCGAATAGACATACATCACATCTAAATCTGAGCTGAAGTTCAATTCGCGCCCACCAAACTTGCCCATCGCAATGATTGCAAACGTTACAGGGTTGCCGTCGGAATCGAGCGGTGTACCGTGTGCCTCGCGGAGTTCCGCATCAATCTCAGGATAAACCGCTTGCAAAACAGCCTCTGCTAAATCGGAGAGTTCTTCGGTCGTTATTGGTAGAGTTGCGTTACCGAGGATATTCCGTAGCGCGATACGCCAAATTTCGTCGTTCTTGTACCGCCGTAACATGGACAACATCCGCCCTTCTGGTGCCTCTGCTACGATTTGCAGTGCCTCTTCCTGTTTCTCAGCAAGTGTTTTGGAACGCTCCACTAACGTAGGTACCGTTAGCAGATCAAAGAGTTCAGGACTCGTGATGAGCATATCCGCGAGGTACAGGCTCGTGCCACAGACACGGGTCAACGCCTCAAGCGTTGACGGCTTTTCAGCGAACATCGTGTAGTAGCTGCTCCGCGCCCCGACCTTATCTGTAAATGCTGAGAGGTACCGGAGTGCCATATCTGGGTTCGGGGAATCACGTAGAACGTTTAGGAGTGTCGGTGCGAGTTTAAAGAACGTCCGTCGCACACTCGGCGAGAATTGGATGCCGTCGCCGCCGTTGGCGAGTTGTCTCAATAGACGCTGCGCGTCTCTTACATTTTCAAAACGGTAGGTGCTTAAAAAACTTTCCAGTTGCTGTGGATTTTCTTCGGCGAGCAGAACAGCGATGTCAATCCCGCCTTCAGATTCGATCGAAGTTGTCGTAATCTTCTGAAAGATAGCACGTACCTGTTCAGTATGCATGCGGTAGTCTTTCCGAAATGCTGCTAAGGCATCGGATTCTGACGTATGTTGGTAACCGACGCGACGCGCGAGTTCCCGTTCTTCTGTCTCTTTCTCAGGGATAGAATACCGTTGTTGATCAGCCTCAATCTGGATGCCGTTCTCAACAGTGCGTAAAAACCGATAAGCAGCCGTGAGCGCGTCCGCGTCCTCTGGCGTTAGGAGCTCTTGTGCTTTCAAAGCGGCGAGTGCTTCGAGTGTATTGTGTGTACACAGCGATTGCCGCTTGGCACCGTGAATCATCTGCAGACACTGGACAGTGAATTCAATGTCCCGAATAGCACCTGGACCGAGTTTTACATGTTTATCGAGATTCGCGCCTTCACCGACGAGCCGTTCCTCTATCCGTGCTTTGGTGCGTCGGATGTCCGCCTTAATCTCGCCAAGCGTAACGCCGTCTAAATAACGCTGATATACAAACGGTTGAATCATACGGATGAATTCATCACCGAACGCCATATCCCCCGCGACAGAACGTGCCTTGATTAACGCCTGACGTTCCCATAGATCGCCCCAACCTTCATAGTAACTCTCGTAACTCTCCATCGAACGGATAATAACACCGGCACTACTTTCAGGTCGGAGGCGGATGTCAACCCGAAAGACATAGCCATCGGATGTTATCTCACTCATCGCTTTGATGATGAATTCACAGAGGCGTGAGAAGTATTCGCTGTTGTCGTTTCCGGTGTCGGTGTGCGCGTCATCTGAGTACACAAAAATGAGGTCGATATCTGAGCTAAAATTGAGTTCATAGCCGCCTAACTTTCCCATTCCGATAATCGCGAAACGGCACGGTGCGGTGCCTTCTTCGTTGAGCGGCGTACCGAACTTCGGTTTCATAATCAGATCGCGTCCAATCTCATAACAGTGCTGCAACGCCGCCTCAGCTAAGTTACTCAACTCTAACGTTGTCGTCTTGACATCGACTGTCTTCAGCAGATCGCGTAACCCGATGCGGAGCGTTTCGCGGCGTTTATACCGTCGAAGGATACAGAGTTTCTGCTCCACCGAATCGAAGTGCGAGATCGATTTTGCGAGTTCTTGGTACATCGTCTCGGAAGTCTTTATTGTTTCCATCACATCCGAATCAATGATGTCGTAAAAATATTCCGGTTGGCGGATGAGGATTTCGGAGAGATATGTAGAGGCACCGAAACCAAAGATGACGGTGCGTATGAGGGACGGTGCATCTCGCAGCAGCTGATAGAGTGTTCTGCGGTTAAATGCGACTTGTGCGAAGCGAGAAAAACGGTTTAAAGCGGCTTCAGGATTGGCGGAATTGAGGGAGGCTTCTAACAGCCGGGTCCCAATGTCCGAAAAGCAATTTTGGAGGTCCGCATTTTCGGTGGCGAGTTCTTGTAGGCTTCGCAGTATAGATTCGCTATCTATGCTGCCAGCTCGATTCGCAGCGTCTGATAGCATCTGATGAATTTCTTCTCTTTGATGTTGTGGAAATGGTAGTGCTGTGTAATTCATCGTTTTTTCCTCCATAAGCAACGCTACAATTGATGCTATTTTATCACATTTTTTGTCTCCATTGCAAACCAATTTGCTGCCCCTCGTCCATTTTGCGCTTGATATGTACCCTCAAACTTGCTATTATGTCCGCATGCCGCAACTGAAGCTCAAATCCAATCACAAAGCGATCCGCGACTACTACGCCACGCTACAACAATACGCACAGCACGACATTACACACGAAGGCGCGGTCAGTAACCCTTTTGCTTTCTTACTCGATGCCTGTGCCAAGCAGGTGGATGCCACGCTCGTTCCGCAATACCCGATGCGTACCCCGGCAGGTAACCGCATCGTCTTGGACGGCGTGATCCTCGACGCATACCGAATCCCGTTCGCGTATTGGGAAGCCAAGGATATGGACGATGACCTTCACAGGGCAGTGCAGGAGAAACGGGACGCCGGCTATCCATTTGACAACATTTTCTTCCAAAACCCGCAGCGCGGTATCCTCTATCAGAACGGAGAGCGGGTCTTTGACGTAGACATTACTGAACCGACACGTTTGATTGCGACACTCCAACACCTCTTCGCTGCGCCTCCGGCTGCCCTTGAAAATTGGCACGCCGCTGTCGCAGAATTTAAGGAGATGGTGCCTGCACTCGGCAAGAGACTCGCGGCGTTGATAGCGGAACAGCGCGAGACGAACCCACAGTTTGTGACAGCGTTCACGGACTTCTACCAACAGTGTCGCGCCGCAATCAATCCGAACCTCTCCATCGCCGCCGTTGAGGAGATGCTTATCCAACACCTGCTCACGGAACGCATCTTCCGCACTGTCTTTGATAACCCCGACTTCACGCGCCGAAATATCATCGCCCGCGAGATTGAAAACGTCATTGAGGTACTCATCCAGAACGCATTCAGCCGTGACGCGTTTCTCAAACCGTTGAATCCGTTTTACATCGCTATTGAGAACGCTGCAACGCTCTGCAAGGACTTCTCCCAAAAACAGCAGTTCCTCAATACCGTCTATGAACAGTTTTTTCAAGGGTTCTCCGTGGAAGTGGCGGACACACACGGCATCGTCTACACGCCACAACCGATTGTCGATTTCATGGTGAACAGCGTTGAACATATCCTCGAAACCGAGTTTGAGCGGTCGCTATCGGATACGGGGGTTCATATTATTGATCCGTTTGTCGGCACCGGCAACTTCATCGTCCGTTTGATGCAGGACATTCGAGCGACTACACTGGTGGAGAAATATCACAACGAACTCCATTGCAACGAGATTTTGCTCCTGCCCTACTACATCGCGAGCCTCAATATTGAACACGAATTCTTTCAACGGACGCAGGCGTATCGACCCTTTGATGGGATCGCACTTGCGGATACCTTCGAGCTGCTTGAGGAACAGCAGGCGCGGCTTTTCACACAGGAAAACACGGAACGCGTCGAGCGACAGAAGGCAACGGATATGTTCGTCGTCATTGGCAACCCACCTTATAATATCCATCAAACCAACGAGAACGACAACAACAAAAACCGGAAATATAAGGTAATGGACGCTCTATTGCGGGAAACCTATTCGCAAGACTCGAAAGCGACGAATAAAAACGCACTCTCGGACCCGTATGTGAAAGCGATTTTGTGGGCATCAAAGCGAATTGGAAACGAAGGCGTTGTCGTGTTTGTGACAAATAATAGTTTTCTGGACGGGACAGCGTTTGACGGGATGCGGAAACACCTCGCACAGGATTTCGACGCTATTTACATTCTGGATTTAGGTGGGAACGTCCGTAAGAATCCGAAGTTATCAGGCACAACGCACAACGTCTTCGGGATTCAGGTCGGGGTGAGTATCAATTTTTTCGTGAAGAAAAATGCTAATAGCACAGGTTCAGCATCTGACACGGAACCCGCCGAAATTTTCTATGCATCTGTCGACGAATTTTGGCAAAAGGAAGAGAAGTATCACTATCTCGATTCAAAAGAGCATTGTCAAAACATTGACTGGCAGCAGATAACACCTGACAGTCGTTATACATGGCTGACGGAGGGACTCCACGCCGAGTTTGACACCTTTATTCCAATAGGAAGTAGGGCAGCGAAGAGAAGCAAAACGGCGGCGGTCAATGTGATTTTCCGCACATTTGGGATAGGCTTCCAAACAAGTAGAGATGCATGGCTCTATAATTTTCAGAAAGATACCCTGATCCAAAACGTAAAACGGACGAGTGATTTTTATAACACGCATGTACTTAAGTGGAAAGGAATGCCGCCGAGCTCAAAGGATGTTGATAGTTTTGTCGAATATGACGACACTAAAATTAAGTGGAGTTCGGGATTGAAATTGAAACTAAAACAAGGGAGGCTTGCTGAATGTCCAGAATCAAAACTTCGAGAGTCTGTCTGTAGACCTTTCACGAAAATGAATCTGTGTTTTGACAGCACGCTAAATCACCGAATGTCTATATTTCCTGTCACTTTTCCTACACTTGATACAGAATCAGAAAATCGTGTAATTTGTGTCAGTGGTGTTGGGAGTAAAAAATCTTTTCAATCGTTGATGGTTGGTATGATTCCATCCCTTGATTTCCTTGAAAAAACGCAATGCTTTCCATTCTACACCTACGATGAGGATGGCACAAACCGTCGAGAGAACATCACCGATTGGACGTTGGCGGAATTCCGTAAGCACTACAGCGATGACACGATTAGCAAGTGGGACATCTTCCACTATACCTACGGACTCTTGCACCACCCTAACTATCGCGAAAAGTATCAGGCAAACCTCAAACGCGACCTCCCGCATATCCCGTTTGCCGAAGATTTCTGGGGTTTCGCGAAGGCAGGCACAGCGTTAGCAGACCTCCACGTCAACTACGAATCCGCGCCGAAATACGACAAACTGAAACACATCGAAACCCCCGGTATGCCGATAGATTGGCGCGTTGAGAAGATGAAGTTATCCAGAGACAAGACGCAACTGAAATACAACGACTTCCTCACACTCGACGGCATCCCTGCAGCGGTTTATGACTATCGATTGGGCAATCGGTCGGCGTTGGAGTGGGTTATCGACCAGTATCGCGTCAAGACAGACAGGCGGAGCCGGATTGTGAACGATCCGAACCGTGCCGATCAGCCGCAATATATTGTCGATCTCATCGCCCGCGTCATCACTGTTAGTCTGAAAACGGTGGAAATTGTGAAGAATTTACCTGCTTTGTGAATTTTTTACCAACCGATGGACCTTACCAAGAACAGTTTTTGGAAAAAGAAGTAGGGTTCGTAGTTGCACAATACTGGGGTGTACTTGAAGAAATACCCAAGCAAAAACCCCAAATGCGATGTCCATTATTTCGCCTTGTGTAAGTCCTAAAGTGATGCTATTGTAAGATTGACTTTAGGCATTCGTTAGATAAGTGATCAGCCTCTGCAACAAGCGTTCGTGTCGTTCCTTTGAAATATTCCCTATTGTCCCACGCACGATCCGACGCGGGATTACAGCGAGAAAATTAAGGCGAATCAAAGACTTGGAACGTAAGCCACTTGATGTGAAATCAACATCAGTCGGTGAAATAATATCATCAAATCCGTGGATGTATTGATTCAGTCTTGTACTTACACCGCACACAAGAAGGTCTCGGTAAGGGATTGGCATTTCTCTCAGCACAATTGCAGGTCTATACTTTAGTTCCGCATCATCTTGGGGCAACGGCGCAAGAATGACATCACTTTCCTTCATAATCTGGATTGACCCATTTAAGCATATCTGTTGTATACTCGGGTTCGTCATCTCCGTATGCTCGGGCAAGCATCTGTAGAGAAAAATCGTACCAAGCTTCACGTTCCATTGATGCTTGTTCTAATTCATATTTTTCAATAAGGGCCCCAACGACTTCCATCAATGAAACCAACGGGTGATTTTCGCTTTCACCCACGATAGTCTTTAACTCGTCCCGCAAAATTGAAAGCTGCTGATAGTCGTTTTCTGTACGTGGGACGAATACGATAGGAGCCAATTGCGGCCATATATCTTGAGCAGTCTGGATTTCAGGGACCATGCGAACTCCTTGTTTAATGCCTAAAACTGTTTGAAATTGATAGGAACGTAGGTTAGTATAACGCATATTGCTGAAAAAACTCAACTCTTTTTTAGGAGTTTAGACCCCTTGTTTTTGCTAAGCGAGGTTTCGAGAAAAAGGCGAGGTTGCAAACCCCGCCAGTAAAGATAGGTTAAGTATTCAGAATAGAGGTTTCCGTTCTTGAAAGCTTCTCAACGGATGCGATACCGCTCAACGGCATCCATATCAAGACTGATACCCAATCCGGGTGCGTCTGTCAGGTTGATTGCACCGTTAGACAAATCCATGCTACCCCCGGAGAGATCGTCAACACGGATGTGCGGGAGTTCGTCGATCGGCATTGTGCAGTTCGGTATTGTGCACACCATGTGCGCAGCGAAGGTTGAGGCGACACATGAACCGAAGGCGAAAATCTGCACCCAGATCGGCAAATCAGCAGCTTCGGCGACAGCGGCACTCTTCCGGAGTCCAGCGACGTTCCCCGCCGTATTGATGGCATCCACTGCCTCCGCGCGGATGTTCTTTAAAATCTCTTGCGGTCCCCCGACATGCCGTGCGACTGGAACGTCCACCTTTTCCCGCATCTGACGATACCAAGACAAGTCCTCAAACCGGATCGGATCTTCGTAGACTTCGATGTTGTAGGGCAGCAATTCCTCCGCAAGCCGAAGTCCGGTCTCTAAGTCTCCGAATTCTGTATTCGGATCGACGCGAATCTGGAAATCGGGACCGCACGCTTCTTTCGTTAAACGTGCAGTTTCGACGATAGTCGCCTTCCGAGCCTTGAGTTTATGCACACGGAAGCCAAGGTCTGCGGCGCGTTCTGCTTCCGCTGCTGTCGCTTCCGGCGGCATCGGTGGCGACCAGTAGGCGAGTTCAACGCTATCCCGATGTTTCTCACCGATGAGCTTATGTGCAGGCACACCTAACGCTTGTCCCGCCAAATCATAAAAAGCCGATTGGAGGGTAAATGACTCCGACGAGAGGTCAATATCCCAAAGGTTTTTGCCGACATACCTTTCAGCGATACTGTCCGCTTGATCCGTAATATCGCTGTGCAGAGAATTGCTTTCACCCAAACCTGTCAGTCCTTCATCTGTGTGTACCCAGACCAAGGTGGTTGGATATTCCATGCCTGAGTGTTCTTGTATTGCTGGCAGGAAAGGGATGGAGACAGTACGATATTCAAAGCCAGTGATTTTCATGGTGCAACTCCTTGTAAAGTCCATAATTGCGTGGACACAAAAGATTGGCCGGGTTCCTAAGGGAAACACCGCAGCAAAAACACCCATCAGCGAAAGGAGAGTGTTTTAAGAACTACCGTTTACCAGATGCCTCATGTCTTTGAATTCTGCTATATGCTATATAAGGATACCATGAAAACGGAATCACATTACAAGTTTTTTTACGGCTTTGATGAAAACTGAATGTTCCGCTGCAATGCTTCAATTCGACTGATAATGACCACAACGTATCCATTGAGTCGCCTTTGCCTCGCTATATATGGAAACTCTTCACGGAAAGTTTGCCGCAGCTGCCCACCCCTATTTTTAGCAAGTAGGCAAGTCAGGAGTACGAGATCGTCTCCATAAATATTCTGCGTTGCGAGTGCTGCTTGTAGTGCCTTATCGTTCCGTTCGGACGGTTTAAGCAAACCCTCGGCAACCAAACGCGCTGTCTTTATATCTATATGCGTGTCTGTATTCATCTTCGTCAACAACGCTTTCACTACATCTTTGTACTTCGCACTGCTCGCCTCTTCTGATTGCACGAGTACCGCGTACAATGTGCTGAGGTAAGCGTATAAGGAATTATCTCTCAATTCCAGTAATTTGACCTTGGACACCTTTGAAAGCACCTGTTTAGACAGTGTTGCGAGTTCCCTGTTATTCGGAACTGCTTGTGCTGTCGTACGGATACACCATGCAGACCGCATCGCAATATACTGATTTCCGCCTGCGATAACTGTTTCGAGCATCGGATCTTCCCAAGCCTTTTGGAGCGTTGTGAGGGCATCTTTGTCAACTTTACCATCAATTGCACCTGCCAGAAGTTTCCAAGACGGTGTTACCAAAGATTTTTCCAAAAATTCCCACGGTCCAGGGGCTTTATTTAGCTCAGTTTCTGTCGTTACCTGTAATGCCTCAGGAGCCTGAGCTCTATCGACACTGTACTGTGCGGTTGGAGCGGAAAAGGTTTGCGGGGCACTCAGTCTTGCCATTCGTCTTTTGCCGGAACCGGCAAAGTTCGCTTTCCGAACATTGTAGAATCCTCTGAAATCGGTGCCTTCTGGCAATGGGACAGGCACCACAACCTGCCGAGGGGTTTTCGCCTCTTGATTTATGGGTTGCATGTTATTCTCATCTACAGCGACGAAACTTGTGTATTGCGTCATCAACCTATGATTCAGAGCGATGTTGGTGATCTCTTCAATAATTTCCGGTGCATCAGTAGCATATAACTGTGCCGAGAGGTCTTCAATTTTCTTACGCGCCCACACTTTTGGCAAGACATCCCGGGCAGGCTGCGTTTCTGGGAGTGTCACGTGTCGTTTATATTTCACAGGCTTCCCCTCCGCACTACCGGAAAGTTCAATGTTTTTATTTCCACCTGTCGCGTAGCGTCCAAACATGATGACGGGTCTGCCAGCCCAGAGTTCAGGAATTCGCCGCGGGTAGGTCTCATACACAGAGAGACCATTCCAATCAATCTGGATTTTGGCGAGTTGTGCGCGGTGAATGCGGTCGGCAATCTCTGCGACAAGCGGTCCTGGATCGGTGTTGAGTTCTAACACTTTTGCCATTCCACCGCCGTGTTTTGCCACGCCGTCAATCAGGTAGCGGTTCGGTGATGTGCCGACACCGATAGCCCAAAAGCGGATCTGATCCCCTGCTTGTTTATCAACTTCAGCGATGATTTCCGCTTCGTTCCCGATGTAGCCATCGGTAAGCATGACGACGGTGCGGACGCGTTCTGGGTCAACGGGTTCGTTGAGTACCAACTTGATGGCTTTCAGCATTTCGGTTCCACCGCCACCCCGAACTTGTTGTGTGAAGTTAAGGGCGTGTTCAATGTTTGCCTGTGTTGCTGGCACCGATTTTTTAAAGAGTTTGTCTGCCCAACTTGCGAAGGTGATAACCTGCAATGTATCGTTTGGTTTGGTGCGTCGGAGGAAATGGTGCATCGTCTCTTTAACTTTTTTTGTCGGTGCGCCGGACATCGAACCTGAAATGTCAACGAGGAAGACTATTTCGCGGGGTGGTGCTTCGGCAAGTTCAGCATCAAGTTTGGGTTGGATCATGAGCATAAAGTAGCCCTGCTCAGGTCCCTTGGCGTGCGCTAAAACCGCCATCTCCGGCTTTTTACCAGCAACGGCGTATTTCATCACAAAATCCTTGTTCGGTATTGAATCAGCGGGTGAAAGCACTGCAGTCGCGCCCGACGCGCCAGCGCGTTCAACCGCTGCCGTGTGATTGGTAATCTCGATATCCTGAATCGGCACCCCGGCATCAAGCGATACTGAGAGACTGATGTCGTGCGCTGTACGGTAACCGGGTTTGAGAACCGGTGGCGTAATACGCGACGCATCCGGCACGCGATCCGTGTCTGGGGATACCCCTGTCCCTGATGGATCAGCACCCTCTGGGGCACCCTCCAAAGGTGCTTCTAATTCACCGACTTTTCCGTGTAATTCATCTAAAAGTTTAGGGGTTCTGGAGGTTGGGGTGCCGGGGATATATCGGGGACCGACTACCATTGGGAAATGGAATTCGTAGGTGCCCATATCGTAATCAAGGACATCGACATAAGAGATTTTGATGCGCACCTCATCTTTGGGTGGGATATTGCCAACCGATTGTGTAAAGATATTGGGACGTTCTTGTTCCAGCAGGCTCGCTGTTTTCCCTTGCTCAATCGCCTCTTGATAGAGGGCTTCTGCGTCGGTGCGGCGTTTGATTAATCCGACGATCCGACGATTCCCGACGGTCATCGTCATGTCATCTATCGCTGCGGTATGCGGCAGCGGAAAAACGTAGACGGCTTCAATTTTCTCGTCGTAAGGGTTGTGGAAGGTTTGGGTTACAGTGACGCGTGCGATGAAACCCGCTATATCCGCCTTTACATCAGTATGTTTTAATGGACATTCGACGATCTCTTCGTCTATCTCAACGCGTAATGCCCCTTGTGTGATTTCTTGTTCCATCGGAATTACGGGCTGTGACGTTTCCGTAAAAACCGTGCCGTTGGAAATACCCATCATTATCAGGGCACTGAGCAATACTGTTATCCAATTCGGTTGCTGCATGATATCCTCCAAAGTTCGGATATGTAATTCGTCCGAAATCGGTGCATTTGGATGTTACTGGGTATGAATCAGTAGGTTGCCGAAATTGTATTGGCTTTCGGTGTTTCTTGTGTAATACACTATAGGAACGAAAAAGTTGCAGGTAGCGTTGACTTTTGGTATCTGCTAACGAGAATTTGATAAAAGGGTTAGGGGAGAAAATTAAATGAAAAAGGCAAGAACGATGTGTTCTTGCCTTTTTGTTAAATTTCCCGTTTCACTTCTTTAGAATTGCCCATGTGGTGGTGAGTTTGTCGGTCGGCGAAACGTCAAAAGCCGCGTCCAACCCATCATCCATGATACTCTGAATATCATCCTCACTCAGCACTACATTAAAAATAGCGACATCATCAATGATGCCTCTGAATTTACCGGCGTACCCGGAACCGATGAGCAAATTAAGATCGCTCGGACTGGAATCTCCGCAGGGGTGAGCACCACATTTCTGCCATTTATCCTGACCTGTAACCTCACCATCTTTGTACATCTTGTACTCGCGTTTTTTGACGTTACGCGTTTCAGCTACGTGTATCCATTCGTTATCTAAGAAAGTACCAGGGGCAGGTCTTGCTACTTCTACATAAGGCTGACAATTTCCGCCACAATCACCCCAATAAAAACTCAGTCGACCATCTGGCTCCATTGTCAGGCAGCCTTCACCGCCGTACGATTTGCAAACTATGTTTTGGCGACCCCCACCTACACTTTCGGGTTTAGCCCAAAAAACAATTGTCACATCTCCATCGAACTGGACTGATGCATCATTTCCCATGTCCACAAAGTTTGTACCATCAAACTCAAGAGCCTTACCAAATTTGCCATCCACCCACTTCGGTTTACTCATGAGTGTACCGTCGTTCCCGTTTTCAGAAGCGTCTTTTGCAGTGTCCCCTTTCCCTTCATCAAATTTCCACATACCTACGATAGTGTCAGGGTCTAACACAGCATCACTTGAACCGGTTAACATACCTGAAATAAATAGAACGACTATCCCAATCCATACCAATCTGACTTTCATTTTTCTACGCCTCCTTGTATTGTTGACCCATTCTTACACTAAAGTGTAAAAGTTATTTTTCTCTAATAGATACCGAAATCATAGCAGATATAAGAAAAATAATCAAGAAAAATCTCTGCATTGCCCCAGTTTCTCGTGGGTGTTAAGTGTATATGACCTGTCTGTTACCTGTGTGCCAATTGTTGCCTATGGAAACGCACAAAATCCTGCTTGCTATTAACACCGCGCTGTGCTAATATATCGCAAAAGTTTCAAAGGAGACCTCTAACTATGTTTAAACTCGGTGTTATCAATGACGAAGTTTCACAGGACTTCGCCACCGTTGTCAATTTTGTCAAGGAATTCAACTTACATTCCATCGAAATTCGCTCCGTCTGGGATAAACTCCCTCACGAACTCACTGAATCAGACATCGACGAGATGAAACGCCTACTTGATGGCACAGACATTGAAATTATCGGCGTTGCGTCCCCATTTTTTAAGTGTGAGATGGATGACGCTGCGGAACGGAAAGAGCATCTCGGTATACTCGAAGGGTGCATCCGAACGGCAAAGGCATTTAATACTAACCTCATTCGGACTTTCGTCTTTTGGGACACTGGCGAAACCGAGGAACGGTGGGACGACATTATTGCTTCTTACGACGAACCGCGCAGAATGATAGACGGCGAAGGCATCGTGCTCGGCATGGAAAACGAATCTACCACCTCACTCAGCACCGCTAAACTTACTGCAGAGTTTATTGAACAAATTGATTCACCGAATATCCGGGGCATCTGGGATCCTGCCAACGAAGCGCATGCGAAAGGGGGCGAAACCCCGTATCCTGATGCTTACAATCGCATGAAACCGACAATGATTCACGCACATCTCAAGGACGCAGGACCGAATCCTGATACTGGTGAGATAGAATCCGTTCCTGTCGGGGATGGTGTTATCGACTGGCAAGGGCAGCTGCAAGCCTTGATTGATGATGGATATGAAGGACATCTCTGTCTCGAAACACACTGGCGACCTTCACTCAAAATTGACGATGCTATCCTCAACCGTCCAGCAGGGCAAGCCTTCTCTGAAGCCGGTGAAGAAGCCTCGCGCATCTGTATCCAAAACTTACTGGCGATGATTGAGAACCTAAAGTAGTAGGCACGCTCCGCCGTGCCGTAACAGAGTAGTAGGCACGTTCAAATGAAAATAAAAACAGTTCGCACATCTCTTTACGACATCCCACCGCAAGTCGAACGTGTTGATGCCATTCAAGCCTTTGTCTCTATGGAGTTCCCTTTCATCGAGATTGAAGACGCAGATGGAGTCGTGGGCACTGGATTTTCTTACACGATTGGCAAGGGTGGCGAAGCGATCAAACAGATTATGGATGCCTACCTCACGCCTATTCTTCTTGAAGAGGATGCCGCCAACATTGATCGGATTTGGAATCGGATGTGGATGGACACACACTGGGTCGGCAGAGGGGGTATCGTCACTTTAGGCATGGCAGCAGTAGACATTGCCCTCTGGGACCTCATGGCAAAGCGCGCTCAGTTACCACTTTACCAAGTTCTCGGTGGGGCAAGAGCTGCTGTTCCTGTCTACAACACAGACGGTGGTTGGCTCCACCTTTCTGAAGCCGAGCTTGTTCGGCAATCCGTGGAATTTGTTGAGCAAGGCTTCAAAGGTATCAAGATTAAAGTCGGGCGCGACAGCCTCCACGAGGACGTGGCACGTATCTTCGCTGTCAGGAAAGCGATCGGACAAGAACCCTACCTCATGATTGATGCAAATATGAAATGGAACGCTCGCGAAGCCATTCAACTCGCATGTCGTGTCGAAGAAGCGGACCTCTTCTGGTTTGAGGAACCCATCGAGGCGGATGACGTGGATAGCCACGTGGATTTGCGTGAGAAAACCACTATCCCGATCGCTATCGGCGAGACAATTTACAACAAGTATGTCTTTAAGGAATACATCGCACAAGGTGCGGCGGATATCCTACAGCCGGATGCCGTCCGCGTCGGTGGTATCTCTGAATGGATGAAGGTTGCCCACACCGCGGAATGTTTTGGACTCTCGGTCTCTCCGCATTTCTTGATGGATCTTCATGTGCATCTCTCAGCAGCGGTACCGCACTCGCTTTTTGTTGAATATATACCCTCACTTGATCCAGTCCTTGATGATACCTTGACGCTCAGAGACGGTCACTTTTCACCGCCTGATCGTCCAGGACACGGTATTCTCTTTAATAAGCGAAAGCTCTCGGCGTATCAAATATCGTAGTTAGAATTGATACATTCCTTGCTGGTGGGGTTTGTAACCCCGCCTGACGATAACAAAACTTGCTGCTAAACGGCACACTATGTGTCTATTCTCTTGAGGAAAAACTGTGAAACTTGAAAACCATATCGCGATTATTACAGGCGGCGGGCGCGGCATCGGTCGTTCAACCGCGCTTGCATTTGCCCAAGAAGGTGCCGACATCGTCCTCGCCGCACGGACGGATACCGAAATAAACGCTGTCGCCGAAGAGGTGACACAACTCGGCAGACGCGCACTCGCTATCACAACCGACATTCAGTTGAAAACCGATGTTGATGCTATGGTTGCCCGAACGCTTGACACCTTCGGCAAAGTGGACATCCTCGTTAACAACGCAGGCGTGGCAATTCACAACCCGATCCCGAAGATTCGGGAAGAGGACTGGGATTTGACAATGGCGGTCAACCTTAAAGGTGTGTTTCTCGGCACGCAAGCCGTCTTCAGCCAGATGTGTGAGCAGAAATATGGACATATCGTCAATGTTTCTTCGGTTTCCGGTAAATTTGGGCATGTCAACGGTGGCGCGTATTGCGCCTCCAAATTTGCCGTCATCGGTTTCACGGAGACAACGAACAATGAGGGAAGACCCCACGGGGTGAAAGCCTCAGTCGTCTGTCCCGGGCCTGTGGATACCAAGATGCGCCGCGATAACCATCCGGACGATGTGATTGAGCATCTAACACTGCCAGAGGATGTGGCAGACCTGATTCTGTTTCTCGTAACACAGCCGCCCCGCGCACATACGCTTGAAACCGTTATCCGCACGCCGCTAATGTGATTTTTGTTAGCCTCCGTTTCAAGTCCGGTGCGGTTACCGCACCTACCGGAATTAGTGACCGAAATGTTTATTGATTCACACGCACATATCCAACTCTCCCAATTCAATCGCGATCGAGACGCGGTGCTAAAACGTGCACACGAAGCCGCAGTCTCCAATATCTTGGTCATCGGTTTTGATATGGAAACCAGTCTCAGTGCTGTGGAATTAGCGGAGAAACATTCGCACATCTATGCCACCGTTGGGATGCATCCGCACGATGCAAAGGATCTGACCCCGGATGTGATAGAAACCTTTCGTGAACTCGCCGCACACCCGAAGGTGATTGCACTCGGTGAAATGGGATTGGATTACTACCGCAACCTTTCACCGCGTCCCGTGCAAAAAGATGCGTTTGAAAAACAGTTGGACCTTGCTGAAGAGTTAGAGATGCCCATTATTATCCACAACCGTGATGCCTATATGGACATCCTGCCGATCTTAGAAGCGCGGCAGGGGAAAGTCCGAGGCGTGCTGCATTGCTTTACTGGCGATGTGGTGTTGATGCATAGAAGCCTTGCGATCGGATTCCATATCGGTATCGGTGGCATTGTGACCTATAAAAACGCAGCAGATGTTCAAGCCGTCGCGCGAGCGGTTCCTGAAGATCGACTCTTGATAGAGACAGATTGCCCATGGCTTGCGCCACAGTTCCAACGCGGCAAGCGGAATGAACCGGCGTACGTCCGTGCCGTAGCAGAAAAAATCGCAGAACTCCGCGACACTTCCATAGAAACAATCGGTGAAATTACAACCCAGAATTTCAATCTTTTAATGGGTGGATGATTTATAGTAAAACCGAAAAATAAGTAGACACTCTCCGAAACCAACCCCCCTAGGGGAAACACCCTATCAAAAACACCCCCCTTATCAGGGGGGAATAGGAATCGAAGACCCGATTTTTTGACTATCAACTCGATGCCTAACAGTATAAAGAAAGGCACGAGTTGATGATCAAATCGGAAAAATCGGAGCGGAAACCCAATTGTTAAAAAATCTGAATCTCCGTATGTATGCGATGGTGCTTGCGCTCGTCTGTGTCTGGGTGATTTTCACACTGCTGACCAACGGCACCTTTCTCAGCACTCGGAATCTATCCAATCTTTCCCGCCAAGCCGCCGTCACAGCCATTCTCGCTGTCGGCATGACCTTGGTTATCGTCTCTGCCAACATCGACCTGTCAGTTGGCTACGGTGCCGGGTTGCTCGGTGCGATTGCAGCGATTGTACACGTGTGGTGGGGGCAACCGATTCTCGTTACACTTTTCATCGTTATTTGCATCGGTATCCTGATGGGGCTGATGCAGGGTTACCTCGTCGCATATCAGCGAATCCCGGCGTTTATTGTCACACTGGGCGGCTTTTTGGCGTATCGCGGCTTGATGCTGGCGTTTACGAAAGGTGAGACTATCCTGCTCCCAGACAATTGGCTGAAAGCGATCGGCAACGCCTACCTCTCACCGACATTCGGATGGGGGCTTATGGCTGTTGGCGTTGGCATCAGTGGGTTCCGCTTTTACCGACAGCGCGCCGCACAGTTACAATACGGAAACTTGGAACAGTCGTCTCTCCCCATGTTTTTATTCAAGATAATCGGTGTATCGGCACTGATTGTTGCATTCGTTGCCGTGATGAATGCACATAAAGGGGTTCCGTTTCCGGTATGCATTCTGTTCGGACTGGCGTTTGTGTTCCATTTCATCGCGAATCACACGCGTTTCGGACGTTACGTCTACGCAGTCGGCGGCAATGCGGAAGCGGCGTACCTCTCTGGAGTCAACGTCCGCAGCATTACGTTGCGCGTGTTTGCAACGATGGGCGCGTTGATGGCAATCGCCGGGGTCGTTATGACAGCACGAGTCGGGAGTGCGAGCCCAGAAGCAGGACGTTTGCTGGAGTTAGATGCCATCGCTGCATGTGTTATCGGTGGCGCGAGTTTAATGGGTGGACGCGGAAGCATCTTCGGTGCGATTCTGGGGGCGTTCGTCATGGAGAGCCTCAACAACGGTATGAGTATGGCAAACATGGATGCCTCATGGCAAGATATTATTAAAGGCGTGGTGCTTGTTGCAGCCGTCGGTTTTGACATGGCATCACGACGACGATAGCAGAAAAAATCGACTATTTATATTTTTTTAAACCCTTTCCCCAAAAATTCCCCTCTTTATAACTACAGTCTAATTGGCAAATCTAATTGGGAATTTGTTTATGCAATACGATTCATCAACTTACACGGACCTGACAGACGAAGCACTCATTCGACGCGTGCAGGACGGGGATGAGGCGGCATTCGCACAACTCGCAGCTCGCCATAGTTCCAGAATTTGGCAACTCGTTGTTTTCTACTCTCGCCAAACCCGCGATGCTGAAGAGATTTTTCAAGATGTTTGGGTCGCTGTCTGGGAAAATATCGGAGGTTTACGCGAAGTCAGCAGTTTCGGTGCATGGCTCCGAAAGATAGCCTGGACGACTTGCAGAAGGTACTACGCTGCCAAGTCGCATGGCAGCGGCGAAATCCTCCAGAGTGCTGAGAAACTCGCTGAGACGATTGATCGAGATGTGCTTGCCCGTTTTCGAGAGATGGAACTTCGCACGGCTGTAACGGAAGCAGTGCATCAACTGCCGGAGCGGGTCCGCACCGTCGCGGTGCTGTACTACTTAGAGTTATGGACTGTCAAAGAAATTGCAGAGGAACTCGGCTTAGCGGTCGGTACCGTCAAGACGAGGCTCAGCCAAATTCGAGGGCTTTTGCGCGAAGAGTTTGGCGTTGAAGAAATTAAGAGGGGAACAACTATGGCGCATGAGAAAGAAGCATCCAAGCCATCACAAAAGGTAATTAAGATCTTCGGTGTGGGCGACGCGGGTGGCAACGTTATCAATTGGATGATTGCATCCGGTTTGGAAGGCGTAGAATTTTACGCTGTAAATACGGATTTGGAAACACTCCGCACGTGTGAGGGCGCAACACAGGTGCAGATTGGTGCTGAAACTACACAGGGATTTGGCGCAGATGCGAATCCAGAGATAGGGAGAAGAGCGGCTGAAGAAGATTTGGAAAGGCTCAATGCCGCCGTTGCAGACGCAAGCCTTGTTTTCGTTACTGCTGGTATGGGGGGCGGAACCGGGACAGGTGCCGCACCCCTGATTGCTGCGCTTGCGCAAGAACACGGGGCTTTGACAATAGGGGTTGTGACACGTCCGTTTGATTTTGAGGGACAACGCCGCGCCGAACAGGCAGAATACGGACGCTATGAACTCCAAGAGAACACAGATGCCGTTATTGTGGTGCCGAATCAAAGGCTTCTTGATACCGTTGATGTGGAACCTTCGCCCAACGAAGCGTTCCGTATGAGCGACGAGGCTGTGCTACTCGCCGTTAAAAGTGTCGCCGATATTATCACAGCGTCAGGCGACATTAACGTTGACTTCGCCGATGTAGCGAGCATCATGCAGGATGCTGGTCCGGTGTTGATGGGCACGGGACGGGCAAGCGGTGAAAATCGGGCGCGGATCGCCGCAGAAAACGCTGTCGCCTCCCCACTCTTAGATGGGCGGAAAATGAGCGACGCGCCTGGGTTGATTTTCAATGTTAGTGCCCCATCGGATTTCATGATGCATGAATTGAATGAGGCGATGGACGTCATCAAAGATGCCTCACCTGAAGCGCAGATTATCTTTGGATTGGTCTATAGGGACGATGATCCTGATGAAGACAGGGTTGATGCGACGATCCTTGCGACGGGGATTGAGGCACAAAGCGAACCTACTACACCACTCTCCACTCGGCAGGATGGTTCCTCGCCTGAAGGTGGTACTTATATTCCTTCCAAAACCGGTTCCGAATTTGTGCATCTACACAACCATAGCGAATATAGCATGCTTGACGGTGCGTGTCGTATTCCGGATATGGTAGATTGGGCAGTCGAAAATAGCGTTCCCGCTGTCGCGCTCACCGATCACGGCAATATGTTCGGGGCATGGGAACTTTACAACAAGGCGACAGAGGCGGGTGTCAACCCTGTCATCGGTTGTGAGGTGTATGTCGCATCCGATAGCCGCAAGACCGGTGAACAGAACCAGAACGGTCCTTATCATCTCACATTGCTCGCCGAAGATGCAACGGGTTACCAAAATCTTTTGGAATTGGTATCGCTCGGATACACAGAAGGCTTGAATCGCAAGCCGTGCATTGACATGGAAATCTTGCGTGAACACCGTGAAGGGATCATTGCATTAACGGGGTGTATCCAAGGACAGGTACCGCAACTCCTCTGCACAAATCGGCGCGACGAAGCCGTTCAAAACTTCAAAACGTTGATGGAGATAATGGGGAAACACAACCTCTACGTTGAGATACAGAATCACTACATTGACAAGGAGCTTGAGGCGTATCCCGTGATGGTGGCGTTAGCGAAAGAATTCAATCTTCCGCTTGTTGGCACGAACGATTGTCACTATCTCCACAAATCTGATCACGAGATGCACGATGTTCTCCTCTGTATCCAGACCAAAAGAACTGTCAACGACCAAGAGCGTCCCCGGTTTAACAACCACTTCTATTTTAAAAACGCTGACGAAATGCGCGAGGCACTAAAGGATTATCCACCGGAAGCCATTACCAACACGCTTGAAATTGCGAACCGGTGTAACCTTAGACTCGATTATCGGCAAGACTCAATGCCGAAGTATGAAATCCCTGAAGGGCACACACATGACAGTTATCTCAGAGAACTGTGTTACCAAGGCTTACGTAAAAAGTATGGTGAACTCTCCGAACCGATCCAACAGCGGATTGATTATGAACTGGATATAATCAAACAGTCAGGGTACGCCAACTATTTCCTGATTGTCGAAGATTATGTCAACTATGCGCACAAACAGGGGTACCCACTTTCAGCCCGCGGTTCTGCCGCCAGTAGTCTCGTGCTATATGCACTCGATGTGATTAGTTTCAATCCGATGGATTACGGTTGTATGTTTGAGCGGTTCCTGAACCTTGAACGTCTCGCGCCACCCGATATTGATATCGATTTCGCCGACCGCGCCCGTGAATCCGTAATTGCGTACTTGACGAAGAAATACGGTGCGAATTCCGTCGGCAAAGTCGCTACTTTTGCTACTTTGAGTGCGAGAGCCGCTATCAAAGATGTCGGACGCGCCCTTGAAGTGCCGCTTGAAAAGGTCGAAAAGCTGACGGAGTTGATTCCGCACTTTCCCGGAATCACGTTGGATGAGGTCTTGGAAAAAGTGCCCGAATTTCAGACACTTGCTGAACTCCCTGAGAATCGGGAATTGATTGAGATCAGCAAAGCGGTGGAGGGTATGAAACGGCACGTCTCCTGTCACGCCTCCGGAATCGCGATTTCAGAAGGTCCTTTGACAAATTACGTTCCGTTGTTCAAGGATAGGCATGACCAAGTGGCAACGCAGTTTGAAGGTAAAGCTGTTGAAGATGTCGGTATCGTCAAATTTGATTCCCTCGGTTTACGGACGCTTAGTGAGGCATACGACTGCCTTCAAATGATTAAGGCGAACCACGGCATTGAGATCAAGTTAGAGGATATCCCCTTTGACGATGAACAGACGTATTCGCTAATAGGTAACGGACGCATCGCTGGTTTGTTCCAGTTAGAAGGCTCTGACGGTATGTATAGGGTTGTTACCCAACTCAAACCAGATAACTTTGAAGAGTTCTCCGCTATTCCCGCACTCTATCGTCCGGGTCCGATAGCAAATGGGGACATGCAACGGTACATAGATCGCAAGAATGGACTACAACCCGTAGCATCATATATACACCCGTCGCTTGAGGGTGTACTCAAAGGCACTTACGGTGTATGCATCTATCAGGAACAGGTGATGCAGATCGCACACGATGTGGCTGGTTTTACGCTCGCTGAGGCGGATATATTGCGCAGCGCAATGGGCAAAAAGGACCAAATACTGCTCAAAGAACAGCGTGAAAAATTCGTTGAAGGTGCGATGAAAAAGAATTTCGGTAAAGACGAGGCTGAAGCGATATTTGAGTGGCTTGAACCTGCCGGTAGCTATGCCTTTAACAAGTCACACACTGTTGCTTACTCGATGTTATCGTACCGTATGGCGTACCTGAAAGCGCATTATCCGCACGAGTTCATGGCGGCAATGATGACCGGGGAGTCGGGCGATGCAATGAAAGTTGCCCGATACCGAGAAGAGTGTAGGAAACTCGCCGATTTTCTGGGTGTGGAAATTAATCTGATTCCGTTGGATGTAAACAGTAGTGAGAAAGGCTATACGGTGGAAGGCAATGCCATCCGTTCTGGGTTTGTCGCTGTAAAAGGAATTCCGGGTGAAGTGATAGATCAGATTTTAGCAAAGAGAGCATCTGATGGCGCGTTTGACTCCTTAGAAGATTTCCAGACGCGGGTAGGCGATGTGGATAGAAAGGTTATTGACACCCTCATTAGGGGCGAAGCATTTGATGCCATTTCCAGTGCATAGTTTCGCAAACGCGTCTTTCGCTGGCGGGGTTTGCAACCCCGCCTATCCAAACCAAAACGTCTCTTTCGCTGGCGGGGTTTGTAACCCCGCCTATCCAAACCAGACCTCAGTATCACAGACGAGACTATTTTGCCAGATCCCGTGCTTCTTTGAACTTCTTTTTGGCGAATTGTCCCCATTCCTTGATTTTTTCGTTGCGGACTGTCGGGTCTTTCCAAGCACCCGTTGCCAATGCCATCGCCTCTTCTTCGGTTATCGGCATCTTCGTTAAAGCTGCAATCGCTGCTTCCTGCTTTGCTGGGTCTTTACATTTCCCGATTGCTTTCCACGCATTGACGAGATCTTTGTGCGAATCGATAATCAGGACACCGAAGAGACCATCGATGATATCCCAGCGTGTGCTGCCTTTATCGGAGTTATATTGAAAAGGAGTGCCATCCATAGCAAAGGGGTTTGGAACGATGCATCGTTCGCCGAGTTTCTCATAGAGTGCGGGTAATACGCTCGCTCGATTTAAACCGCCTTTCCATTGCGGACCCTCTGGATCTGTGTCTCGAAGCATCCAGAGTTTTTGCGCGTTTTCCGATAGGACGTATTCAAGGAATTTTTGTGCAACGGGCATATTCGGGGCACCTTTGAGAATCGCTATGGGATCAGCGGTCACTACCCCACCGTCGGCGGGCACATTGTATTTGATCTTGTCCGCACCAACGACGGCGATTTGACCATACGCGTAGAAATCAATTGCCAGTCCGTAAATTACCTGTCCAGCGACGACATCTGTTGGGATAGCGTTAGCACCGGCGGAAAACCCACGAACATTTGCCCCAATTTTTGTTAAAAGGGCAAACCCTTCTTCCCATCCGAGCGTTTGAAGGATGATCTCATATACCATGTGTGCTGAGCCGCTCTCTCTGGGGTCAGCTGCACCAATTTTACCGATCAATTCCAAGTTTCCCAAGTCTTGCCATGCTGTCGCTTTCGGAAGTTGCAACAGTTCACGGAGCTCTTCATTGTACATGATACCAAAACTCGATAGTGCAGCACCATACCATCGGTGCTTAGCATCATAAAGCGGAATCCCGTGGAACGATTGTGTCATCTGCTCAAGTTGCGGTCCGGGCAGTTCGTAAGCGTGGAGCCATCCCATATTTGAAAGTCGAAGGTAGTTATCTGTGCCGCCCCCAAAGAAAATATCGATACCGATGCCGTCCGGCACGCGTTTAAATTCCGATTCAATGAACCGATAGTTAGAAGAGGTTCCACCTACATCTCGCCAATCGGTTTTGACGGTCCGCCCTGTCTGTTTTTCGTACCACTTCTCAAAATTTTTGCCAAACTCTGTTTCAATGCCCTCTGGATGTGGGGAGATAATGATGAGTTCATCTTGCGCGAGTGAGAGCAGCGGTAGCGCGAAAAGACATAATATTGTTGCCAGGACCACGGGCTTAAAGTCGGACATTTTTTGATACTCCTTTTGCGGTATGTTTAGTAATAAGCAGTTACGGTGAGAGCGTTGGTTCTTGATGAAAGATAAACAGGGACGGGTTCACCCACTTCTCTTTTTCGATATCATAAATGCCGTAGTGGAGATGCGCCCCCGTGCTACGGCCAGTATTTCCGACGTAGCCAATAATCTGACCACGTACGACTTCTTGATTAACTTTGAGCCCCTCAGCGTAGCCTTGCAAATGCGCGTACAAAGTTTTATACCCGGATACTTCATGGGTAATCTCAATTGTATTTCCCAAATAACCACTCTTTCCAACCTGTGCAACTGTGCCATCCGCAGCAGCGATCACAGGAACGCCTGCGCGGGTTTTAATATCCAACCCTTGGTGAAATTCACGGTTTTTCGTTACTGGATGGTTCCGCCATCCGAACCGAGAGGAATACCAAAAAGCGTGTTGTTCCCCGTTTTCCTGTTGGAGTTTCACTGGGAGGATCAAAGGATATCCTAAAAGTTGTTTTTGATATGCATTGATATAGTTGTAGAGAGCCTGCAGCTCCTCTTTCAGGATACTGGGGGTCAGTTTCTGCTGCTCGTGGGTATCAGGTGGGGGATCAGTGGACGCTGATATATCCGTCTGTTGAGGCGCGAATTCTCCGAGGGATTCAGAAACATTAAGATCGCCGCCTTGCCCGAGGATCCCTAAAGCCTCCTGGATCTTTTTTGCTATCTGCCGAATGTCGTTCATCTCCTCATTAACGGCAGCAAGTTCCGATTCTACTTCGCGTTTTGCCTGCGTTAATTGTTGAATTTCGTTGTCCATGCGCGTCTGTAATTCGTTTTCAGTACTGATTCTCTGCCGTTTTTCGGAGAGACCGTAGCTGAAGCCGCCAATGACCGCAAAGAGTAGACCAAGGATAACGCAGGATAGCAGCAATAGATGTCTTCGGCCGATCACGTGCTGACGAACAGAATTTTTATCAGTTGACATGATAATAAGCGTGTACATTTAACAGGTTCTCCTTTCCAATAAAGCTTGTGCAAAACATAGGCGTTTGCTTACAAGAGTTGGAGACTTATAGATGCCTAATTCACCCAATAGATACCTATCTTTGAACGAACAGTTTTACATGCGCGAAACGATCGCTGGCATTTTCCAGATGAGGATGATGATGGCACCAAGTAGGATGAGATACCACACGATCAACATTCGGACGCGGGCTCTCTTGAAAATGTAACGGCGCGGACGTTTCAATTTAACTTAACCTTTTTACGTTTTTTTCATAGCTCGAATTTGGGATATCCCGTACTTGAAAGCTGCCTCTATATTAAATTCAACGTCTTCATACACAATTTTCTCACCTTTTTGCGGTAAGTGTCCGAGCAACATCAGGACAAAACCGCCAATCGTATCACACTGATCTGTGGGGATTCGCATGTCTAAGACTTTGTTAACATCAGCAATTAACATGCGTGCATCGATACGCCAGTCGCTTGCGCCAAGTTTTTCGATGTGAGGTGTAGTCCGTCTGCGATTCGCCTCGACCTTGCCTATAATCCGTTCTAAAATATCTATCAACTCTACGATCCCGACACAACTGCCGTGCTCGTTAACCACAATCGCTATCGGTATCTCAGATTGCCGCAGTTCACCCAATAAATCTATAGCAGGCTTCAGGGCAGGGACATAATTCACATCCTTCACGAATGACGATAAATCGTCGTCGTGGTGCTCGCTTGTAAGTACCTCCATCGCATCAATGACTCCGAGCAATTGGTCAACGCGCGCATTATAAATAGGGATGTAATGATAATTGGAGGTGCGACAGAGTGTGAGAACTTCAGCGGACGATGACCCCACTATCAGGGCGGCTGTTTCTGATAATGGCAACATCACTTCCTGTGCTGTCAGCGTTTGCAGCTCAAAAATTGCGCTGAGTAACTGGGCTTCGGGGTCCGAAAATGCCTTAATATTTTCCAGAAGTAACTGGACGAGTTGTTCGCGAGATGGGGATATCTGCCGTCCTAACTTTCCAAACCCGCCCCTTTTGCGGGGCTTGGCTGCCTGTTCATCGTATTCAACAAGCGGCTTAGGCGTAACTAATTCTATTTTCCCGGTGTCCGGTTTTCTAACGACAGGCATGGGCCCCTCTTTTTCTTCTGAAGGGGTTTTGGTAATCTCGTTCATAGTTAGATCCACGTGAGTTTGAGAATAAACCGTAGTTAACCGTTAACCTGTGAAGCAAATGTTTGATATTCGCTTTATACTGCGCCTCCCGACGCAATTGACACATTTATCCAGTTATGATAAGTCAAATCTTATTTTAATGCAAATAAAGAATGAAAAATTCTATATCTAACTGCCAATTATAGAATACTTCCAAGGAAAAAGCAAATTATATCCATAAAAACCGCTAATTTTGCTTGAGAATGCTTTTGAGGCTAAGGGGTTAGTTAGAGAAATGTGGTAATTTCATTCCTAAGTCTCGGCAACAAGTGTGAGTTCAGTTTTTCCACCGAGCCCAGCAACAACAGGAAACGTTTTTTCACCCGGCTTCCCATCTCTCGGAACATACCTGACTCGCGGCGAGAAGTAGGCATACAATGCTGTATTCCGAGGGTTTGGCGTGGTATTGGGTCCGGAACCGTGCACCATCAGGCTATGAAAAAACAGAGCACTACCCGCTGAAAGTGGCACATCCATCTGTTGTTTTGCAACCTCTTTCTGATCAGTAAGTTCCTCATCCTGCTCACGCGCAATGTGTCCCCAAGACTGCATACCCCAGAGGTGACTTTTCGGAACCACCTTGAAACAACCGTTCTCCGGCGTAGCGTCGTTGAGCGCGATACTCACAGTAACAAGGTTCGGCGGTTCCATCGGCCAATATGCCGAGTCTTGATGTAGTCCATGTGAGGAGCCGTGAAACGCCGGTTTGAACATCAGCGTGCTTCTAAAAAGCAGTAGATCCTCGGATCCAGTGAGTTCTTGGACGACCGAGATAAGTTTCGGGTGCTGGGCAAGGTTCCGAAATACGTCGGAATACTGCCGTGTATTTTCTGCTTTCCGTAGCACCGGTAGATCGTTTCCTTGTGTTTCGTCTTTAGCAAACGGCTCACGTTGTACGTGACGGCGAGCAACCTCTGCCCGTTCTTTTTCTTCATCGGATGCCTGTCCTGCAGCGAACTGATGCAGCCGGTGAATCTCCGTTTGGCACGCCTCAACCTCTTCCGCCGATAGCAATTCTTCAACGATAAGATACCCTTCTTTTTCAAAAAAGGATTTTCGCGCCTTCAAATCCATTCTAACCTCCAATCAATTGTTTGACTTCCCAGATGATGCTTGAAATCGCGAACCCCATATAAACACACGAAGCAAGCAGCATCATGATGGTAGAGAGCCGTTTCGGTTTAGCGAAATCAGGCAGAAAGCGGTAGTTCATGTAAAGTGTAAGCGGGACATAAATCGCCATAGCGAACCCACCCATGTACGCCGCATTAAAGAGAAATCCTAATTCACTGACGTTTAATTGCTCCATTACGAAAGTGATGACACACCCACCGACGATCCAGATACCTGCGATGAGAAGGTACCACCAACTCAGATCCCGCTTTTGCGCGCCTCGGAAGTTGGTATAGATAATATCAGAAATGGAGCGTGATACGCCGTCAACCAGTGCAAGTTGTGTCCCGAAAAGTGTGGCAACACCGACCAATAAGAAAATCTTCTGTCCCGCCGTACCCCAAAGTTCACCTAATATCCGTGCTTCATCGTAAATAAGTTGGCCGCGTTCAGGCACAATCCCTTGCGGGTGTAAAACCGCGAGTGCACCGAAAATGAAGAGCAGAATCGTGAGTGTGTTGAGTGCCCAGAAGAAAAGTATCTGGTCTTTTTTTACATACTGCCACCATGCTGTGAAGCGTTTCCGATTTTCCTCCGTTGCCTCAAAAAGAAACCCGGTTGCCGGTACTTTCTCTGTCCTACCGCGAAGCGGATTTTGTAAGCCAGGCAACTGTGCCCCCATGCCGATATTTTTATCACGCAAATAGAAAGTATAGAAAAGGTTGGCTGTACCCCCTGCTCCGGCAAACACTAAAGCGATAAACAACTGTTTCACGGACATGTTTGGGTCTTTGTAACCGACGTTTATCAAACCGGCACCGAGTTCTTTCCATGTGTCCATTGAACCGATAGCGATAACGACAAGAATCAACCCAATCGTTACGATGGCAACGAGTAACTCAACTGTCCGTTCGACAGAAGTATAGACCATCTTCGGTCCGAAAAGGATAAGCGCGACCCCCGCAAATGTCACTATTGTCCAAAAGGTGTCAGAGCCCCAACCGCCGGGTCCAAGCACAAGTGCTTTGAGCGCGAGACCTGATGTGCGTGCCCATCCGGGTGCTATCCATCCGACTATTGTAAGTAGAATGAACAATGGTGCGAAACCGCGCCAAATACGACTGTAACCTGTATACACTGTTTCGCCTGTCGCGATTGTCCAGCGTCCTACCTCAAAGTTAATCCAGAGTTGGAGGAACACACCGAGAGCTGCCGCCCAGATCATGCTCCCGCCATACTCAGCAGCGATAAGGGGCCAAATTACACTTTCACCCGCGCCGATGGATAAACCGACCAAGATAGCTCCGGGCCCCGCGATCTTCCAAAAAGGCAACTGTTTTTCTGGCAATTCGACGACCTTAAAATCGTCAAGCGGTTGATAGATTTTAGGCATATCTCTTCCTCCCGCATGTAACTGCTAATCTTGTGCCGCTGGCGAGGTTTTAAACCGCGCCAGCAAAAGACGCCGCGTAAGTCTTGCGCTAAGCTTGCGTCATTGCTTCGCGTAATACCTCAACCGGATGCTTCGGTTGCACACCTGTTCCATGTTCAAGTTGATGTCTGCAAGAAAAGCCTGCAGCACTGAGTGTGAAACTATCGGGCGGTTTTTCGCGCACAGCATCAAAAAGGCGTAACTCACCAATCTTCATAGAGATATCATAATGTGCCTTTTCATACCCGAACGCGCCAGCCATGCCGCAGCAACTCGAATCGATCACTGTGACGTTGTATTCTGCGGGTAGACTTAGCATCTTTGTCGTCGGTTGGATACCGACAAGTGCCCGCTGATGGCAGTGTCCGTGGAGCAATATATCTCGTGGTTCCAGCGAGAACTCTAAGGGCAATTCGCCGTTTTCCTTCAGTTGTATAAAGAATTCTTCAAACGAGCAAGTTACTTCAGCAACCCGTTTCGCGTCTTGTGTGCCGATCAACTCAACATAATCATCGGTAATCGCGGAGGTACAGCTCGGTTCACATCCAATAATCGGAATCCCTTCGTCAGCATAACAGCGAAGCGCGTCAATGTTATAAGTCGCATTCTCAATCGCTCGGTCAAGCATCCCTTCAGAGATGAGTGGACGACCGCAACACCGCTTCTTAGGGAGTAGCACTTCAAATCCACACGCTTCCAGCAACTCTACTGCAGCCATACCGATAGAAGGCTCGCTATAGTTCATGAAGGTATCTGAGAAGAGGACAACCTTTTTGTCTGAGGTCCGTCGGGGCCGTCGTTTTCGGAACCACTGTTCATAAGTAGGACGCACAAAAGTAGGCATATCGCGTCGCCGGTCGACACCGATTAATTTCTCAGCGATCCATTTGGAAAGTCCGTTGTTAACCGTCCAGTTAGAGAAAGGGGAAAACATCGAACCGAGGGGCGCGAGTGCACCGATTTCACCGAACAATCGCCGATGCAACGGTAAACCGTTTGCTTTGTGGTAATGTGCCATGACTTCATATTTAATTTTTGCCATGTCTACATTAGATGGACATTCCGCTTTGCAGGCTTTACATCCAAGACATAAATCCAGTACCTCTTGTAGTCGTTCATTCGTGAATTCCGTGTGTGGTAGCGCACCTGAAATAATGGAGCGAAGCGCATTCGCTCGCCCACGCGTTGAGTGTTCTTCTTCACGGGTGCCTATAAAAGATGGACACATAGTGCCTGTCAAAGTCTTCCTGCATGCGCCGACCCCGTTGCACATTTCAATGGCTCTACCAAATCCGTCTTGGCTCGAAAAATCGAAGTAGGTGTCAATTTTAACCGTATTGTAGTCTGCGCCGAAACGGAGGTTTTCTGTCATCGGTGGGGCATTGACAATTTTGCCCGGATTCATGATACCGTTCGGGTCAAATGCTTTTTTTACCTCAGTCAGTGCTTGATATATTTGAGGCCCGAACATGCTCTCTATCCATTCACTACGGACGAGTCCGTCGCCGTGTTCTCCACTCATTGCCCCGTCCAATTCCATGAGCAAGTCCCGGACTTCGCGCGCGATGTCATGCATCTTTTGAATATCAGTTTCGGATTTGAGGTTAACGATAGGGCGGTTGTGCAGTAGACCGACGCTCGCGTGTGCATAGTAGGCAGCAGTCGTGTCGTGTGCTGTAACGATCTCGTCAAATCTCCGGACGTATTCTGGTAAATGCTCTATGGGTACCGCGGCATCTTCAACAAAGCCGACGGGTTTAGCATCGCCTTTCATGCCCATCAACAAGCCGAGTCCGGCTTTTCGGGTTTCCCAGACGCGAGTTTTCTCTTCGGCAGTGAAACAGCGTATAAATGCGTAACCGAACCCGGCACTTTTCAATGTCTTTTCAAGCCTGTCCAGTTGTGATTCCAATTCCGCTTGTGTTTCACCGTAGAATTCGACGGCAAGGAGCGCAGCAGGCTCGCCTTCTATGAAGGTCGTAAGCCGTGAAAACTCTAATGAACCTCGCGCCATATCAAGGATCGTTTTATCTATAAGTTCTACAGCGGTTGGGTTACATTCCAAGATCGGTTGCATCGCCTCCATGGAGGCGATGAGGGATTCGAAGTGAACAACACACAACGCAGTCAGTTTCGGAATCGGAACGAGATTAACGATTGCTTCAACAGTCGTCGCGAGTGTTCCCTCAGAACCGACGAGAATTTTCGTCAGACTAAATGGGTGGTTTTCATCGCATCCGTCACGACGATACGGTGTGACCTCTTTTGAACCGGCATCTGTAACAAACTCGTCAAGATTATAGCCTGCGACGCGACGCAGGATACGCGGGTAACGTTTACGAATTTCTGCTGCGTTGTCCTCGCAAATACGACAAAGTTCGCGATAGATATTTGCCTCTAATGTCTTTCCCTGTTTTTTCGTCTCTAATTCTTTCGGTGAAATAGGGGATGCTGCGATTTCGTCGGCGTTGGAAAGCACTAAGTCAAGCGCCATGACGTGGTCGATAGTTTTACCGTAAATGAGTGAATGCGAACCCGCGGAATTGTTTCCGATAGTGCCGCCGACATTCGCTCGACTACTTGTGGCAACATCCGGGGCATACATTAAGCCGTGTGGCTTTAATTTATGGTTCAACTCGTCTAAGACGATACCAGGCTGCACACGTGCCCAGCGTTCAGAGACATCTACCTCAAGCAGTTCGTTCATGTATTTGGACATATCTAACACGATTGCCTCACCAACGCTCTGCCCGGCAAGGCTCGTCCCACCACCGCGTGGAAGAATGGGGACGTTGTGTTCTGACGCAATTTGTACCGTCTTGATAACGTCTTGGCTGTCTCTCGGAATTACGACACCTATGGGTTGTATTTGATAAAGGCTTGCGTCTGTACTATAGAGTGCTTTAGAATATAGATCAAAACGCACTTCGCCTGCAAGTGTATCCGATAAATGTGCTTCAAGGGTTCCTGATGTGGAAGTGTTCATATTTCTTGTCCAGGGCGACCATGCTCACAACGACTGAAGATTTCTAAGAAATCTTAAAAAATTTGACATTACTATCTGAATAAAGTATAATTAATCACAATGCTCCTGTGGTGGAATTTGGTATACACAGCAGGTTGAGGGCCTGTGCCTTAATTGGCATGCTGGTTCGAGTCCAGTCGGGAGCATCTTTATTTTTCTTTACCCTCCGCAAGCAGTTCTTGATAGACTTGATATGTCCGTTCCGCAATCGTCTCCCACGTAAAATTTTTGATACGTTCAAGCCCCCGCGTAACCAGATCCTTCCGGAGGTGTGCATCGTGCGCGATCTGATGAATCCGTTCCGCTAAAGCGTTTGAATCGGCTTCAGGAAAGACGAGCCCGGCATCGTCAATCACGTGTGGAATTTCACCAGAATCTGAACCAATGACGGGTACTTCGCATGCCATTCCTTCTATAAGCACTCTGCCAAAGAATTCTACCCATCCCACGGTTGTCCGGGAAGGCAAGACGAGTGTGTCCATACAATTGATATAAGCAGCGACCTCTTCCGGTGGTACTGCATCTATCCACACAATATTTTCTGAAATACCGAGAGTTTCAGCATTTTTTTTCAAATCCGGTTTATCTTCGCCTTGTCCAAGAATTAAAAGTTTATAATGTGTAGTATCGCGGCTTGCAAGACCTGCTATGGCTTCAAGGAGCGTATCTATACCCTTCATCTGAAGCAGCCTACCGACATAACCAATCACAAAACAATCGCTAAGTCCGAGTGAATTTCTCAGTTCGCTGGCATCTGTCTTATAGAAGTGGCGGACATCAACGCCATTTGGGAATGGGGTCTGATTTCCTGTGTAGCCGCGTTCGGTCAGAATTCTGCCAGCGTTTTCACTCAGTGGAAACGCTCTATCTGTTTCTCGAAAGACGCTTCGTTCAATCCATACCGGTAGTGCACCGAATCGCTGCTTCGTTGATATGCTCAGTGATGTCCGAAAAATAAACCGGCTGTTCGGACAATACTTCCGTTTCAAACGAACGGTTTGTAGGGCATTGAGACTCCACGCCTCTTCCTCTAAGTGGATAATATCCGGCTGGAAATCCCGGAAGTGAGGCTTCACGCCCCGGCGATAGTAGAAGCGACTACCGTAACCGGAGAATCGGATCGGGCATGGAAACTCTTCACACGGCGTGTCTGGTTCGGGTTCAAAGATAATATCTTGAAAACTTTCATACCAGCGCGCTGGTGTGACAACACGTAGCTGGACATCCGGGCGTTCCGCAATAAGCGCGAACTTACGCCGGTAGGGTTTCATAATGTAAGAATGTGAAAGGACTAAGACACGCAAGGTGCTAATTATATTGGTTTACTCAGAGTGTCCCGAGTCAGTTCCAGAGGATGGTGATACTTCGTCTGACGCATCATCCTGTGTCGTAAAAGCGATTTCATCACCTATATCTGGCACCTCTGTTTCATTTGATGCAGAGAGGACATTCATCAAACCTTCAAGCCTTTCTTTAACCTCAGAGCGTTCTTGAGAAGTAGATAAGCGTTCTAAATCGAGCTCTTCTTCAAGTTCGCTATTATGGGTTTCGAGTTCTTGAATCTTTGTGTCGCGTTGTAGCACCACACTGTTGAGGCGCGCAACTTCAGCCTCCAGTTCAAGTTTCTCCGCTCTCAACTGCTGGACAGTCGAAATTGCGAGTTCAACATGTTCTTCCAGAAGTGATACAATACTTTGTTCAAATGATTCAGACATATTGTGGTCTCCTCCAAGGTCATTTACAACCTAAATTACTACCTAAGCAAAACAACTCATTCCATCATATGAGCTGTCTTCTAATCAATACGTCAACATGACCGAATTATATGTTGTTTTCGCTTAGAAGTCAAATTAAATCTTTTGTAGTTCTGAACGTCTATAATTTTTAAGATAGCAGTTTAGATTAGTTTTGCTGATTATATAGAAAATTTACAATTCCCTGCTACAGGGACAAGACTCACGTTGATTCAATAAGCGACAAATGTTCGGCATCTGCCCAATTTGGATATTCATGGACATAGTGAAAGAGATACTGCTGCGCGTAACCGGCACCGTCCCCGAAGTAACTGTCAGCGAAGTGACGTATTTCACGATGCGTTGCACTTCGTCGAAAATAAAGGGTCTCAAAAATCCGCTTTATCCAGACATCAATCGGCAATGCGGGGAGATGCCCAAGCGAAAATAGACAAATGCAATCAGCAACCTTTTCACCGATGCCATCTCGACACATTAATGTCTGTTTCGCCTCAGGATACGACATCTGCTTCACCAATGTAAGTGGAAGTTCACCACTAACGACGGCTTGGGCAGCGTTCCGAAGATAGGTCGCTCGGTAACCTGTACCGCACCCAAGAAGTTCCTCCTCCGTTGCTTCGGCAAGTGCATCCGGGTTCGGAAAACTATAATCCACATACCCGGCGAGTGTCAAGTGCTTACCGAAACGTTCAGATAGCCGACGAATAATCCCGCGAATCCGAGGGACATTATTGTTTTGCGATAAAATGAACGATGCGATTGTCTCCCAAAGTTCTTGATTCAGAATGCGCATTCCCCAGAGTTTTTCAATGGCTCGATGCATATAGGCATCATTGTTAACTTCGGTGAGAATCTTCGGCACATCTCGCTCGATGTCAAGATAATGACGGAGGAATGGAACGAAGTGGGTCTCATCTTCGTCGTCAGAACTCTCAACATGCAAGGTTGTTCCTTCTTGGAATATTTTAAGGATGCGTCCTTCGACTACACCGTAGTAAGCGGTGTCTATCCGATTCCATCGAAACGATTGACCCGATTCTAAGGTATATTTCAAGCTGAAATCTGTTACATTCTGTATCTGCATCATGATCGTGCTACGTTTTGGTCAGGACTTGCAAGCAGTATTTCTGATGTTTGTCTATATTAAGTATATAGCATATTGTAAAAATTAGCAAATTTTTATATTATGGGGAGGTGGCAACTTCGGTGAGGAGTGACTTCTATAATTTGACATTTGTACGGTTTACGCGTATAATATTAACACCGCTTCGTAACATAGACATCTGTTAACCGAAACCGAATTGGGGCTCGGCATAGACCCAATTCGTTCCTTGGATGACATTCAGGAGATACCTTAAAAAATATGATTATCTTTCTACGCGAAAAATTTATTGCGCAAATCTTTATGTGGGTGATCGCTATCGTGTTCCTTGTCGGGACAGTGTTCCTCTATAGCAATACACGCGGCGGAGGTGAAGATCCCGAGGGAGAAGTCGTTCTCAGAATTAACAACACGGAAATCAAGCGCGGAACATTTGAAAACGCCGTTGCCGATGCTATGGAATCTCAAAGGCGGAACCAGAGATTCGGTGGGACACCGAATAAGGAACAGATACAAAAAGATATAATTGATCGTTGGGTCAATCAGACGATATTTGGAAGCCTAAATATTGGCGACGCTGAGGTAAAACGCTACATTCAAAATGACGCAAGTCGGGTCGATCTGTATAATCAGTACCAACAGTTTGGTATGGCAAACATTTACACCGAAAATATACGTCAGCAACTCAGTACCCGTGCGTTCCAGGATAGTATCCATGCGCTGGAGTTGGTGACCGATACAGAAGTTGAGCAGGCATATCAACTTGAGGCTGACCAGGCGAAAGTCAAATTTATTGAATTTAAGTACGACGACTACCTCTCAACTGTTGAAGTTGATGATGCGGAAGCGAAAGCCTATTTTGAGAAGAACCGGGATAGCTATAAATTGGAAGAGCAGGTAAATGTCAAGTTTATTAGAGTTAATCCTGCCGGACTGGTTTCCGATGAAGAGGTCAAGAACTATTATGACGGAAATCGGCAGGAATTTATGACACTGGAAGCGGTCAAAGCACGCCATATTTTGAAAAAATTCCCTGACAACGCAACGGATGAACAAAAGGCGGAGGTCAAGATCGCTGCGGAAGAATTGCTGACAACTATCAATGCAGAACTCGCTGCGGGTGCCGATTTCGCTGAACTCGCGAAGAAACATTCAGAAGGTCCTTCGGGGGCACAAGGTGGTGCCTTGAGAGGCAACAATCCGAAACTTCCCGCTGGCGATTATTTCGCACGCGGCGATATGGTGAAACCTTTTGAAGAGGCTGCTTTTGATACGCTGAAACCCGGAGAAGTCAGCGGTTTAGTCGAAACGCAATTTGGGTATCATATTATCAAATTAGAGGAGAAGAAAGCGTCGGAGATTCAACCTTTTGCTGATGTTCAGTATGAGACCCGACAGAAACTCGTTCAAGTGAGTGGCGTTGATAAGGCAAAGGAAACCGCCTCTGATCTGCTGTATGAAATCGAAATTGAAGGCTATGACGCTGCGCTCGCTCTCGAAAGGTATAAGGACCTCTCCCTCGTTGTTTCAGAAACTGGACGCTTCGCTCGGGATGCGTCGACTATTCCAAAAATCGGAGCAACATGGGGCTACCAAGGTTTAATCGACGAATTCTTTGACATGGAAGTCAATGTGATAAAAGTTGTTGAGGTGAAGAGAGCAAGAAGTCAAGCAGTCGAAGCCTATTTAGTTGCCACTGTTCTTGAAAAAAAGCCTGCCGCTATTCCACCCTTTGAAGAGATAAAAGCAGAAGTTATTGAAGGTCCAAAGACCGGTAAGATTGATGGATTGAAGAAAGAAAAAGCGAAGGAACGGGCATTTACGGATGCACAGAACCTCTTCAACCAGCGGGCTGACAGTACATCTCTGGAAGCATTGATCGAAAAGTATAAAGCACCTGAAGGTGTGGCAACCGATCGACTCACCGTACAAGAGAGCAATCTGTTCTCACTGAGTCCAACCAGTGATTACATCGCCGGTATCGGAAATTCGGCGGAAACCATGTTCGCAGCTTTTCAGATGCAGGTCAATGATATTGATGGTCCTTTCAAGGGCAGCAATGCCGTCTATATTATCCAACTCGTTGAACGCCAAGAACCCGATGTTGAAACATTCCAAACGGATCCGGCTGAAAAAGCCCGACATCAACAAACGTTGATCCAAGCCAAAAAACGGCAGGCACTCAACAACTGGCTTGCTGCACGCAAAGAGGCGAGCGAACTCTGGATACATCCAGACTATCGTTAAACCTGCAGAATTGAACTCGTCCTACAGATAAGGATAGGTAACATCGGCGTGATAGTTTGGTAGTAAGGCATCATGCGTTTGTCCAGCTATGAGACTTGTGCCATCTGTAAAGCCCTCTGGACGGTCCCGGAGAAACTCAATCAGGCGATTACGCCAAGGTGTTAGGAGGGTTTCAGCTTCGCTCAGGTTTGCAAGATCGTGTGTTTCATGGGGATCGTCCTGCAGATTAAAGAGATGTTCTTTGCCGGTTTGGGAATACCAGATGTACTTATGGTGTCCATCGGTTATATAGTGGTTGCCGTGATTGTATTCGTAACAACCAGAATGCTCACCGTGAAGGCAATCTCGCACCCGGTCGGTATCTCCTCGCATGATGGGCAATAGGCTTTTACCGGTACAGGTGCTCGGAATTTCAACGCCAGCTGCATCCAGAATAGTGGGCATGATGTCTTGTAGTCCGACAGGGGTCTGACAGACGGATTCTTTCGGATAACCCCATCTCGCTGGTGCCCGCATCAAAAAAGGCACTCGTGCTGAGGCTTCGTAGGGCCAAGTTTTGCGATACAGATTGTGATCGCCGAGCATTTCACCGTGATCGGAAGTGAAAATAACCAGACAGTCGTTCATACCACCCATCACTTGGATCAGACGACCGATCTGATCGTCGATGAAATTAATCATCCCGTAGTAAGCGGCACGGGCACATTGCATATCGTAGTTGTCAAGACAGATTTCCCAAGCGTTTGGGTTCAATCCTTTTTGAGGTTCCTTAAATTCGGGTGCCCAGTCACCAACCACAGGTGCCGGGAGATCCCGCTGGATGTAGCGGTGGTAATAGTGAGCCGGTGGTGTCAGCGGTGGGTGGGGATCTATAAAAGAGATATTGAGAAAGAAGGGCACTGTCGGGTCTCGTTGCCGCAGAAAATTGAGGGCGCGATCAATACACCAGAAGGTGTGCATCTGCTCTTCGGGCAGATGATGCGGGCGACCCACCCAGCCATTGGCGGATATACCGTGAGCCACACCCGGATCAGCGTCGTTGCGGTGATGGTATTGCCGCAACCAATTGACATAGTCGTTGTTATCTCCACGGGTGGCATCAGCCAACTGAAGGTGATCGAAGCCGTATCGCTTGCGTGGCGGGTTCAGATGCAGTTTGCCGATCATCTCGGTTTGGTAGCCGGCTGCCGACAATTCGCCTGCCAATGTGTGTGGAGGATTCCACGCTGCCGCTTTGAATCCGACACCACCGTTGGCTGCTGGCGCGGTTCCGGTCATCAGGCTGCGCCGTGCTGGAATACAACTCGGACATTCGGCATACCCGCGCCGAAAATGCGTGCCGGTGCGACCAATCCAATCCAGGTTTGGTGTCTGCAAGCAGTCAGGACCATCGGGATCCAAACCGAGACAGTCGCCGCGTTGTTGGTCGGTAGTGATTAAAAGAATATTTGGAGAAGTGTTAGGCATTTCAGACTCCAGGTCGCACACGTTAAGCGATGATTCAACACTGTATTGGGTTGAGAGTCCAAGCGGTGATTAATTGAGGAGTTCGTAGAAGAAGTTACGACGTTTGGGGATATATCCGAGCTCCGCTATAGTCCGTTCGATTTCCTCAATCGGCATACAATAGACTGTCCCGGCTTTGCTAACGACATTCTCTTCTATCATCGTGCCACCCATATCATTCGCACCGAACTTCAGCGATAGCTGCCCAATCTTCGGACCTTGGGTGACCCAGGAGGACTGAAAGTTGTCAAAATTGTCTAAAAATAATCGGGAGATCGCAAGCGTTTTGAGGTATTCAAAACTTCCCGCAGGTGGTATATGTTCCATACGCGTGTTTGCGGGTTGTAGAGACCAGCAGATAAAAGCAGTAAATCCACCCGTTTCATCTTGCAAATCGCGGAGACGCACGAGGTGCTCAACGCGTTCGGCATAACTTTCTACATGCCCATACATCATCGTCGCACTTGATTTCAATCCAACGAGATGTCCTTGCCGCATGACTTCCAGCCATTCATCAGCGGTACATTTTTTCGGACTAATTTCATCGCGGGCATGGTCAGTGAGAATTTCCGCCCCTCCTCCGGGAATCGAATCAAGCCCAGCATCTCGCAAGCGGATGAGCATTTCTCGCAACGACATACGGTTAATCTTCGCAAACCAGTCTAACTCCGGTGGCGAAAATCCATGGATATGGATCCGATAATTCGCTTTAATCCAGCGCAGCAGATCTTCGTACCAATCAAGTTTGAGTTTCGGGTGTAATCCACCCTGCATCAGAATCAACTCACCGCCAAGATCAAGTGTTTCTTGTATTTTTTTTCCTAACGCATCGCGTTCCATGACATAGGCATCTGGATCTTTACGATGCCGGTAGAAAGCACAGAAATCACAATCGACGTAGCACCAATTGGTATAGTTAATGTTCCGGTCAACGATATACGTGACGTAGCCTTCGGGATGCTTTCGTTGCCGAATAACATCCGCTGCGTGTCCTAAGGCGAGCAGATCATGACTTTTGAAAAGCGTCAGGCAGTCGTCAAAGTCTAACCGTTCCCCGGCAAGCGATTTTTCAAGAATAGGCTGGATATTTGTATCCATTTAGAAGTTCCTTCAATCCATAAAACTAATATCTCAATTTTAACATTTTTCAGATAGTTTGTCAACTTTTCTGTGATTTTAATTTGACTTTTGAAAGAAATATTAGGTATAATTGTAACACACTTATCTAAATCTGTATTTATAATGTGGAGGGCAAAAAATGAGTGAAGTGGTTTACAATGAGGACTTGGTAAAAACAGTAGAAAATAAATATCTTGCAGTCAATGTTGCAGCGAAACGCGCCAGAGATATAAATGCAAACGGTCTACCTCTCGCCCCTTCAAGTGCCGGAGATAAAAAAAAGAAACCCGTTGCTGTAGCGACCCAAGAGTTGATTGACGGAAAACTCCGCTTTAAAGAGGGTGAAGCAAAGGTGTCTGTCTCCAATACACCTCCGATTTTTACAGATGTTGAAGAATCAGAAGAGGCTGGTCCGGATATATTTGACGAGGAACTGCTCGAACAGGGAGCAGATACAGAAGTAGAGGAACGTGAAGAAGGGTTGTAGTACCGATACCGATTCACTGTGCGCCAGAGCTTCCTTATTACTTCTATGGGAAGACCTAACGCGAAAAAATCGGAATCATTTGACAATCTCCAATAAAGTGGATATAATTATAAGGTGTTGCTGACGTGGCTCAATGGTAGAGCAAGTGATTTGTAATCACTAGGTTGGAGGTTCGATTCCTCTCGTCAGCTTTCATCAAAGTTTTCGGTTAAGAAAGTTGCCATCTGGCAAGCGGGCTGCTTGTGATCCCGTTGTGGAGCAGACATAAGACGTTTCTAAGGAAACGCTAACTGCGACGAAGCACAAGCCCCCTACTTCAGTGGGTGGGCGCCTTGACAATGGGGGTATGCTAGAGCGGTCAAATAGGGCAGACTGTAAATCTGTTGGCTATGCCTACGGTGGTTCGAATCCATCTGCCCCCATCTGCTTTTACACTGAGCAGTATCATAGCGGGATCAATATAGAGCAGGCTTGCAGGTTTTCCCTCAAAATTCCAGATCACCCAGCCTTAGCAATATACTACGCTATTGTTTATCTGATGCGGGAGTAGCTCAGCTGGTAGAGCATTGGCCTTCCAAGCCATGTGTCGCGGGTTCGATTCCCGTCTCCCGCTTGTTGAAATGTTTATTTTTGCCGACGTAGCTCAGTCGGTAGAGCGCGTCCTTGGTAAGGACGAGGTCACCGGTTCAATCCCGGTCGTCGGCTCCATTTACCGAAAGTAGGGGTTTATTATGCCGAGAGACATTGTAACATTAGCATGTGATGTATGCAATCAGCGGAATTATGTAACAACCCGGAACCGACGAACGCAGCAAAATCGCTATGAACGCAAAAAGTATTGTCGGTTCTGTCGGAAGCATACACTCCATAAAGAAACACGATAGTTTTTAGCACGTGCGACGGACAACGTGGCATTGGTTGTTAGACGTGTCTGTGGCACACTACAAAATCTTACAGGCCAGTAGCTCCAACGGCTAGAGCGTCGGTCTCCAAAACCGAATGTTGGGGGTTCGAATCCCTCCTGGCCTGCCTTTTATAATTCTTATGATAACTCGCTTAAAAAAATATCTTCAAGGGATCCATCTTGAGTGGCAGAAAGTGACCAAACCGGACATAAAAGAGGTTCAGGGAAGCACGATTACTGTCATTGTCGCGTCTGCGCTGTTAGGGTTTTACATCGGGGTAATTGATGGGAACTCTGCCTTTCCGAAATGGGAGAGCCCTCTAAGTTGGCTTTTTCTTTTGGCACTGCCAATCGCTGTCTTTTTCATCGTGAAAAGTTGGGAAGACCAACCCCAAAACGATAGAGATGCTGAGGCTGCTATTAACAAGAACCGCAAAGTCATCGCAGCGGCGGTAGCTTGTATCCCTTTAGTTGCTGTACTTGTAAGCCAGTACGTTTTTAATAATTCGCTTGAGGGCTTTGGTATGGCTTTTCTCAGAACCCTTTTTATTCGGAGCTAACGTTTTTGTGCTTCCACAGCACAAGTAACCCAACGGGTGGAACGGAATATGGACGGTTATTGGTACGTTGTTCAAATATACACTGGACATGAAAAAAAGGTCAAACTCAACCTCGACAACATGATTGCGAGGGAAAAGTTACAGGATGAAATCTTGCAGGTTAATGTCCCTGAAACCGAAGTGGTGGAAGTGAAGGACAGCCAGCGGAAAGTTAGCGTCCGACCCTCCTATCCAGGGTACGTGCTCGTCAATACGACCCATGAACTCGGTCCGCATGTTGAGAGTACGATTGGGCAAAAAAGTTGGTCACTTATACAGGAGACACCGGGTGTCATGAATTTCTTGGGACCTACCTCACACCCGTCGCCCTTGAGTCCCACTGATGTTGAAGCGATGCTCCAGATGTCAACCGAGGAAGAGGAAGTTGCACCGGTACCCGTAATGGAATATGAGGTGGGCGATAAAGTCAAAGTAATAAACGGACCCTTTAATGGATTCCCAGGCGAAATTGAAGAAATCGATATGGAACACCAACGCCTACGTCTGAGTATTTCGCTTTTCGGGCGTTCAACTTCTGTTGATTTGGGTTTGCTTGAAGTGGAAGAACTCAACTAAAGTTGAATAAGGCATCCTAACTCTGTAATTGTGCCTAATCCTATACATCGTTTGTAGGCAAACACATTTTAGAATTCTCATAAACCACAATAGGGAAGAACAATGGCAAAAAAAGTAGCTGGTGAAGTTAAACTCCAATTAGTATCCGGGCAGGCGACACCACAACCACCTGTCGGTCCGAGTCTCGCACCCTATATGATCAATTTACAGGAGTTTATCAAATCTTTTAACGCCCAGACGCAGCATCAAACCGGCATGGTGGTGACAACCGTCATTACTTGTTATAGTGATAGGTCGTTTACGTTTAACGTAAAATCGCCGCCTGCCTCAGTTTTGCTTAAATCCGCAGCGAAGATTGCTAAAGGTTCAGGTGAACCGAATCGAAACAAGGTCGCAACTGTTACAATGGATCAAATCCGAGAGATTGCGGAGACGAAATTACCTGACCTAAATACGACAGACTTGGATGCCGCAATGCGGATGGTAGAAGGTACCGCCCGTAGTATGGGACTTACAATCGGATAACGAGGCTTAGCATCCTCGGCATACGAATGGGGCGACAGCGATATGCCCCGATGACTATCGGAGAATAACATGGCGAAGAGAGGGAAGCGATACACTGCAGGCAGCGAACAAGTAGATAGACTCCAACTGTACACCGTAGATGAAGCCGTCTCACTTGTGAAAAAAACAAGTGGCGCGAAGTTTGACGAGACAGTGGATCTCGCGTCACGCCTTGGTGTAAACGCTCAACATTCAGAGCAAAATATCCGCGGCACCGTCACACTACCGCACGGCACAGGCAAGTCAGTCCGGGTGGTCGTCTTCGCTGAAGGTGATTTGGCACGACAGGCTGAAGAAGCTGGCGCGGATTTCGTCGGAACAGACGAGCTCGTTGATAAAATCGTTGATGGATGGCTCGACTTTGACGCAACAATTGCGACACCGGACCTGATGCGCAGTATTATGCCTAAACTTGGGCGCGTCTTGGGCCCGAGAGGGTTAATGCCTAATGCCAAAGCAGGCACCGTCACAACGGACGTTTCGGAAACAATACAGAGTATTAAAGCAGGACAAATCGAATATCGAGTAGAACGTTCCTCTGGAATTGTTCACGTTCCAATCGGCAAGACCTCGTTCGAGGAAGAGAGCATTAAAGGGAACCTCAACGCTGTAATGAGTGCACTTATCGCGGCGCGCCCCTCTTCCATAAAAGGGAGATACATTCGCAGCATAGCGATTTCAGCAACGATGGGTGTCGGTATCCGAATAGATCCACAACAATTTGCATAAACCGTAGGAGATACGATACGGGAATAGCTCTTACAACTGAATAGAGTCGTAGAACGTAGGTGCCATCGGCTTAATTGCCTACCGAGGCTTGAATGGAATAGAACATGGCTGTGCTTCTCAAAGCACACATAGAATCTTGTCGCCGCTGTTGTTCTTTCTTCTCACGTCAGCCTCCAGGCACCTGGGGGCTTTTTCTATGTGATCGTAGATCCTATTAACCTGTTTGTATGAAAACTGAAGCAGCGCGATACAGTTTCCATATAACCCACATAGAAAGGAGCTGACACATGCCGAATCAGGCGAATGTTCAGCAAACAGAACAAATTCGTGAGATTTTTGAGAATGCCGATGTTGTTCTACTTACAGACTTCCAAGGGCTTACGGTCGCAGAAATTAACGAACTGCGGAACCAGCTCCGTGCAGCAAATATCGGGTACAAAGTCTGTAAAAACACATTAGTGAATGTCGTTGCAGAAGAGAGAGGCATTGAAGGGTTGGCACCTTATCTCAAAGGGAATACAGCCCTTGCCACTGGCACGGATCCAGCTGCCTCTTCAAAAATCTTACTTGAATTTGGCGAGGAACACGAAAATTTTAAAATCAAAGGCGGAATTCTTGGAACGCAGGTGGTTGACGCAGCTGGCGTTGAATCCCTCAAAGATATGCCGTCACGAGATGTCCTGGTGGCTAAGACCGTTGGACTTATCGGTGCCCCGCTCGCTGGGCTTGTCCGAACGCTCCATCATGGGTCGCCCGCTACGGGGATCGTGAATGTACTTAGCGGAACAATACGTCAGGTAACCTCCGTGCTAACTCAGGTTGCCGCAGAGAAGAAAGAGGCGGAAAACGCCTAATATTTATACTAAAATATTGCGAGGAAACGAGACATTGGGTCTTTTTCCTGCATCGCTTGATCAGGAATTTCTAATCAAGTTGATTTAGTGCTACTTATAGAAAGGATACAAACATGGCTGCAGATATGGAAAAATTGATTGAAGAAATTAGCAATATGACCGTTTTGGAACTCTCCGAACTCGTCAAAGCATTAGAGGATAAATTTGGTGTTAGCGCATCAGCCGCACCGGCAATCGCTATGCCCGGCATGATGCCAGCCGCAGATGGTGCAGCCGCACCTGGCGAAGAAGAAGCCGCAGCGGAAGAGCAAACCGAATTTGATGTCCAACTCAAGGAATTCGGCGCCAATAAGATTCCAGTTATTAAAGAGGTACGTTCAATCACTGGGCTCGGCTTGAAGGAAGCGAAAGAGAAAGTCGAATCCGCACCAGTCGTCATTCAAGAAGCTGTCTCTAAAGAAGATGCTGATAAGGCGAAAGAGCAACTTGAGGAACTCGGTGCAGTCGTCGAAATTATTTAAGTAAAGGTAGGCTGTCTTACATCCAGACAACGCCTGCTGAAACCACGAACCACAATAGGAAACCCATTATGGTTTTTGAGCATAGCAATACGCTACAGCGAACTGTAATGGGTTTCCATTTTTGTTGAAACGCTTCACAACTGTAAGTGCGGTTTTCAACTGCACCGACTGAGAATTATTGAGTGGTGCCGATGTTTAGTATTCTCGACGTTTTTTATCTCGTTTTCAGTCAACTCGCAGTCGGTGGATTTGCGCTACTTTTCTTAGTTCCAAAAGGGTTAGTAGGTGCCAACTTCTATCGTTTGATGGGGAGCATTTACGTATTTGTAAGCGTTTTATCGCGTTGCGCGGAGTTAACACTTCATCGGCAACCTGTCACATTTCTCCATTTTTTCGGGTTCTGGGAGAACCCTGAGTCCGTTTTGGTGATCTCCTTCGTTCTTATCTTGTTGATCTATACGCTGAGTTGGTGGTTCAAAATCCCGCTGTTTACACGGATACTTTTTTTTATGGGTGTGATTTGTGGTGCTGCGTGGATCATTTTGAGTGCGCAGCGTTATTACCAAATTATCCAGCTCCCCGGTGAAATGTTGCTACTCCCGTTTCAATTCTTGATAGCATCTGTATTACTTGGTGTTGTTCATAGCGGTATGTGGTTCGGGCATTGGTATCTCGTAACGCCTGATTTGCCAGTAAACTTTCTGAAACGATTTAATACCGTTCTGTTCTGGACCCTTTTAGGGATGATTGTACTGCTCTGTCTAAACATCTTTTTTAGGCAGCGATCCACGGATGTTGTCGCTTTTAACCTTTTCTACCAGATCATCTTTGGTATGCGAGTGCTTATCGGCATCGCTGGCACGTTACTCCTCTATTTCATTACGTGGGACTGCTTGCGTCCTAAATCCGTCGCCCGAGATGTGCTTGGCGCGACGCGGGCTGCAACTGGTTTTCTTTTTATTGCTATTATCACAGTCTTCTTAGGCGAGTTTTGTAGTCGATTTTTACTTTTGGAAATGCGGTTCATCTTTTAATGCTGGAGAAGGATACGGATGCGCGCCTACAAGGTTTGTAAGGGTTTTGGATGGCGGTGTTAAAGACCCTGCGTCAATATTGAATTTCGTTGTAATTTAAATTCGGATATGCTAAAGTAACTATATCCATTAAAGACTTAAGGAGGCACATAATGAAATCTCAAATTTTTTATGAACCCGAATCAATGAGCCTCGAAGACCGACCCGTACCCGAACATGGCGATAATGACCTGTTAGTTCAAGTACGTTCGGTAGGTATCTGCGGTTCGGATGTCGCGTATTATTTTGGTAACAGTTCACTTGAAACCGACGACGGAAAAGGACCCCTTATCCTTGGACACGAATTTACTGGCGAAGTCGTTGAAGTCGGTAGTGAAGCAGGCGCAACCGGTGGATTTAAAGTAGGTGATCGCGTAGTCGTCAACCCTGTCCAATCAAACCCAGACTCCTTTTGGAGCAAGAAAGGTTTGTCCAACCTATGTCCTGAAAAACGCGTATTAGGTGTCGGCGTTGATGGCGGATTCGCTGAGTATGCAGTCTCCGATTATCGTTGGACAGTTAAACTGCCTGATAATGTCACTTATGACCAAGGCGCGTTAACGGAACCGCTCGCATGCGGATTGTACGCTGTCAACAATCTCAATGCCGAAGCTGGACAGACCGCTGTCGTCTTCGGACCGGGACCGATCGGCTTGATGATGGTACAAGTGTTAAAGAGTCGTGGCTTGAAAAACGTTCTTCTGGTTGGAACGCGCGACTATCGGTTAGATTGTGGTAAAGAACTCGGCGCAGACGTAGTCGTCAACGTCAGCGATACCAATTCTCCACACTATGTTGAAGACTTGGGGGCTACAATCGAGGAACTCAATAACGGAGAATTAGCGGATCGCGCAATTACGGCTACCAGTTCGCTTGACGCGATTCACACGGCGTTGGAAGTTACCGGACGGCACGCAACCGTCGTTATTTTTGGACTGCCCGGCGATACAGATGTGATGCAAGTGCCTATCCTTGATACGATCCTCATGGATAAGACCCTTAGGTTCTCTTGGCTCGCACCCGACACCTGGGAAGAAGCAGTTCAACTGATTTCGAGCGGTGATGTCAATATGGACAAAATCATTAGCCACGAATTTTCGCTTGAATCGCTCGTCGATGGGATAACAAAGGTGCGTAACCGTGAAGATGCTTGCACGAAGGGATTGATAAAGGTTTCTTCTTAATCGGTATCTAACATGGGTATCCCATTTTTCATCGTTTTTGTCCTCTCGATTGCTTTTCTATCGCTTGGGATAACTGGGTTGGGTGACTTCGTCTCAGTGGAGTGGCCTCAGCAGGACTCACCCGAGGCGGTCACCCCTTACCTCAGTTTGCAAGCCAATTATTCAGCAGTCGGGCGATGCGTTTCAGGGTTTCTACTATTTCTGGTGAGCCTTTATGTTATGGGTTTTCTCCTTTATCTTGAGGAGCGTGAAAGCGGTAGGATTATGAAGAACGTTAAAAGTTTTGCCAAGCTACGGCAGTTCCTTGAACGACATCAAAAAGGGGGCATTTCACAATGAGACCTTTTATTGAGTGTTTCACTGGAAACTCCAAAGTATACCACATCTTGATTAGCGACAACATGGGGAAGTTTAAGAACGCGTTGAAGAGGTAGACCTGTCAGCATGGAACAGCAACAAAAAAACGATTTACTTCTTCGCGCTGCGCGCTGTCTGCCAGTGGAACGCGTGCCTGTGTGGATGATGCGGCAGGCTGGCAGATCGGATCCGCTTTATCGACAGATTCGCCAAGCGCTTAACGTCCCTTTGGAGCAGCTGTTCCGAACTTGTCCGGCACCGATGTCAGACACTGATGTTGAATCGGCGGTCAAGATTTCACTGCTACCAAAACGTATTGGCGTTGATGCTATTATTGTCTACAAAGATATTCTCACACCGCTTGCCCCGATGGGCGCGCATTTCCGGTTTGACCCGGGACCCATTTTAAATCCACCCATTCGGACGCAATCACAAGTAGACGCACTCCGACCCGTTGATGAACCTACCTCGCAATTAGCGTTCACAGGAAACGTCATTCGCAATCTACGCGAAACTCTTAACGGTGAGCTACCGCTCATCGGTTTTGCTGGTGCCCCTTTAACACTCGCATTTTTTCTTATCGCTGGAGAAAGTCCTATTAAACGAGGGGCTGGCGTGTCGGAAAAAGCAACGCCTGTTTTCCAAATGATTGCAGAAGCTCCCGAACTCCTGCATCGTTTGCTAAACAAATTGACGGAGATGACTGTTAACTATTTGAACTACCAAATTAGCGAAGGCGTTCAGGTCGTTCAGCTTTTCGAGTCCATCGCAGATGTCTTGCCTAAACACATATATGCGGAATTCGCATTCCCGTATCACCAGAAAATTTTCGCTGCGCTCAATTCAGAGGCACCTGGAATACTCTTCGCGAAAGAGTGTAACTATCTTGATCTAATGCACCGAAGTGGGGCTGATGTGCTAAGTGTAGGGAAATGTGTGGATCTTCGCAATGCTAAGGCTGAAATTGATGGCACCGTCGCTTTTCAGGGAAATGTGGATAACGATATACTTCGGGACGGGACACCTGATGATATTACGACGGCGGTTAAATCTTGCTTAAAACAGGGCGGAAAGACGGGACATATACTGAACTTGAGCCACGGCCTCCATAGAGATACGCCTTTTGAAAACGTTAAACATTTTGTAAATATCGCAAAAACACTTTAGGGACATAGATGAGCAACATTCCTGAAAACCCTTTCGCACCACGACAATACGGGCAACTCGTTAAAGTAACAGAACGGGTCTATCTATTTCGCAATATCGTCAACTCCTCTATTGTTATTGGAGATAATGGGGTAGCCGTAATTGATACACAGGTGAATCAGATGATGGCGCGTCGGCTCTTCAATGCAATCCGCACCGTCACAGACAAACCGATCCTATATGCAATTAACACACACTATCATTGGGATCATACGAATGGGAACATTATTTTTCGTCAAGCTGGCGCGACCGTCGTCGCACGTGAAATGACTAAGGACTTCATGGTGAACAGAGCACCGAGACAAGAAGCATTCCTGCGTTCTCGAGGCTTTACATTAGGTGATCCGCCCTTCCTTCCACAGCAGACGTTTACATACGAAACCGAACTTGATTTAGGGAATCAACCGCTGCACCTCGTTCACTTAGGAAAAGCGGAGACAGATGATGCGACTGCCATTCGGGTACCAGCCGAAGATTGCATTGTCTCTGGGGACACTGTCATGACAGGGAGTTTTCCCATCTTTGGGCAGCCTGTTATGAACGAAGGGCTCATGGCGAACCACGATTGGATTAATACGATTAAAGAACTCCGTAACTACGCACCTAAATGTGTGCTACCGGGGCACGGTCCTTTAGCACGCGATGCCGAAATAGACCTGTTGCTCCAGATAGAGTCCTATTTCCTAACGGAAGTCCGAAAATATGTTGAACAGGGCATGTCCTTAACTGAATTGCTTACTGAAATGGAAGCGAATCTACCCGACTGGATTCGCTCAATCGCTGAAGTTTGGGGCACACCCCGCTATGCGATTTTAAGGGTCTACCGCGGGTTGATTGACGATCCAGAACCGGGCTGGCAACACCTGAAACCTTCGGTGATTCCGTCCGCGAGTACCGAAAAACTCCAGCAAAAAACACGCGAACTTGAGGACTTTGAAGCGTACCGAGAAACTGCCGAAGAGGTCGCAGAGGGTAACGATTTCGGTTTAGCAATTGCTATCTTGAAAACCGCAACGGAAAAATACCCTAATCTGCCTGACGCGTGGACGGCATACGCAAATTTGCTTACGCAAGCGTCCCGCACTGTGTCAAGCGTCCTTGAGAAAGGTGATTTCTTCGCTGAGGCAAAAAAAGCACTCAATATCGCCCTTGAGCTTGACCCCGATTATGCACCAGCACACCTTTTGCGGGGATACAACCATATCCTCTCTGCTTATCGGAATGGCGATGAAACTCAAAAGGGGTTGGCGGCTATTTATAAGGCTTTGGTTGGAGGACTTCACGGCACGCAACTTGCACAAGCGTATTTTTCCATCGGACTCGCGCATCGCACAGATGGAGACGAAACCTTAGCACGTGAGGCTTTCGAGAAAGCAATTAACGCCGACGCACGATTCATGCCAGCGCAGTTAGCCAATATGGCGTAGGAGGTATGTAAGATGGGATACGATAGTGTTTTACTTGTTGCATTTGGCGGTCCTACACCCGGATGCTGTCAAAAATACGATAACGATAGGTGTCCGGGGGAAGCCTACTGTTTTGTGGAAGGTATCGCTGGCGCAGCCGAATCCCAAGTGGAACGCGTAAAAGACATCTCCACACATTATATAAAATTAGGTGGATTTTCACCATTCAACGAATTGACTTTCAAGCAAGCCGAGGCTTTAGAGAATGCTTTGCAAGCGCGCGATCTACCAATTCCGGTTTATGCGGGGTTCCGGCATTGGACACCTTATTTAAAGGAAGTCATCGCCGAAATGGCACAAAAAGGACACCGTAAAATACTCGGCATTATTATGGCACCCCACCAATCTAAAATCAGTTGGGAATGGTATCAACAGGAAGTCAAAAAAGCAATTGACGCAGTTGATGGCGAGAAACCGGCTATTGATTATCTCGACCCGTGGTACACACACAAAGGCTATGTCAATGCTATTGCTGAAATTATCAAAACTGCCTGCGGTGACAAGTTAGAACGTGCCGAACTTGTTTTCACAGCACACGCAATTCCTGAAGCAGCAGCGAAGACTTCACCTTATACACAGCAATTCGGAAAAACTGCTGAAGCGGTTGCCCAAGAGATTGGAAAAACTCGGTTCGGCTTGGCATACCAAAGCGAAGTGGAAAGCAGCCCCATACCGTGGACACAACCCGATATCAACGATTGGCTTAAAGCCGAAAAAGAGAAAGGGATTGATACTGTTGTCGCTTCACCCATAGGTTTCCTCTGTGATCACGTTGAGGTACTCTACGATCTTGACATAGAGGCAGCCGAGACGGCGGAAGCGTGCGGCATTGATTTCATTCGAGCAGGAACTGTTGGCGCGCATCCCCTATTTATCAACATGTTAGCCGATTTTGTCTGTGAAAAATCCGAAGAATAAATCAAATAGCACTGATGCAAAATCCATTGTTATTCGATCAATGGGAAGATTGGAAGATCGGAAGGACCATCTGCCATCCTTCACATGTGAAAGAAACTAAGCGGAAGTTGGTAGTAGACGACTTCCATCCTTCCATTCTGAATTGGAGCGTTGTGCGTAAATCCTGAACTGAAGCACTGAAGATTGAGGGACGCATGCCAGAAAATTCTGATAGGAAACGCGCTATTGTTATCGGAGGCGGCATCACCGGATTAGCGGCGTGCTACCGCTTACAACGTGAAGCGGCACAGCGCAATATCCAGATTGATGTTACACTTCTCGAAGCGACCGGACGCGTGGGCGGGGTTATCCAGACCGAACACCGGGACGACTTCCTCATTGAACACGGTCCCGATGCCTTTATCTCGACAAAACCCGCGGCAAAAGCATTGTGCGAGGAACTCGGTATCGCAGATCAATTCGTAGGCACTAATCCAAAAGTCCGCCAGAGTTTCGTAACCCGAAACGGAACATTGCATCCTGTTCCTGAAGGCTTTTACATGATGGCACCGGGATCCCTAAAGCCTTTTCTAAAAACACCTCTTTTCAGTTGGCACGGTAAACTGCGGATGGCAATGGACCTCTTTATCCCGCGTCGGGAAAGAGACATTGATGAAGCCGTGGCACATTTCGTCAGGCGCCGCCTCGGCACCGAAGCCTTCACACGGATTGCACAACCTATGATCGGAGGTATCTATACCTCCGATGCCGAAAATTTAAGCCTCAAGTCGACATTTCCAAGATTCTTGGAAATGGAGAAAACACACGGAAGCATTATCAAAGCACTCCGTGCACAGAGAAAACAGGCAGCTGCAACCAGCCAAGACACCAGTGGTGCCCGTTATAGTCTCTTCCTGTCATTCAAGTCCGGTATGCAAACACTGGTGGACGCACTCGCTGAAACCGTGTCCAGCAGTATTAGATTAAATGCCCCTGTAGAACAAATTCAACAAAATACCGATGGCACCGGATGGCAGGTGTCACTTGCTACTGGGGAGCCCTTGAATTCAGAACTCCTCTGTATAGCACTGCCAGCAGTACAAACAGGCGCGCTCATCGAAAGTGTATCGAGTCCACTCGCTACGAAACTGAGGACGATTCCGTACGCCTCTTCCGCAACCGTTAATTTGGCATTCCGCCGTCCAGATATTACACACCCGTTAGATGGTATGGGATTCGTTGTCCCTGCTACAGAAAACTTATCCATAATCGGATGCTCATTCAGTAGCATCAAATTTGAGAACCGCGCCCCAGAAGAACATGTCCTGTTACGCGCCTTTATCGGTGAACCGATTTCTAAACGTGCTGAATCTGACCTCATTCAGTTGTGTCAAACTGATTTAACACCGCTCCTTGGGATCAAGGAGATGCCGCGATTTGCCACTGTTAACAAGCACACGCAGGCGATGGCACAGTATCAGGTAGGGCACCAAGAAGTTGTTAATGACATTGAACGGCTCACAAGCAAATTGCAAGGACTCGCGCTTGCTGGAAACGGTTACCACGGAATAGGTATTCCTGATTGTATTCGGAGTGGCGAAACTGCAGCAATTTCACTCTTAGATGCATAGGACTTACGCATTTGCTCTTAAAGTCCCCCTGATAAGGGGGATTTAGGGGGTTAAAATACTGAAATTACCGATTTTTGCGTAAATCCTAATACATTTTGTGAGGGGCGCGATGAATTCTAATAACGTGAGATACTGGAGCATAATCGGCGTGGGTTTCGGACTCGTAGGGTGCGTGTTGCTGATATTAGCCGCTAACCTGGCACTTCAGGCAGAAGATGAGGTGCCTCGCGTGACAGAGATGTTCCAAGGATTTCAGGATGGGAAGTGTAAAAGCTGCCACCCAGCGATCTGGAGGGAGTGGGCGGATTCGATGCACGCAAAAGCGTGGGTTGATGAAATCTACCAAGCAGCTGCGGAGCAGATCGCTGACAGAGAAACGAAGTGCGACCAGTGCCATGCCCCGCAACCAATTCTCATTACGGGTGTTGGGAACATGCCAAAGTTGAGAGACGAACAACGGGAAGCGGGTGTTTCGTGTCTCGTTTGTCACCTCGATGCACACGGGGCGATGAACGGACCGCCAGCAAGTGCGGAAACCTATTTTCACGCCAACCTTACGAACCCTATCTATACCCAACCGACGGTGCTTTGTGGGACCTGCCACGGTCAGCAAAACGTTCCCGAACACGATCAGGTCTCCAGTTTTTTGAATAGCAAATTCGCTGACGGAGATACGAGTTGTGCGACGTGTCACATGCCGGTCGTGAAGCGGTTACAGAGCACCACCAGTCATGAAAGCATCAAAGGGCGGAAACATACGTGGCGTGGCAGCCGTAGTGTTGCACAACTCAGGCGTGCCGCAACCCTTCAACTTGAATACACAGATCGGAAAGCGGTGGCGACACTTCGCAGTAAGACAGGACACATCTTACCGGGGGGGACATTGCGTACCATTGTACTTGAGGTGACACTTCTCGCATCGGATGGCACCGAACGTCAGAGACAACAGATCTCAATCTCTGCTGAGAACGAGAACCGCCTGCTTCCAGACGAAAATAGGACTTACACTTTTAATATTGCGTCCGCCACGACCGGCGACACAATTAAAGCGCGCTTAATATATCAGTTGACACCGGATACCCCCGAACCGAAGCGAATATTGATGGCAGAGAAAACGCATGTTGTCCGTTGATATTCCATGAACACATGGGCTATTTAGTTTTCATTTTTTACGGGGATTTTGATACACCAAGCCCGGTAGGTTCGGTTTCCTATTTTACGGGGATTTTGATGTGCCAAACCCGGTAGGTTCGGTTTCCTAACCGAACCGGGTTTCAACAAAGTTGTTCGTCTTGGGTTTTCTCTGTTAGGACTGCTGTTTAGAAACTGCTTTTTTTCAAGGTTTGTATAAACAGTTTTTGGTCCGAACCAGCCTCAATAGGGTTTTGTGGGATTCAAGGTTTCTGCCTAAGTTCCGGTGCGGTTAGGAAACCGCACCTACCGGGCCTGGGACCATGACGGTATACTATGCATTCATATTCGGCAATGAATCGAGACCGAGCAACCGTTTTAGTGTCGGTGTTGCGCGCGAGATAACTTCGTCAGATACTAATTTAAGGTGTGCTTGTTGCGGTTTCAAGATAGAACGACAGAAAAAACCGAGTAACCCAACACGCGGTTCATTCGTTCTATTTTCTGATGAGCCATGCCATATTGCCCCGTTAACAATTAGAACGGAACCTCGCGGCCCGCAGATTTGCAACTCGTCGGCATATTCGGCACCCGATTCAGGTAACGCTTCAAGCCGACGGTGGCTGCCCGGCACACAACTAGTTGCCCCGTTTTCGCGGGTGAAGTCATCTAAAAACCAGACGCTGTTAGCGACGAGTGGAAAACTTGGACGCGGTGTCGGCAAAGCAGATAACGGATAATCGATATGGAGACCGGCATCTGGCGCGCCCGGATAAAGCACATTCACTGTAAAGGAACTCAATGTGCAATCGGTGCCGAGCAGATACTCCATCGCGGCGAGCATCTTCGGTTGTTGGATAGCTGCTTCAAAGATTTCGCCTTTGTCTACCAGATTCCAGACGCGTTGTGCGCTGTCGTTCGCGAGATATGTGTGGCTTTTGTCGGTTGCTTGTTCTGCCGCAGCAAGTGCCAGCGAACGTTCCCGAAGCTGCAGCGTTGTATCCGAAGGTATAAGGCTTTCCAGCAGCAGGAACCCGCGTTGATCCAATTGTTCTTTTTCAGATTCATTTAATAACATAGGCATTTCCTCTTAAAGTCCCCCTGATAAGGGGCGGTGAATGCCCATAAGGCATTCATACCCGGTGAATGCCCATAAGGCATTCATACCGTTGATTCTGATTCTTTAGGGGGTTGACTTTGCATTATAGGCATTTCCTCTTAAAGTCCCCCTGATAAGGGGGATTTAGGGGGTTGACTTTGCATTAAAGTAGTATATGCGTAATTCTAAAATCTACTATAAATAACCCTGAAATGTTTTTTGTTGACAGTTTAAGCGTTTTATAGTACTATGTCAAACATATTGTCAATTTCTGGTAAATAGTTGGAAATTAGCAACCGAAATTCAAATTTTGATTTGACATATTTTTGAAATTGTGGTATTATTAATAAAAGTGAATTGCAATTTAATCGATGAGATACCGATGCGGCGGGGACACATTTTTACCGATTGCATAAAACATCACATACACTGTGCAGGGTGATTTTGCTTGCCGGTTTTCTGCCTGTAACACGAACATCTTTGCCACGTAGCGATTAAATGCTTGCTTAATTTACCACTTTTTGTTAAAATAATAGAAAAATTCCCGCAAGGTCAAATATAAAAGTTGGGTGCCCACTTTTCACTAACTTTTGACTTGTGCCATAGGTTGTGCAAACCTTATCCTACGGCTATATCGGTATCGGGAAATTTTAATGCTCGTTGGTAGGTTGTTAGTTGGATGGGCAAACATCTACCCCAGTCGTCTTTGTTGTATTCTCGCTTGCCCATCTAAGATACTCAGTACTTAGTCTCGCGAGCGCGCAGACTTGATGAGGAGGATGAGTTAATGAAAAAACGAACACTCGTTTGTTTTTTGATTTTTACATTGTGTGTTTTTTACACCGCAATACCGAACACAGTTTTCGGGCAAGAAGAGGGAGTTGCTCTCGCCAAGCAAGTTTTTGACGAGTATAGCGAGACACTTCAGCGTGACGATGTTAAAGCACTGCTTCCACAGATCTTAGGCGGTCTTGCGGAGGCAGGTGATGATCAAGATATCCCAGGTCTCGTTGATACGGCAATCACTTTGATTAACGCGGGCCAAGGGGCAACCCTACAGGGACTCGCTGCCGCACAAGGTATTACGCTAACAGATGATCATATAACACTTCTTGCAGATCCGGATGTCCAAACGTTACTCACGGCTGAAACCACTAAGGAGCTGCTCGGGCTTAAGGGTGCGGAACTTCAGGCAGGACTTGCAGAACTCTTGAGGTTAGCTAATGAACCGGTTGAAGAGGTAACACCCCCGCCAGAAGAAGAAGTGACACCCCCGCCAGAAGAAGAAGTGATGCCGCCGCCAGAGGAGGAAGTGACACCCCCGCCAGAAGAGGTAATACCCCCGACAGTTGCTCTCGCTAACCAAGTTTTTGACGAGCACAGCCAGACACTTCAGCGTGACGACGTTAAAGCACTGCTTCCACAGATCTTAGGCGGTCTTCAGGGGGCAGGTGACGATGTCGATATCCCAGGTCTCGTTGATACGGCTATAGCTTTGATTAACGCGGGTCAAGGGGCAACCCTACAGGGGCTCGCTGCTGGACAGGGTGTTACACTAACAGATGATCATATAACGCTTCTTGCAGATCCGGATGTCCAAACGTTACTCACGGCTGAAACCACTAAGGAGCTGCTCGGGCTTAAGGGTGCGGAACTTCAGGTAGGACTCGCAGAACTCTTGAGGTTAGCTAATGAACCGGTTGAAGAGGTAACACCGCCGCCAGAGGAAGAAGTGACACCGCCGCCAGAAGAGGAAGTGACGCCACCGCCAGAAGAGGAAGTGACGCCACCGCCAGAGGTGGTACCACCTCCGCCAGAGGATAAAGCACCTCCCTTTGATCCTGCAACGCCTACAAGAGATTACCTGTTAGGTAAGTCTCGACTTGGTGGTTTGTCCCTAAACGGTGCTTCTGGAAGAAGGTTTGTTGAAGACTTTATCGCTGCACTGGCACCTCCTGGAATATCGCTTGATGCAGAAGTCGTAGTGGATGCTATCCTTGATGCAGTGCCAAGAGGGTTTTTGCCCAAAAATCAGATTCGCAAGCTTTTACTGTCAAAGCGTCTCAGTGCTTTCCCTCAGGAAGAGGATCAGTTAGATGCCGAGAACTTCGGAAATGCTATAATGCCGAATTTCACCGATTTTCTCTACTCAGATTTTGGCGACACACCAAACCAAAAATACCTGACAAGCAATGGTCTGCACGTTTATACGCGTGTTCCAGCAAAGGTTGCGGGTGTCGAGTTTAGTCTCTCAGATGGTACAACGGTTCCCGGCACAGAGTTTAAAATGGCTGAACTCGAAAGCAATAGCATCGATTATACCTTCCGCTTAGAGGAAACGCTTGCCGCCACTAACTTACCCGCATGGCCAGACTTAGATACTCAGTTGTTCTCCAGCGTTACGCTTCGATATTCAAATACCGGTCCAATGAGTGATAACTACTTTGAGGCTGATATGCAAGCGGTACCTGGAGAAAATGGAGTCGTCTGGGAAGCAAAATTGGGTATACCTGCTGGTCGTAGCACGTATTACTATTTTGAGGTAGTACTCGCTGAACCGTTGACGTTCACCGCACTGGACCGGGACGCTATTGCAGCCCTTGATCCGACCACCGCTACATTAGCAGATGTCCTCAATCCAGCGAATCTACATCAAATTACGATTGAAGGTTGGGCAATGCCTGATCCGCGTAACCTCCAATTAGCGGACCGCGGTATTGTTGAGGCGTTATTCACACCTAACTTGGTAGATGCGTTTGACGAAATATTGCGTTCGCCGCAAGTCCTTCAGTTAATCCCACAAGTCCTCGCGGGTCAGGCTGATTTAAATGACATCCTGAATGTTGCTACACCAAAGCAGTTGCATAGAATCCAGACCATATTGCTCCGTAATACGAACACGCTGACAACTCAATTTGAGGAAGCGTTTGATCCAATGTTGGCTTCTGTTTTCACTGTGCCGCGTGTTGATCTGGAAACGCAATCACTCTGGACTGCGCGCATTCCTGACATTGATGATGGTAACTATCAGTTGAAAGCGGATGTTCTTGATGCTGACGGAACCGTTCTTGATCGGATGCAAGAGAATATCACTGTTGACACGAGCGCACCGGAAGCAAATATCGGCATTAGCCCAGGTGAGGACGCAAACGCTACCGGCTATATGAACGATGATGGAATTTATGTTGCTACTGCCCCTACTGCTGGCACCGCCGCAACCCTCAAGATTATGGGGATGCCGACGGTTCCTGGTGAGATTGCTCCAGGTAGAGGCTATCTTCTCTATCAATTGATCGCACTGAACGAAGATGGAACACCCTACCTCGGAGACCCATCGATTCAAAAACCCAACACTTGGATGCCGTTGACTGTTGATTCCACTATGTTAGTATCCAATATTTGGGATGCAGTTCGAGGGGCAATTGCAGAGGGACGAGTGAACGCACCAACTGACCTGACCCTTCAGGCAGCTTTGGCGTTACCGCTGGAGGGCGTGTTGGGTATCCTGAATGCCGGTTTGATACAGCAATTCGCAGATCCAGTCCTAAAAGATTTGGAGCCTTTTATAGGGTTTAGCAGTTTAAGTGATAGCCAGGCGCAATTGATAGTTGATGCACTCGGTGCTACAATAGACATCATCGACCATCTTGTACCTGTAACCTTTGATCCATCTGGGTACGTGGTGATGCCTATCCAGGGTGAACAAATGCCGCTTATAACTGGTGATTACGGCATTCGGGCAATGGGGCTTGATAGTCTCTTCAATGTCGGTGCTTACGCTGCACCTCAACATCTCAGGATCGTCGCACCAGAATATGACAAAGCCAGCGTAACGTTCGCTGTAATTGGCGATTGTAACATGGACGGTGATATGGAGGATCTCTTTGAAAGCGGTCCCATTGGCGATGTAACAATCTTCAACAATACTACGGAAAATGTTGTATTAACTGTCACTGTTGATCACCGCACAGTCCATCCTGCTGGTGTTATGGTACAATACATGGATGCCGCGGGCGTATGGCAGAATATCGGCGAACTTGATCTCGCTGGTACTGAAGCAGGTTCAACACTGACAATTGATTGGAACGTCACTGACTTTGATGAATTGTTAGGCGCAGGTAGCACTGTAGCGGTTCGTACCGTAGCTTCCAATGCGCTTGGTCTAACACATCGTTCAACAGAAGGCACTATCAATTTAGATCCAGGTATCTGCCCGCTTGATCCAGAGGTTATCGCAATTACAGTGGATCCTGCCACGACTACCAACTCGGTTAGTGGGGCACCACAAGGCATGCTAACCCTTAATGCTTATACACCGAGCCGGACTTCTACACCGATTGATTCTGTCCGCTTGGCTGCTAAGGGTCCCCAAGATGCTGAATGGACAATTGAAACCAGCGAATCCGTTGAAAAGATTGGTGGTCAACAGCTTGCGGATATCCTCGGCGATCTCGTCAGTACTGTAGGACCTGACAAGCCAATTGTCAATGTTGATAGTACTTACCAGAAATGGATGGTTTCCATAGATACCACAGAGTTGATGGATACTATTACCAAAAGTAGTACTGATGATAACCAATATGTCGTAACGGGATATGCCAATACCGATGGTGGCGAAATAGCACCAATTCCCGGTGTTGAGGCAAAATTCTCGGTGGATAACATTGATCTCACGAACATTACTGCTGTTGCTGATGCCGAGGGTGCCGTTGAGGCAAACGAAGACGGAAGTTATTCAGTCGGTGGACTCGTTGATAAATACGACGAGGCTGTTGAATCCCCGATGGTTACCTTTACCATCAAGCCAGTATCTTATCCGGGAGTCTACGCATCGGTTATGTTGGTAACGGATGCTGAAGGTGTTTCTATCGGAGAGGCAACCGAAACTGCTGAAGGCAGTGGTGTTTTTGAGATAACCGTTGATGTCGGTACACTTGCTGACGGTGAATACCTTAAAAATGGAACCTATATGTTCCACGCTGTGGCTGTTGATGCCGAGGGTTCAGAAGTTTCCGAAACGGATGGGGCGAAAATCTCGGTGAATGTTGAAAACACTTACCGACCGGCTCCAGAAATTTTGGCAATAACAACGGATCCTGCAGAAAAGACTAACCCGGATAGCGGTGCCCCGAAGGAAACCGTCACGGTCAATGCTTACTCTATTGGTGAAACAACTTCTCCGTTGATCACTTCAATGCGCTTTGAAGTTAAACGTCTAAACGATGACGATGCCGCTTGGATAGAGGTTGGCGTAACTGAGGATGGGACTGTTGTTACTTCCGAAGAAGTTCAAGAACTTCAGAATTTAAATGTTGATGCCCTCACTGACCTCATTACCGTCGCAGCTGGAACTGCCGCTACGAGTCCTGAGGCTTCACCTATTCATCGATATCAATCCTATCAAAAATGGACGGTTGATATAGATACGGTAGCGTTGGAACTGCCAGACACCATTGACAAGGATAGTCCGGCAGCGCGTGATGCTTCTAAGGATGACAACCCCTACATCGTACGCGCAGTCGCAATTTCCACAGCAAACGAAAGCGAAACGCCAGCCCCTGATGGTGTTAGGTCAATGTTCTCGCTTGATAATGTTGATGATGTCGCGCCAGGAATCGCTGATCGAGAAGGTGATGATGGCACGCCAGCAGGACCGCGTCCGACGAACATTGTTGCCGTTGCTGACATTCTTGCAGATGGTACTGAAGCAAACATTGACGCAAGCGAAGATGGTAGTTATCCTGTCGGTGGTATCGTTGATCCAAGTGTTGAGCAGCCCCCGGTGGCTATCTTTACCATCAAACCGACATCCGAGCGGGGAACCTACGATTCGGTCGAGTTGGTAACAGATGCTGAAGGTATTACCATTGGAGAAGCCGTTGAAGTTGAGAATGGCGTTTTTAAGATTGAAACTGATGTATCTGAGGTGCCAAACGGAACTTATATGTTCAATGCCCTCGCTTCTGATGCGTCCGGTAACGTGCAAGAGGATATGTCCGAAACTGATGGTTCCAGAATCACAGTTGGAGTGACCAACTTCCGAGTTGCTGATGTTACGGACATAGCTGTCGTCGCTGTTGATGGTACGGACGTTGCGGAACCACCCGCAGAACCGATTCCACTTCGCAATTCAGTCACTGTGAGTTTCATGGTTGCAAACGGTTCGTTAGCAGCTGGGGATCTCACGGGCGCAGTGTATGGACAAGATATGACCGGGGATCCGTCGCCTGAAGAAGATCCAGAAAATACCTTTACGCTTACGGTAGAGGTCGGAGCTCTTACAGACGGTGTCCATTCACCTGACGCTGTGGTCACGAAACGGAACGGTTCGGTCGCATTCCCAGTAACAAAGGTTAATGTGGATAACACCGGTCCAATGGTTACTATCGAATCTCCTACGGAAGATGAAGCGGTAGATAGCCTGCCGACTGTACACGCAAGTTATCACGACGGTGCGGGTGCTGGTGTTGATGGTGCCACTGGAAGCCTTGATTTGGCACGTCTCCAGCCGCCTGACGCAGTTGAAGTGACCGTTGACCAAGCGGAACTTGAAAAAGATGCCGAAGCCTTGGTCTATACCCGTAGTGAGCAACTTGCCGGTGGCGCGTATCGTGTAACTGTTGAAGTTGCTGATATTCTCGGTAACGTCGGGACGGGTACGCGGGAATTCACTGTCAATGGGACGCTCCCAACTGTTGCGATTCATTCGCCGGTTTCAGGGCAAACCTTTGCGCATGGCAAACCGCCGATCAGTGGTGAATTTTCGGGTGCTGGCACTGTCGAAATTACGACGTTTACTATCGATGATGATGATGCAACACCAGAGGTAGACGGGAACCAATTCTCCTATACGCCTGGGGTAGCGTTGAGCGATGGTGATTACAAGGTCGTTGTCAAAGTCACTGACGGTGATGATAATGTCGCACAGGCATCCAGTATCTTCACGGTAGATATGCCGAAAGACACAACACCACCAGTGATCTCCGCAGCTGCACCTAATGGGGTCATCAGGGATGCGAACCACGCTAAAGTCGGGTCGGCAAAGATCTCAGCGGTCGTGACTGACGAGCAATCGTCCATTTTATCTGTGAAGTACAGCATAAATGGTGGTCAACTCCGTTCCATATCCAACTTGAATGTTGCTGGTGGAAAGATCGAGGCACCGATAGACTTTGAAGCACACGGTGCAGGTCTGTACAACGTACGACTCGTTGCAACCAGCGAAGGTGGTACCACGGAATACACGTGGAGTTTCACACTCATTGTTGATAATATCGCACCTACGATCACCTCAATTAGCCCGTCTGGAACGATCCGTGGCGGACTCCCGGTTATCTCCGCGAGTGCCAACGACGAATCAGGCGTTTCTAAAATAACAATCACTGTTATGGATAGTCAGGGTGAAGAGGTGAAGGGTGAGACCCAAGATGATGGTGAAGATGGTGTTGAAGGGATCACCCGTTTGGATTTCAATCCTGAAGCCCCGCTTGATGAGGGTGTTTACACGATTGAGGTTCGCGCAACGGATCCATACGACAACTCCGCTTCAGCGAAAGGGACTTTCACTATTGACTTTGATACCGCTGCACCGGTCATCACAATGGCATCGCCACAACAGGATGCCCGCATTGTGCTGAAAGCAGGGGATAAGGCACCGACAGTTTCGATTGCCTATGCCGATGCTGAATCCGGTGTAAACGTTGAGTCTATTGTCTTGACGCTGGAAGGCCCTGTATTCAAGTCTACCCCGAGTGGTGATAAACCTCTCACGCTTGAGCAGAAGACGGCAAGCCAGGTTATGTATACGTTGCCTTTCAATACAGTCGTAGATAAACCCGAAAGATGGGTCGGAGAATATGTGGTTAGACTTGAGCTGGCTGACAACGCGCACTTAGAGGGCAATGTCTCTGAAAAGAGTGAAGGTGCTCGTAAGGCGAATGCGACAGTCCATCAGTTTAGCTTCACTATTGAAAGTGCCGAAGGTCCAATACTGGCAGCACGTCCGATTAACTACCCTAACCCGTTCAAGGATAACACGCGTATCTCCTTCACATTGGCTCGAGAATCTACGGTCAGTATTGTCATCTATGACAGCACGCTCCGTCCGGTTCGAGTGCTTATGGATAATGCGGTACTGCCTGCTGGCAGTTATACCCGTAAGGAGGTCGGTTCGGATGCCTTCGGTTGGGATGGGAAATCGAGCAGTGGTGAAGATATGGCACGAGGTATCTACTTCTGCGAGATCATCGTAGCAGACGGTTTAGAACCCGAATATGCCATTCTCAAACTCGCACTGACGCGCTAAGTAAATGGGGGTCCGCATATCGGGAATTGGACGTTCGTCCAGTTCCCGATGTGGACACTGAAGGAGGATATAATGTTAATGACAAAGCAAATTGCTAAATGGGCTTCAAAAGGGTGCCCAAAATTGCTATGTGGTTTAATGCCACTTTTCTTTCTTATCCTAGCGGTGTCGCCGGTCAGTTTTGCCGGAGTGGATGCCATGCCACATCTAAGGCTTGGTGCCGGTGCACGCTCGATTGGTTTAGGCGGTGCTTTCACAGCTATCGCCGATGATGCCACCGCAACAGTTTGGAATCCTGCAGGACTCGGATCTGCAGCAGATTTAAGTCTCAATCTTTCAACCCAACAACTCGACCTTGATAGAAGCCACAACTTTATCGCGTTGACCAAAGCACTCGGTTCAGCCGGTTCTATCGGGCTTGCAGTCGTAAACGCTGGTGTCAGCGGTATCCCGCAGTACGATAACAATGCAAATCACCAAGGTGAGTTTGACTATAGCGCAAACGCTTATTCCCTCTCTTACGGCATTGGCCTCGGGAATTTCAATGTCGGTTTAACAGGTCGCATGCTGATGGATAACTTCGGTTTAGACAGTGTTGAAAACCAGAGTGGGTTTGGTGGTGTAGATGTCGGTTTGATGGGACATGCACTGCACATAGATGTTGGTGAAGAAAAAGTTCCAACCTTCCATTATGGCGTTGTTGCTAAATACCTCGGCGCATCCCTCGGCGATGACACCGTTCCGATGGTAGTTAATCTCGGTTTGGCTTACAATCTCTATATGGGCAACGTCGTTACATTCGCAGCAGATGTCGAGCAAGAGTTCGTCAATCTTGATGAGAGTGCAACGAGCCTACGGCTTGGAACTGAGTACACGATCGTCACTTACAAATCTACTGCTTTGTCCATCCGTGGCGGCGTTAAAGCTTCACGCGATGTACAGAACCTCTTTGGTGGGTTTGGCGTGAACATAAGTGGGCTGCAGATTGACTATGCTATCCAAGATGGCATGGCAAGTGAAATCAATGGCGTCGGCTCAACTCACTTTGCTTCCCTCTCTTATAGATTTTAAAGGAGAAAACGTATGAAAATGATAAGAGGCACTCTGAAGTTGGCACTGATTCTGTATATCTGCGCAGCACTCAGTGGCGTTTATGTCCTGTCTGCCTCGGCGCGAATTACACCGCACGATGGCGATGATGACACTATGCTCATTACTATTGAAAAAGGGGATACCCTCTGGGACCTCTGCCAAGAGCATCTCAAAGACCCGCTCCAGTGGCGTGAATTGAGCAAGTATAACGACTTCACCAATCCGCACCTTATCTTCCCTGGTGAAAAATTGCGTATTCCGCTTGCTATGGCAAAAGATGTTGTTGAAATTGCTGAAGAAGACTTGCTTAAACAGCAGCAAGAACTTGAAAAGCTGCGGATGGAATTATCCGAATCTGAAGCAACGCGGGATAAACTTGAGGCGGACATTAAAGCACTCAATGCGAGTACAAGCAAACTCAAGGCACAACTCAAAGAACTTGAAAGCAGCCTGAAATCACAAAAAGAATTGATGATGGCTGTTACTGAGTCTGGAAACGAAATTGCCTCTGCTGTTAAAGAATCTCTTGAAGCCAGCAAAGCGGCTATCCTTAGCGATATTGCTCATCTTGATGAGCATCTCGCAGAGGCAGCTGCCATGCTTAAAGATCATCAGATGAAAGCAGACGCTACAAATGTACTCGTTGAATCTATCCAAGCGGACACGAAGACACTTTTGACACAGGTTGAGACCAACCAAAAGGCGATCAAAGAAGTCAAAATGATCCTTAAGGATGCCAAGGGTGTACACGAGGAAGTTTCCTCGTCTAAACGTGCTTTGGTGTTCCTGACAACAGTCGCAGCAGGTATCGGGTGGTTCGCTATAAGCGCCATCGGTGGACGCAGCGGCGAATAAGCAGGACGCACTACATTTTAGGCAGGGTAGGTGTTTCAACCACCTCCCTGCTTTTTTTATACGAGGCAAGTAGAACTCAGATGTTGGTCGAGGCTTGATGCCATACCAACACTATCAGTAAAAGGGCCCGGGTACATGCTATCAGATACCACCGAATACCCTCAACCTCCCTTCACTCAAGCGATTCAGCTGTATGGTGATAGATCAGGCAGTAAAGGGGCTTTTAAGTTCGCTGGCTTCGCATGGATACAAAACACGAAAGTCATACTTGTACACGGAGACGATCAAAGCCTAAACGCTGCTTCTGAATGGCGATGTTTGCTACGCCTGATCGCACTTGCACATCGTCTCAAAAAACCTATTGTTTTATGGAATCTGCCCCTCGCGTGTATTGCCAAAATACAGCGTAAAACGACTTTAGATTGTGCGCATGCAATTCAGAAAACCGAGTTGGAACTGCTAAGGCTATCCTGTCCGATCATTGCCGTTTTTGATGGTGCTAATAATATGGATTATGCCGCTCAAGAGTTGATATGGAACGATGGGATGGTCCTTGTGGCGTCACCGGACGCACAACTTGCTGAACAGGAGAGCGTCAAAATAGCAGCGCATTCAACAGACATCTCGCCCGCAATCTTAGAACTCCTAAGTCAAACAGAGGCAATTCCGGCTGCAGAATTGGTTGAGAACCGGCGAGCGTCGCTACACTTCCTCGTGAAATCAAATCCGTTATACAATGCGGAGGCATCACAATGTTTGAAGTGAAATTAAAGCCCTGTCTTGAGACGATCCTATCTACGATTGCCAACAAAATGGTCGCAATCGGTATTACAGCGAACATGGTGACGATCTTTGGGTTCCTTGTCAACCTTATCGCGACCTTTTACTTCGCAACAGGCCACCTTATTACGGGTGGTATTCTTATTTTATTTGGCGGGAGCTTTGATATGATAGATGGAGCCGTAGCACGTGCGCAAAGAAACTTACGCGCCTCTGGGGCACTTTTGGATTCTGTGATTGATCGCTACTCCGAAGGCTTTCTCTTCCTCGGAGCACTCATCTATTTTTACGGTTTAGAAAGTTTATTGGGGATCATTTTAGCGTTTGGCGCATGGTTCGGTTCGATACTCGTCAGCTATGTGAGAGCAAGAGCGGAGGGACTCCAAATTACTTGTAAGGTTGGACTCATGCAACGCCCCGAACGCGTCATCTTACTTGGTACTGGTACACTGCTCCAGGGCGTATTCTGGTACAAATTTCCGATTGTCCAAAGCACCGGAATAATTCTGCTCTGCACGCTGGGTATCCTTACACTCACCTCACACATTACTGCTGTCCACCGACTGATTTTTTCCTATCACGAACTGGAACGCTAACCGAGTCCGAGAAGCGATATAATATCTAAATTAAAGGGCTTTAACACAAGGTTTGTCGCAAAGGCAAGCACAGTTACAACGAGAACCACTTTAATCCATTTGTCGCCTTTTTCGACAGCCCAGTGACTACCAATCCATGCCCCAGTAGCATTTCCTATTGCTAACGTGACACCTAAACTCCAATCGACCTGCTCGTTCATGATAAAAATACCAAGTGCAAGTAAGGTGTAACAGAAAATAACCAAGACTTTAATCGCATTCGTCCGAACGAGATCTATACCAGTCAAAAGGCGCAGAGCCGTTATGACAAGCAGCCCCACACCTGCTTGGATGAAACCGCCGTAAATCCCGATAAAGAAGAATACAACCATAGCGATGATTTTAGCACCTGTCCCGCTACCTTCTATTCTATCCTTTAACCGCGCTGTCGGGTTCAGCAATGTTAAGCCGAGCATAATCAGCATTACGGCTGCGAGAATGAATTGGAACAAGGCCGCATCCGTACCAATCGCAATTTTCGCACCGATCCCGGCACCAATAACAGCAGGCACAGCGAGTAAGAAGCCATACCGGAAATCAGAAACGCCCTTACGCCGGAAACCCATAATAGCACTGACGTTTTGAAAGAAAATAGCAACCCGATTTGTGCCGTTTGCTAATAGCGGATCAGAGGTAAGGAAGATAAGCATCGGGAGTGCCAACAACGAGCCACCAGCAGCAACCGTATTTATGAAACCTGCGCAAATTCCGGTACCAAAGAGGAGGAAGGTGTGTAAAAGATTGAAGTCCATTTTAGGTTTCTATTATTTCCTTTTTTCTGATGAATCGGAGAGTCTTTGACGATATTTCGCAACCCCAATTAAGATGAGGGCAGTAAGATTGCCTATAACAATAGCACTTCCGACTCCGGTAATTGCTATAAAACCAGCGACCTGAAGAATGCCGTCTCCAAACGGGCAGCGCCAATGTAGAATGAAGATAGCCACGCTCGGTACCAATAGACCGAGGATAAAACCGATTCCTGCAGCAGTGCCGGCGACATTCTGAAATTTCTTCAAGGCTGGTAGTTGAACTTCAAACATCTGTACCCTTTTAAAGTCCCACTGATATGGGGGATTTAGGGGGTTAAAAACACCGAATTATTACTTTTTGCTTAAGTCCTATTTCTTATGTTCGCTAAGCGATCCCTAAGTATTTATCTCTACCTTGCACGAGTGCCTCTATTTTCCGATCTACCACGGAGCGTTGGAGCATCCAAAACCCGCAATCTGGATGGACCCAGCCAATCCGTCCGCTGCCTAACATTTTTTCAGCTTGTTCTATACTGGCGGCTACGTCGTCAGCTGTCTCTATCGGGTTGACCTTGACATCAATCACACCGATACCAAGAACAATATCTGAGGTAACTGCTTTCAGTGCCTCAAGATCACTTTCAGGACGGTGTTTCAGTTCTAAAACGAGATGATCACATCGGAGTGTATTCAAGAAGTCGATGAGTGCCTTCCAGTTACCTTGCTGGATAACTTGTCCGCCATAGTTACCGAAGCAGAAATGGACAGCCTTCTCTCCTTCAAATGCGTCAAGCACAATATTAATCGCCTCGGCAGCACGGGGTCCGTCTTGTGGGTTCCCCGGTATATTCGCCTCGTCAATTTGGAGACAGGCACAATCCAGTTCGCGCACCTGTGTCGCTAAAACTTCTGCCAAAGCGGTAAGCAGTGTATCGAAATCGCCGTAGTGTTTATCTAATAACGTCCGGGCAAGCATGTACGGACTTGTCACCGTAAATTTGATGTGTTTACCGGCAACATCTACAGCACGTTCACAATCGGAAACGAGGTTTAACGTGCCTTCTCCTAATGCTTCCTCAACAACGCCTGCAGGTTTCGCTCGGAACGACATCGTCTGCATCTGTCTAAATTCATGCCATTCCTGTCTTCCCACCTCTGCCCTTACACCTGAAAGCGGACGAATGAAATAATCAATCATCCCGTTAGTATCTGGATGGTTCGGATCAAAGCGGTAGAGTTCACCATCGGTCGGTAGGTCGATGCCACGTTGCCGCTGGGTGTCCACCACAACGCGTGTTGCGTCAAGAAGGGACTGTTCCGTCGGCATTGACAGCAGCCATGCCGGTACAGGATAAGAGCCGACAGTCGTCGTTAAAATTTCTGGTTTTTTTCTTGAAGTTTTCACGGATTTAATTTTTCACCAATTTATAGGAATCAAGTTCAAAAACAGTATCAACTGTCAGCTCGCCGCGCGTCTGAGACTGCGTAAACTTGATGATACCAACATCGGGGGCAATCCATTTTTTTACGACGGTGATATCAAGTGGAAAGTCCTGATTGCCAATATCAAAACCCCACTGAAACGATTCCTGAACCTGGAAAACATTTTCGAAAGTTCCAGCGGGTACAGTCACTGTTTCTTCTGAAAGCACCTCGAATTCGTCAAGCCCACCACCAAGCGGAAAGAGTTCAGGGACTAATTTTGCTTGGAAGTTCACATCCCATTTCTCACCCGGAATAAGCGGAAATTGGTAGAGTGGAAGAAATGGCTCAAATAGAATTGTATCACCTGTGCCGGATGTGGTGTTCTGTGCGTGCTGCACAACACCTGATACCTCACCACTTTCATCAAGAAGCGGACCGAGGTAAGAGTAGTTGACAATGTTCTCTAATCCTTCGTCCATACTTGATTTCTGAAGCACGAAACTCTCAATGGTCTCCCCACCTGCGCGTTGAATCTGAATGGTGTCTATGATTTCAAAAGTGATTTCACTGCCGCTATCGTCGCGATAATGCCAGGTGTTTCCTACCGCCAACGGATAGTAATTGCCGGGTCGGGTTTGCCACACTTGTATATCAAGTGTGCTTGTCGTAGCGTTCTCGCCGTCGCTGACGATAACTTCAATCTGGCACTTTTGCTCAGTTTCAGGCGCGTGCCAGATCGCGCCAGCGGTGTTCTCTACTAATTTACCTTCTGTAACGGACCAAGTATATGATAATATATCGTTTTCGAGGTCGGCTGCCTCCAAATGGATCTGTACCGCTGCACCGGGTGCAACTGTATCTGATGCTGCTTCAAAGGTTAAAATGCGAGGTGCGAGGTTTGTCTGACTCGGATCCTCTGCCCCGCACCCCATTGCAATAGCAATAAATAAGATACAGAAGATCTTCCAAGCATTGACGATTTTTTTCACTTCCATGATATTTCCTCCCATATACGACCTTTTCACACAATACCGTAAATTTTAATGGCAGGTTCGCTGGGAAGTATCTTCAGCCAGAACGCTACGCGCACTTTCTATGCGTCAAGAGGTTTCCCACGTAAGACTTCACGAGACTGGGTTTCACCGTTTCCCGTCACATTGTAAGCGAAGGTGTTCATCAACCGGTCGTTTGATGAGTTATTCGGTGCGGAGCCGTGAATAATCAGCGCGTTAAAAAAGACCGCGTCTCCGGGTTCCATTTCAAGAGCGACGGCATCTTCCCGTTCTTGGTAGTGTCCAGGGAGAAAAACGCCAAACGTCTGATGCTTGCGTTCGTGCTCCTGCAAGCCCCAATTATGGCTTCCCGGGACAAACTGAATGCAACCATTCTCAAGGTTCGCTTCGCTGATCGCTAACTGGCAGTTAATCATGACAGGTTTGTTATTATCATTTTTCCAGTAAGCATAATCTTGGTGCCACGGGATCGCTGTTCCATCACCGCCTGCTTTCGGAAGCAATTTGCTGTGATATAGCGAGATGTTCTCACCCATTAACCTTTCTAATATATCCAACATATCATCACAACGGAGCAGGTGATTGAGCGTTGGGCTCACCAACTCGCTGTGCATTAGCTGCTTGATACGCGGCGGATGATCGTCCGAATCATAGACTTCCCACGAGATTCCGATACCATCAGTGGGTTGTTCTGCCATACGGTTGTGTATATCTTCGATTTCCTCCTGAATTCGCGCGATGTCTTCAGCGGAGACAAGTCCTTTTTTCAAGAGGTAACCGTTTTTTTCATAAAACTTTTGTTCTTCGTTCGTAAGTCCCATATGATCTCTCCTTAACCCATCCAGCACAATCGCTAAATGGTGTGGCTCTTTCCTCCTAAACGAAATTGCATTTAAAAGTATATACCACGTTTCCAGAAAAATCAAGGGATTTCCGTTTTAATTGCCTATTTGAACGGGCATTGAGAGAAAAAAGTTTACTTTCATTGCAGGTGCTGCTACAATATGCATCGCTTAGGATTCATGCAATTTCGTACCATAGATGCTATCGCGCCTAAGTGCTGAAATAGTCGCGTACGACTTGTGTACATGCCACTAAAATGGAGATGGACTGATAGATATGGATTACACACTCGAAAATTGCCAGAAGCTTGTGGATGATTGGATCCATACGCTTGGCATACGGTATTTCTCAGAATTAACCAATACGACCATCCTCATGGAGGAAGTTGGAGAGTTAGCACGGATTATGGCGCGTCAATACGGCGAACAAAGTTTCAAAGAAAACGAGAAAGACCTTGATATTGGTGAGGAGATGGCGGATATCTTGTTTGTCCTTATTTGTCTTGCGAATCAAACGGGGGTAGAACTTGAAGAGGCATTCAAAAAAAATCTGGAAAAAAAAACACGCCGAGATAAAGAGCGTCACAGGAAAAACCCGAAACTTCAGAAAAACTGAGCACCGAGTAGCCGACTGTTGAAGGAGATAGATGATGGTATTTCATAAAAAATATATATTTTCGCTGTTAAGCCTACTTTTCGTCATCACTGGATGCGCAATTTTCCCGAAAAACCCATCTACCTCTGCAGTCGTTGATCCATTGATTGAGCGGAATCGTCAGTGGCGTGAGCAGGTTGAAGCAGGTAATAGCGAACTCCAACAGGGAGACCTACGCGCTGCACTCACCGCTTACGAAGCTGCTATTGCAATCCGACCGGATGCCAGCGAGGTAAGGCGCAAAATAGCCGAAATATACTTCCAACTTGAGGAATACGAAAACGCACGAAAAGCATTTATCGCTTTTTTGGCACTTAAACCCAACAATATCGCAGCCCTTAACTATGTCGGATACATCTCCGAAAAATTAAGCGACTATGCGACCGCTGCCGAACACTATGAACGCGTTCTCACCATTTCAACGCGTAACCTCTACGCCTTGAACCATCTCGGTTTAGCCTATAAACAACTCCAACGTTTTGATGAAGCGGTTGAAGTGCTTCACAAAGCATTAGCACTTGACCCGAAATGTGAACGTCCCGAAAGCGAAAATTTACACAACTATTTAGGGCTAATCTATCTTGAACAAGGTAAACTTGGCGAGGCTATCGCAGAATTACGGGAATCAATTCGATTTTTTCCAACGGATACATGGGCAAGAGAACAACTCGCTGCACTCTATGAAAATCAGCAACGTTACTTTGAGGCGCAACTGCAATACCAGCAAATTTTGGAAATTGACCCGGACAATCTCCTCGCTTTGACCCGGCTCCAAGTGCTCACGCAGTTAGAGATCGCTCCAGGACAGATCATCGATGTGCCGCCTGTCACGCTCTTGAATCCCGATGTTGAGCAGATTATAGCGAACGCTCCAGATGCCGCGGACTATCCTGATGCTGATACACTCGTTCTATTCAACCATTTCAGCCATGATGTATTACCAACAGGACAGTCGCGCTACACGACGCACCAAGTCGTTAAAATCCTCACCGAAAGAGGTATCCAGAAATATGGAGATATTGCTATTCCTTACCAACCGACGGCACAAAATATTGAGGTGAACATTGCTCGCACAATCACACCCGATGGGGAAACCCTGCAACCGCCAGATGAGGCGTTTAACGACGTAACACCACCCGGATTATTGTCCCAAAACCTTTATTCCGATGCTATGTGGAAGGTAATCTCTATGGTGGGTCTCGTGCCAGGGGTCTGCATTGAGTATCAGGTAACGCTTGAAGATAAAGTCCCTGGCGGTGAGACGTGGATTACAGGGGGATACAACTTTCAGGGAACAGAGACGACATTGGAAACTGTCTACGCGCTTCAGATGCCGAAAACTTGGAATTTTGAATGGAAAATCGCTAACGAGGCAAATCCGAAAGAGCCTGAGGTATCCTACACAGAAAATGACACCGTTGTCCATATCTGGAAATACAATGAGATGCCTGCCCTGACGCTCGAAGAAGGTATGCCGCACGTTAACGACATCGTGCCGCGTTTACACTATACTTCAATTGAAAGCTGGGACAGTGTCTACACCTGGTATAAAGAACTCGCAAAAGGGAGATATACCCCGGATGCTGATATTGAGGAAAAGGTCCACCAGTTAACCGAGAATCTGGCGACGGAAGAAGCAAAGATCCGTGCCATTTACCAATTTGTCGCTACAAATATCAGATACGTCGGGATTGAGTTCGGACAGAGTGCTTACCAACCTACACCTGCCACCGAAGTTTTTCAAATGCAATATGGGGATTGCAAAGATAAAACCACGCTCCTCATTTCAATGCTGGATTTAGCAGGTATCAAGGCTTACCCTGTCCTGATTAGTCTCGCACCGCATGAACGCATAGAGACAGCACTACCGTCGCTTAGCCAGTTTAACCACATGATTGCTGCTGTTCCTACCGGTCCTGACACTTATATTTGGTTAGACCCTACGTCCACAACATGTAGTTATGCCGACCTTCCATATAACGCACAAGGACGTACAGGATTGCTTATCTCCGATACACGCGGCAAATTTGTGGGAACACCTATTTTCCCACCGGAATCTAATCGACTTGTCAGCACAACAGAATTAACGCTTGACAAGGAAGGCGATGTGCAAGGTACGCTGTCTGTTCAAGCAAAGGGACAGTATGATTTAGATACACGGTGGGCGTATCAACAGGTACCTCCCGCTATTCGGAAAACTACCTTAGCCGCTGAACTTAGTCAGCAATTTCCAGGAATTCAGATAGTGTGGCACGAAATATCTGATCTCCGTGATCTAAACGTGCCTGTCACAATCAACCTCGGTTTCCGTGTTGAGAATTATGGAACGTGGGTAGGAAATGATATGCTACTGCCCTTACCGATTGATGAATTCGCTGACTATGCTAAAACCTTTGCCAATGGACAACGCACCTATTCGTTAGATTTCGGCTATCCAATGGAGATTGAAAAGATAATCCGCATCCAGATCCCAAAGGAGTGGACAGTTACACTACCAGAGGACATTCACTACACTATAGAGAGTGCAGAATTGCGTCGGCAGTACAGACAGGTTGAGAATACTATTACTTACCGACTCATGTTTACCGTTAAGGATCGGATACTTCCAGCAGAGGCGTATTCAGCAGCAAGATCGCTTTTTACATCGCTTGCAAGCGAGGATGGGAGTCACGTCCTATTAAACACGGGGGGTGGCGATCACATGTCTCGAAAATAAAAACGACTTGCTTTTCAACGAAAGTCCCCCTGATAAGGGGGATTTAGGGGGTAAAAGCGTGCAAAATATCCATTTCCTGCCAAATTTGCGTAAGTCCTGACTGTAGTGAGCCGCAATTAACCCTTAACATACTTCCAGCCATCAACGATGACGGGAAGTCCACGGATTAAGCACATAGCGACAGTCACAGCAGAGAGGATCACACCTGTCAATTCCAAGCCAACAACCAATTCTGGGTAGATACCGGAATTTTTGAAGGCGATGAGACCCCCGAGATAGACAAAGGCTATTGTTTTCGCAATGCCATAAATACTACGACTCAGTCGCGAACTCGTAAGCGCACGCGTCCATTTTGAAGACATCATCGTGTTTTCGCCGAAGGCAGTCTTGCCTTGTGCAAAGGCAGCACTCCGCAAACCATCTGTAAAAAAACCGCGCGCAATCACAATGACGGGAATCCAGAACGGGATCAATCCGACGACGGCGAAGTAAACCCAGAAGATACATTCCACAATCCGGTCGCCGATGATGTCAAACAGCGCACCGAAATCAGATGTTTGGTTCAGCTTTCGAGCAACGTAACCGTCCACTGCATCAAGAAACAGGATCAAACCGATCAACCCGACAAGCAAAATATCCAGATAGACGTGAAGTCCAAAGAGGGAGATCACAACAAAGGCGAGGATCAGGCGGAAGAGCGTAATTAAATTCGCAATCATAGTTTTACTCCTTGTTGGATGGGGTTCCCGTGTTGCAATCTTATTTAGGTAGGGCTTACGCACCACTTCTTAAAGTCCCCTGATAAGGGGGATTTAGGGGGTTAAAATTAGGTTTAATGTCCTTCTTTTAATATTAACATACTGAATCATCGAAAACAACATTAATTTTCCAAACGAAAGAGGTGCTTGTTCTATGCACGAAAACAGAAAACCGAATATCGTCCTCATTCTCAACGACGACATGGGCTTTTCCGACTTAGGCTGCTACGGTGGCGAAGTCCACACGCCAAATCTTGACCGGCTCGCTGCTGGCGGGCTGCGGTTTACGCAATTTTACAATACTGCACGCTGCTGTCCGTCTCGTGCTTCTATGCTTACCGGATTACATCCGCACCAAACTGGTGTCGGACACATGATGGGCGACGACGGGCTTGAGGGCTATCGCGGGGATCTCAATGACCGTTGTATTACCATTGCTGATGCAGTGCGTACAGAAGGCTACGGCACGTATATGAGTGGCAAATGGCATATCTCACGCCACACTGGACCCGATGGACCTAAGCACAGCTGGCCCTGTCAACGAGGATTTGATGCGTACTACGGTATTATCACGGGTGCCGCGAACTTCTGGAAACCCAATACGCTCACGCGTAATAACACTCGTATCCAACACGATGAACTCCCGGAAGGATACTTCTTCACAGATGCTGTTAGCGATGAAGCATCGACGTATATCCGAAACCATACGCACAAGACACCAGAACGTCCGTTCTTTACCTACGTCGCTTACACGGCACCACATTGGCCCCTGCACGCCCACGAAGAAGATATTGCACGCTACAATGGACGTTTTGCCGCGGGATGGGACGAACTTCGAGAAGAACGACTCTCACGGATGCGAGAGATGAAAATTTTGGATGCGTCGTGGCAGCTTACCGCACGGGATCCTTCACAACTACCTTGGAGCCAGGCGCGATACAAAGCGTGGAACCAACGCCGCATGGAAGTCTACGCGGCACAAATCACTCGGATGGATACCGGTATTGGAAGAATTATTGACACGCTGGAAGAGACCGGACAACTCGATAACACGCTCATCCTATTTTTGGCCGATAACGGCGGTTGTGCTGAAGAACTCGGCGGTCCTCCGGCGAAACGCGATACCGATTCACTTATCAGCACCGAGACCACTTCTGATGGTAAACCTGTCTATCGTGGGAACGACCCGACCATCATGCCGGGGCCTGAGACTACCTATCAGAGTTACGGTGTTCCGTGGGCAAACCTATCGAATACACCGTTCAGATTGTACAAGCATTGGGTACATGAAGGCGGTATCGCTACGCCGTTAATAGCGCATTGGCCAGATGCGATAAAGTCTGCAGGAGAATTGCGCCATCAACCCGGACAACTCCCTGACATCATGGCGACATGCCTTGAGGTTTCAGGTGCGACGTATCCTGAGGAACACGATGGAAAACCAATTTTACCCATGGAAGGCACAAGTTTAGTACCGATTTTTGATGGAAAAGATAACGGTAAAGAGGTGCTTTATTGGGAACATGAAGGGAATTGCGCAGTCCGTCAAGATAACTGGAAACTGGTCTGTCGGTTCCCCGGTGATTGGGAACTCTACGATTTGGAAGCGGAACGAACAGAAATTAACGATCTTGCAGCTAAGCAGCCACAGAAACTTGAAGAACTCTGTGGACTTTATCGAGATTGGGCGGATCGCTGCCTCATTTATCCGTGGGATAAACTCCAAGAACAGCGCAGACAGCGTCGCCACGAACGCTAATGTGTTTGGGCGGGTCTCAGTGCCCGCCCATGTTTTTAAAAAATTAACCACACGCCAGCATCTTCAAACAGACAGGTGTTGGCACTTCTGCTACGTCCCCTGTTGCATTTAATTCACCGGTTTCAGCGTCAATAGCGAAGGTAACAACTGTATCCGTTCCTTGGTTGGCTGCAAAGAGGAATGTACCCTCCGGATTCAGTCCGAAGTTTCGAGGGGCTTGTCCTTGTGTTGATTCAAAGCCGATAGAACGCAACATCCCCGTTTCCGCATCAATCGCGCAAATCGCAATGCTATCATGCCCACGGTTCGACCCATATAGGAACTTCCCGGAAGGGTGGACGTGGATATCCGCACAATGACTGGTGCCGTCGAAATCATCAGGAAGCGTGGAAATCGTCTGGAATTCAGTGAGCGTCCCGGCTTTCGCGTCGTACCGAAAAGCAGTGAACGTAGAATCTATTTCATTAATTACATAGGCATACTTTCCATTCGGATGGAAATCGAAATGCCGAGGGCCCGCACCGGGCTGTACGCGTACCCACGGTTGCGTATTAGGTGTGAGCTTCCCATTTTTTGCATCTAATTGGTAGATGAGTACTTTATCAAGCCCAAGATCGGGTGAAAAAGCGTAACGATTCCCTGGATCAATCATAATTGCGTGAGCGTGCGGTTCCATCTGCCGTTGTGGGTTGACACTGGATCCCTGATGCTGCACGAAATCGGAGGCTTCACCGAGCCTACCATCCGATTCAATCGGAAAAGCAGTGACGCTGCCACCGCCGTAATTCGCCACGAGCAGGCATTTACCTGTCGAATCTGCACTCAGATGACACGGGGCACCACCGCCGGTCGCACGTTGGTTGAGATAACTAATCTCTCCTGTCTCTTTGTGAATGTAAAACGCCGTAACCGCGCCACTCGCTTTGCCCTCGAACTCATTAAGTTCGTTAACGGCAAAGAGATACTGCCCACTCGGATGTATCTCCAAAAACGATGGGTCCTCAACGCCTGTGATTTTGCTGCTATATTCCAAAGCACCCGTCGCACCGTCTAAGCGGTAGACGTAAATCCCTTCGCTGTTTCCACGCGTATAGGTGCCGACATAAACGAAATAGTCTTGGCTGTTCTGTTGCGCCATTATTAATAATCTCCTTATGAAATTTTGAGATGAATCGTTCTCTCTTCGCTTTCGCTATAACCGATGCGAATCGCTTTTGCGCGTATGCTTGTTTCGCCTTTTGGTAGACGCAGTGGATCGGTATACAACCGCCAATGTGCATCGTCTCCTTGCTCTGTTGTGTAGGCAATAGATGCCCCTTGCGTGGAGCAGTGAAGTTGTAAAACAAGCGGAGCTACCCATTCGCCCACCCTATGTGCTACCTCTGTCCCGGGATGGTCAGCGTTAATCGGGATGAAAATCGGCGCAGCGGTTTGCGGCTGTGTACCATCTGGGTACCACGTTGCAACCATCTGTTCTTCAGGTATGCTTCCCATATCACCGAATTCGGATTGCCACTGTGAAAGTGTCCCGCGCATCCGTTGTAGGACATCTTGGTGTCCCGCGTCTTTTGCTAAATTGTTGAGTTCGTATCTATCGTTTTCAGTGTCATACAGTTCCTCAACTGGGCGCGGGGAACGGAACATAACCGACTGATCGCCCTCCAATTCACCTGCGGCATAGAGTCGCCACATCTCCTGCATGACTGGGTGCCGATTGCGATACGGAATCCAAAGCAGGTAAGGTTTTTCAGGGTAGTAATTTTTGATGTATTTATACCGTTTATCGCGGACAGCGCGCACCATATCGTAAGATTCATCGTACCGATCGCGCGTCGCGAAGACGTAGTCGCGTTCTATCGTCTCTGGTCCGAGGAACGGTTGTCCCTGCAAATGTTCCGGTGCCTGCACGTCACAAAGTGAAAGCACTGTTGGACCGAGATCAACCAAACTCACGAGTTGTTCGCTGACGCTATCGGGACTCAGTGTGCCGGGCCAACGAACGATCAATGGGATACGGATACCCGCATCGTAGGGCCACCGTTTTCCGCGGGGGAGTCCTTCACCGTGGTCGCTCCAAAGAAAGACAATCGTATTTTCTGCAAGCCCATCTTCTTCGAGTTGATCTAACAACTTACCGACGCGGGCATCGGCAGTCATAAGATTATCGTATTGCCGTGCTAATGCTTGCCGTGCTTTGGGTGTATCCGGTAGGTAGGGTGGTAACTGCACATCATCAGGATTCGTGGTTGTCGTCAGAGGACGATCCTCCCGTTCCCACATACCACTCTCATGCGTGACCGTCGGGTTGAAGACGGAAAAGAAGGGTTGTCCTGTGTCGCGGTTCCGCCAGTGTGCGGTGTTGTCGGATTCATCCCACGCTGTGATTGGTGGTGTGAACTGGTAGTCGGTTTTGCTGTTATTTGTACAATAATAGCCCGCGCCTCGGAGATATTCCGTGAAAGTTTTGACATAAGGCGGTGGCACTGCGGAATAAGGTGTCGGCATATCAGGCGTATTTGGGTTCGTATGCCGCGTCCGCATGTGGTGTGTACCAATGGAGGTCTGATACATACCGGTAATAATAGCAGAACGACTCGGTGCACAAACACCAGCAGTCGAAAAGGCATTCGGAAACCGACATCCGCCTGCAGCAAGCCCATCAATATTCGGTGTGCGAGCGATTGGGTCTCCATAGCAACCGAATCGCGGTGTTGTATCCTCTAACGAGATCCAAAGAATGTTCGGACGGTTTGGTGTGTTCATTATGATTCCTTAATTTGGGACAATTGAAAGAGAAATAAGACGTTAGCTCCAACACCCCTCTGTATACGCCTCACGCTCAAATAACTTCTGGCGATGCGGGGTGGCACGTTCTATCCATTCCGCAGGGATTTCTTGCGTGTAACGATGCGGTGGTCCCGCCTCTTTGAAAATGTCTATAGCGAAGATACGGTAAAGCTGCGGCGAATCTACTGGCTTTGCCTCAACCGCGTGGAAGATACGAGCGTCTATATAAACCATGCTTCCAGGTGGCAGTTCAAGTCGTTTCTCTTCCAGTTTATGACCGGCTTCTGCGTCGTAGTCGCCTGCAAGCATCCGTTCTGGCGTTGCTTCTTTCGTTGGTGCTACTTTGTGGCTGCCGGGAATAACTTTCAGATTCCGATCCCCGCGTGTGAAACCGTTCGGATAATACAGAATCTGGATATAATAATTATCACGTTCCGCGAGGTTAACAGGATTTTCGTGTCTCCAATGGTGATGGTCCTGATGAAACCCAAGAGGACCGACCCCGCGCGGTGCTATGTTGAGTGCGGAATGACAAAAGTGGTACGCGTCCCCTATTGTGGCACTTATCAGGGTCTTAATGAAAGGGTCATCAATAAGTTGATCGCTATATTTACCGCGATCGTTCCACGGACGAATGAAATACGGACGTTCTGGTGCAGCACCGTTATTCAACGCCTCAATATATTCGCGCGTCGGTTCAAAATGATGCGTGATTTCATCAATCAGACCCTCTCTGCCATCGTCCGTCAGCACGTCCGGATAAGCGATATAGCCGTCGTTATGGAAAGAATCGATATCCGCTTGCGACGGACCTGATAATCGGAAAAGTGAATCAATTGTTGTAGTTTTTTCCATAGTTGTAACTCCTTGCTGAAGTTTGGTTTGACTTTTGGTTGGTTTGAGGGTATAATTCCACTATTCTTTAGATTTCTGACGTTGTAAAACCGTTAGCATCTTGTGCAAGATCGATAGGAAAAAGAAAAATGCAAAAACTTGACCGGATAACATTCAATCCACAAGTCATGGGTGGAAAGCCTTGTATCCGTGGGATGCGGGTCACTGTTGGAATGATAGTTGGTTTGGTTGCCTCTGGTTGTTCCAATGCCGAGATTTTGGATGCCTACCCCTATTTGGAAGAGGAAGATATTCGTCAGTCCCTTTCTTATGCTGCGTGGCGAGTTCAAGAAATTGAAGTGCCACTGGATATCTATGAAAATACTGATTGATATGAACCTTTCTATGAAGTGGGTTCCCGTTTTTGAACAACACGGATGGCACGCGGTTCATTGGCGAAACATAGGTAAACCGCACGCGTCAGATAGCACCATTATGGCTTGGGCGCGTGAAAACGGTTATGTTGTGTTCACCCAAGATCTTGATTTTGGAACGTTACTTGCAACTACCTATGTTCAAAAACCGAGTGTGATTCAAATTCGCATACAGAACGCGTTGCCCAAGAACCTGGGCACCTGGTTAGTAAAAATTCTTCAGCAACACGAAAAATCCTTACAAAATGGTGCACTACTTACCGTAGACGAAAATCGAACTCGGATACGTGTTCTCCCGTTTCAAACAAACAGTTTATAGTTTTCTCACATTTGGCTGTGTCCTTCTTCCTTAAATTTTTCCAGCAATGCCGTCAAACGTTCCACAACCTCTGGATATGTGTCCCATACATTGTTCGTTTCACTTGGATCCTCATAGATATGATACAGTTGACCCGGTGTACCCGGTTTAGGACCGCCATCTCTCGGGGGTGGCCATCCGCCTGAACCTTGTGTCTCCAGAATCAATTTCCAGTCGCCGTGACGGATAGAGAAAACACCCGTACTGGAGTGATGCACAATAGCCTCTCGTAAAGGGTTTTCTGTCTCTTCACCGAGGAGCGCGGGCAAGATATTACAACTGTCTTGTCCCGCATCATCTGGCACTTCTGTTCCGACAATCGCTGCACAGGTCGCCATGAGATCGGTGAGGCAGGTTAACGTGTCAGTTTCGGTATCCGGTGCGATGACACCGGGCCAGCGCGCAATCAGCGGTTCACGATGTCCGCCTTCCCAGATATGTGCCTTGTAACCACGCCAATCACCGCACGATTTATGGTCGTAGAGATGATACGGCATCGGACTATTATCGCCTTGAATCCGATCGCCGGGCAATGCGCCGTTATCGCTTGTGACAAAGATGAGGGTCTCATCGGTTTTGCCGGTGCGTTCTAACGCGTCCATCACTTCGCCGACCATCCAATCCACGAGCCATACCAGATCGCCGCGGGGACCGGCACTGCTCTGTTCACGGGCGAAATCTGGCACGACTGCCTCGGTGCAAGGTTCATGCGGCGCAGAGGGGGTCAGATAGAGGAAGAATGGTGCATCTGCATCGGCTTGTCCCTCAATATATTCGACGGCTTTCTGTGCTATAATAGGATCCGCATCTTTATGATCCCAATCCGGGGTCATCATCCCCGGACGGCTCGTAAATTCTGGGACTTCATGATAGACACTCGGAATTTCGGCGAATGTATCATTTTCAATAAAACCGTAAGGCGGTTGGCATGTCGGACAACCCGAATTCCCGTAAAAGTAGTCAAACCCAATATCCACCGGACCACCAGTGAGTGGTGCGGTGAAATCAATATGATCTTCGAGTTCACGTCCTGCGTTGGACCACGGCAGCGGGGCATTGAAATCAAAGTCATATCCCGGCACAGTCGAAAATCCGAGTCCCAAATGCCATTTACCGACGCATGCTGTGTTGTATCCTACACCTTTCAGTAATCCGGGAACTGTCAAGCGTTCAGGTTCAATCAAGGGGGGTTCGTAGCCATAAAGCACGCCGTGTTTGAGACGGCTCCGCCAGCAGTACCGTCCCGTTAAGACGCCATATCGTGTCGGTGTACAGACAGCGGAAGGCGAATGTGCATCCGTAAAACGGATCCCCTCTTGTGCGAGTTTGTCCATATTGGGGGTTGGAATCTTTGCGTCTGGGTTGTAGCAGCCGACATCACCGTATCCCATATCGTCTGCCATGATAAAGACAATGTTTGGAGAGGAGTGTGTGTCCATGATAGCTCCTGATTGGGGTGGCGATGAGACATCGCGTCTATTGTAATCTCGCTTTTGATTCAGCGAGATCTGTTGATATAAAAAACGATAATTATAAGTGTTACCGATCAGTTTTAGAAGGAGGATAAGACATGATTATGCCTGATCCTCATCAGCATCTGCTGACGGTTTTGATGGCGATTGCGGTGGGAAAACAAGTGTATCCGTTGGCGACAATTGTTTGTGCATTTTCAATACCTCTTTTAACTGAGCGTAGAATTGTTCGCACTCTTCTTTTGTCCCAAGTAATTCTATACTCGGCGAGTTCGACAGATTAATATGTAGTTCATACTGACGATGCCTGCCTCTGATTATCTTAATCTGATGGACGTACTCAATATTCACCACGCCTCGGTATGAGGATTTATATCCCTCATCCGGATTAATGATCTCAATAAACACCATGAATCTCCTTTAGGATTTTTTATGATATATAGTAAAATCCGAAAATAAGTTTACACTTCGTCCCGTCGTAGGGGCTGGGTCACCCAGCCTCTACGAGCCGACTGTGTGTGCAAATAATTATGGGATTTACTATAAATAATGTGAGTTCAATATGAAAACCAAAGCGTTTGCGGATAAAAGCTAATCTGTATGATAAAATGAAATGACCAAATCGCTCTGAACAAATATTATATCGCTTTTATGGTGAATTAGAAAAATATATTGACATCTACAAGGGACCCAATTCCCTCCTGATAAGGGGGTGTTTTTGATAGGGTGTTCCCTTAGGGGGGTTTGTGCTTACAGAAGATGCAAAAGTAATTCTAAAATCTACCATATATAAAGTTAACGCCGTCGGTTCGTATCTACTGCAATTTTGTCTTTAGTTCGGCAAGATCTTTATCGAGCGATGCTTCTTCAGCATAACCGGCAAATTCACGTTCTAATTTTGCGTTCTGATACGCGACATCTACCTCAGCTGCGGCTTTCGCCAAAGTCGCTGCCTCAGTCGCGTCCTGTTCCATGCTGTTTTGTATCTCTTGCAGCATCTCGCGCAAATGAGTTTCGGCATCAATATTTCTGTGTTTCGCGACGACGGCTGCTTTATTTCCTTGTGCTTCTGTCATCTTTTGCTGGAGATGCTCAAGGAGGGCACTGAGTCTGTGGACGGTCTGTTTCTGTTCTTCCCACTGCGTTTTGTATTGGTCTGCCAATCGCTGGTATTCGTTACGTTTTTCCAAGTCTTCGCGCGCCAAATCCTCACGTCCTGCTTTGAGGTTAATAACAGCACGCTCCTGCCATCCCCTCGTTTGGGAGATCGCACCTTCATAAGCGTTCTGAAATAGTTTTTCAACACCTACAGAGGCATCGACTTTCTGGCGCGCATCTGAAAGCCTGTCGGTCATCTCAACGATGGTTTCCTCTAAAATTTTCTCAGGATCTTCGGTTTCTAACGCTTCTAATTCTGAGGTAAGTTTTACCACAACAGTCTCTGCTAACTTATCTCCCATCCGCTGCCGGTGTTTTCCAAACGTCCAGAAAGAATCGAGGGGTTGAAAGATACTTGTAAGACGGCGAATAAAAGAATCCTTGAAAGTACAGGGCTTACCATTTTTCAATCGAAGCACTTGTAGAGACAGCAGCTTTTTACCGAGGCCTTGTCCATCGTTGAAGCCATCGATGAAAAACAGAATAGCTGCGCCTATTGTTGTACCACCCCATAGTAAAGTATCAAAACTATAGTTCACCCATGGTCCAAAAAGACCAATTATAAACATCTGGAGGAGTGCTAATGTCTGTTCATCTGCTTTAGTTTTAGGACCCAATGTCCACAGCAATGCGCTGAGCAATCCAATCCGAATAAGACTGGTACCGACGCCGGCACCCATTGCATCAAACAGAAAAACTAAAATTGATAGAACACCTGCTACGAGCATTCCATCTATGAGAAAAGCGAACAATCGCGCAAATCGGGATGCCAATTTGAATTTTTTCCCCGCAACCTCAATAAATTTCATGTTGTAGGACCTCTGTTATACGTATAATATGTAGTGTCAGCAAAGGCGCAACAGGATAGCAAAATAGCGTTCAAAGGAAGGTGCAAGGCAGAACAACCTCGCACCGTACATAATGCTATATTCGCTACAGTGTTGGCACCGTCACCGCTACTTCGCGTCCACCCGCATTTGAAGAGTCGATAACCCCTTGAATTATAACGTTGGTAAGCATCACGCCGTACGGGTCAATGGGCGAAGGCTTACCTTCACGAACAGCATCGATAAACGCTGAATCTTCCTCGTGGAATACGCTTACCGATTCAAACTCGGTGAATTCTTGATCAAAAATCTCACCGTCTTTGTCACCATAGACGCGTACGCCTTCCTCTGGTCCACGGACTTCGCCGATACCGAGGCGTAACCCTGCTTTTTTGCCGAGGAAGATCGTTCCACCAAGCGAATCCATGTTCATACACCAGCACGTCTTGAATACCATGCGTGCGCCGTTTTCAAAGACGACCCAACCGACACCAAAATCTTCCACTTCTGTCTCTTTGAGAGCAGGGTTCCATGTGTTGTGAAGGCTCAAGTAGTTGGAGGTGATACCAGAAACTGCGACGGGTTTTGGATGCCCCATTAAATAGAGGGCAGTGTCAAGGGCATAAACGCCGATGTCCGCGGACGCGCCTAAACCGGCAGTCGCCTTTCGGATGAAACTGCCACCTGGATTTCCACGTCTCCGATCTGCAACGGTCTCAACATAATAGATGTCGCCAAGGGTGCCAGCATCAACGATTTCTTTTGCCTTGACGACTTGCGGCGAATACCGAAGTTTTAGACCGACCATCAAAATTTTATCGTTCTCTTTTGCGGCACGCCACATTGAAGCAGCGGCATCCAACGTCGCTTCCATTGGTTTCTCGCAGAAAACGTGTTTGCCAGCATTCAGCGCAGCGACAGTAGGTGCTGCATGCACACCTGTCGGTGTACACACGTACACCGCCTCAATCTCGTCCATTTTGAGCATCTTGTTGTAATCGTTGAACGTGCGCTTGATGTTCCACTGTTCTTTCGCGCGTTCGAGATTGGCAGGGATAAGGTCCGCGGCAGCAATAATCTCGGCACCTTCAATTTCAGCAAGGGTTCGGCAGTGTGCTCCTGAGATACCACCCGCCCCAATCAAACCTAATTTAACTGTTCTCATTTCCAACTCCTCATTCGTATTATATTCTTTCCATTTTAATTCGTTTTTCGCTTAGAAGTCAAGGAAAATTTCCGATCTCCAATTCACGCGGTTGAAATCTTCTTACGGATAAACGAAACTTGCGGAACCCACAAACCCACACAATAATCCGTTGACACATTTCATTCTCTGTGCTATATTTCAAACAGATTACTAACTTTTGAGGAGGTTGTTGTGAAAGCGGCACAATTTTACGGCGGAAAAGATATAAGAGTCGAAACGGTTCCAGATCCTACACCTGAAGAAGGGCAAGTTTTGGTCCAAGTAGAGGCATCGGGGATCTGCGGTAGTGACCTGCACGGGTATCATCACCAACCCGATACGCCTCAATCTCCCCGTATCGGTGGACACGAATTAGCGGGACTCGTTATTGATACGGGCAAAGGTGTGACAGGGCATAACAAGGGTGCGCGTGTGGCAGTTGAACCAATCAGTCCCTGTAACGATTGCCCGGAGTGCTATAACGGCTACTATAATATCTGTGGAAATTTACGGCACGGCGGTGGCGGTTTTGCAGAGTTTATGGTCGCACGGACAGCAAATGTATATTCATTACCGGAAAGCGTTTCTGCTGAGGGTGGGGCATTGGCAGAGGTCTACGCAGTAGCCGTTCATGCTGTTAACAGAGCGATGGTGTCCCCAGGTGATCGTGTCGCTATTATCGGAAGTGGTCCTGTTGGGTTGACAATCGCGCAGGTCGCAGATATAGCTGGCGCAACCTCTATCGCTATGTTAGGCAAACCCGATGGACCTATACAGATTGCTCACAAGGCGGTCGGTGCTGTCCCCATCAATGTGGATAAAACAGATGCTGTGGAGGTTATCAAGGACTGGAGCGATGGACGCGGGGCGGATGTCGTTTTTGAGGCAGTCGGTGGCACTGCTAACACATTGGAACAGGCAACGGAGATCGCAGCGAAACGCGGTCGCATCTGTATGGTAGGCGGACACCGAGCACCGCTCACCTTTTCAGAGCGGTTCGCACGAAGTCGAGAACTGACAGTCATCTGGTCGTTCTGTTACGGGAGACATGGCGGAAAAACCGAGTTCCAAATTGCTATTGACCTACTCGCTGCTGGTAAACTGGACCCGAACCCGCTCGTCACACACCGGTTCGGCTTGGACGATATTAGCGAAGCATTCGCTGTCGCCGCAGGGCGCGATGAACACGGGTCTGTCAAAGTACTCGTGATGCCCAACGATTAACGGAGGTAAAATGAAAACGCTTAAATTGCTTATATTTGTCGGAACGGAAGGTATCTATCACGACCATGCCGGAAATGGACAGTTCCTGACATCAATGCTTAACGATACCGACACCATAGCAGCCGATTTCTCGCAAGACTACAATGTCCTTGCGGATGGACTTGAAGGCTATGACACTGTGCTTTTCTATACCGATGTTGGCGAGCTTACGGAGACACAAGAGACTGGGTTACTCAACTATATCCGAGCAGGTGGGGGCTTCTTCGGACTGCATACCGCCGCAGCTTCGTTCAGAGAATCTGAAGGCTACCACCGTATGCTCAACGGATTTTTCGATGGGCATAGTCCTTATATGGACTTCACCGTTAATGTAAGCGACTCGAATCATCCGATCACAGAAGGCTTGTCCGATTTTGGGGCGACAGACGAACTCTACTACCTAAAGCATAACCCTGACACATCGCACCATCTGATGCATGCCTACGATGAGACGAAAGACGAAACGCATGTCATGGCGTTCCATCATACCTACGGCGACGGGAGAGTTTTCTACTTCGCACTCGGGCACGATATGGCAGTACTTGAGAATCCGAGTTTTCAGACGGTTATCCGCCGCGGTGCGCTGTGGGCAGGCAATCAACTTTAAACAATCCAACATATTATTCGGGTGGATGGTTTCGGCTTTTGTGCCTACCCGACAAGAGATTACACCATCTCACGTGCAGGGTAGTGTTTATCACCGGGTGACACATCCGTTGGATCGTTCAGCACAGCCGTCTCTGGTGGCACCATAATCTGGTTCTCGCTTACCGGATCATCAGTCTCTGCGCGCCACTGTTCTAATCGGTTTCGCATCTCTGCCAAGGTTTCCGCATGGTCCGGGTTCTCAGCGAGGTTATGTGCCTCCGATGGATCGAACACGACATCGTACAACCGTTCCGCTTCAACAGGTTGGTCCTTCCAACCGTGTTCCATCATAAAGGTTTTGCTGATGCTATCGTCACAGTTCGGCAGTGCCCATTTCTCTGCGTTGTCATAGCGTCTGATATACTTCCATCGTTTGGTTCGGACAGCACGCTGCGGTTCATAACAGCAGTGGTAGTTAACTTCTGCGAAAATAGCATCGCGGACATCGTCTGTCTCACCGCTAACCAAGGGTAAAAGCGAATTGCCTTGCAACCATGGTGGCGCGTCAATACCTACCAATTCACAGATTGTCGGGAACAGATCAATTTGGCTAACTAACCCGTCCAGGACTTGTCCACCACCAAAACCGCCAGGACCGCGGACAATCAACATTACACCGATACCGTGATCGCTCAGATGGGATTTCATTCGAGGGAAGGCAAGTCCGTGATCGGTTGTACAGATCACAAGCGTGTTTTCAGCGATCCCATTTTCCTCAAGTGCGTTAAAAACCACACCCATCTTCTCGTCCAGCCTGCGAGCCGCATCTATATATTCCGCCATATCTTGTCGGGTGACAGGTGTATCAGGGAAGGGTGCCGGTGGTTTTACATAGCGTGGATCCGTCTTCGGTTCGCCATCCGGTGGTGGATCGAACCCTTTCGCTCGCCGATGCGTTTCGCCAAACCCAACGTCCAAGAAGAAAGGCGCGTCATGTTTTTCGGCAATGAAATCACGTGCCCGTTCTTCAGCACCCGCGCGCACAGTGCCTTCGGATAGGAGCCTCTGGTAACCTGTCTCTTTTAAATCCCGGACGACATGCTGAAATCCTGCCAATGCAGTGACATATCCGGCTTGATTCAAGGTATAAGTTATAAGATGCTCTGGCACGGGTAGGCTCCAGCCACGATTTGCCAATCCGCCCATACCGCAGCTATGTGCCCATTGTCCTGTGAGGAGTGCGGCACGTGACGGCGAACAGGTCGGATTTGCACAGAACGCGTTTCGGAACACCGCGCCTTCCTCCGCAAGTTTTTGTATGTTTGGGGTCGGGATCGCATGTCCATAAGGCTGCACATACCGTCCCGTATCATGCGAATGGATATAGACTATATTTGGTTTGTTCATGTTTTTATATTTTCAATTTAAGCACCTATGATGTTAGACTTGTACAGAGAATGTTGATAACAGTTTCAACAATCTCATTGAACGCGTCTGATTTTAAAGTGCCGAGATGTGCGACTATGAGCCCATGGTGAGCAGTAAATAACTTGCCGGGCAGGGCATAACTTACTAAATGTAACGAGCCAGTAGCAAAAGAAGTGTCGGTTAGCGAGATAAACGGGGTCCCTATATGTGGATTGCTCGTAACCTGGCTGAGAATCCAATCGCCTCGCCCAGCATCCGCGAGGATTACCGCAGGTCTCAATTTTGTTTGTGATAAATCCGAAAATGGAAAGCGGATTAAGACGACTTCTCCGGGTCTAAATGCTGTAGGTGGGCCCATGCGGCATCTTCCTCTGGCCGCAGCCAATGTTCAGCGAGTGCGGCTTCACTTAGCAAAGCAGTTTCAGAGACATTGAGCTCTTCATTGAAAATCGTTACGAATGCTCGGGCGGGTTTTGGCAACTGAATCGGTTTGACTAATTTCACATTGCCTTGTTCATCAATTGTGGCTTCAACGGTTTTTAACATGATTCACCTCATCTCCAATGTGTGCAAAACCTGTCAACGGATAATGACGAATATGGCAGACAAAGACGACTGATATTACCTAATAGATACGTTTGAGTATATAGTAAGATTTTTAAAATGTCAAGAAATTTTTTATCAAAATTCGCCTTTTCAGGGCGGCGTACCTCTAACGCCGTGGTATAGGTGGATTCGCCTTGTAAATTTCCGTTAGTAGGTTCATGGCGTGTAGCGACTCTTCTTTGTTGTACTGCGGACACTGACGTAGTCCCGCAGCGAGGCAGCGGTGGATCGCTTCGGCTTGGTACAAGAAACCGTGCTGATTTGGGGACGCATTTCGCATGCTCACTGTCCTCGGTAATGGATACTCAAAGGCGTGTAACGGTGCAGGCGCGTTTCCTGTTCTATACTGAGACGGCACACCATCTGGTGGCGGTATCCGAATAGAGAGGCGTGTCGGGCAGTGCGCGGGACGCTCAAGGGTAATGCGCCCTTTTGTGCCGACGAGTTCTGTCACTTCGGGTAACTCGGAGTTACGGGGTGGGAACGTCAAAACGGCGCACTTATCTTCACCAAATTCCACAATCGCCCCACGCGCGTATCTACCTGCCGCGACAACTGATGTGAGGGCAGCATCTGCACCAAAGCCAAGCGGGACAGCCTGAATCGTATAGATCGGATCGAAGAAGTCAGACTGCACAAGGACAACTTCTCCGATAGTACCATTCTCAATCTCGGTTCGCGCATGTTCAACGGCAGGAAAGAAGCGGGTCCAGACCCCGTCCTGTAGCATCACCCCTTTCTCTTCAGCGGCGGCGTACATTTCACGCGCTTCAGAGATATTCTCCGCGAACGGTTTTTCGCACAAAACGTGTTTGCCGGCTGCAATCGCGAGAAGGGTATGCTCCTTATGCAGCCGGTTGATTGTGCCAATGTATACAATATCTACATCGTCGGCTTCGACCATTTCTGCGTAGTTGCCGTAGGCGGTAGCAACCCCATATTGTCTTGTGAATTCTTTCGCTCGATCAAGTTCACGCGCGGCTACAGCCGTTACAGTTGCCCCTTCACAGGCGTGTAAAGCCTCGACCCACATCCCTGAGATTCTGCCGGCACCGAGGATGCCCCAACGTAACGGAAAAGCAACATCTGCCGCGTTTGTAAGACCCCGGCGGATGTCGAGTGGTGTTGAGAGCGGTATGTTATTTGTCATGGAATTCATAATAACCCCTTTCCGTCAAATCAAGTCTGGTGCGTTGGGTATCCGCTTTTACGCCGACGCGTCAAGGACGACTTTCCCGCAGTTATGTGTACACTGCAACGCCCATGCCTCCTGAATCTGGCGCATAGGGAAGGTGTGCGTGATGAATGTATCCAGCTGCGCCTTCACTTGTGTAATCATGCGTATCATCGCGGGTGTATCTACGAGACTATAATGCCGCGTGCCATGTAATGTCAAACCTTTATTGATAATTGCCCCACCCTGAATTGCCACTTCACCGATACCACCAATCAATGAGATATGTCCTTTCGGGCGTGTTGCCTCAATTAATAATCCGACCGCTGCGGGAGCGGCTGAGCATTCGATCCCTTTGTCGATACCTCTACCATCGGTCAAATCCCGAATCTGATCGACTGTATCATCATCTTGTGGGTTAACAACTTCCGCTGCACCGAGTTTTTTCGCAAGGGCTGCGCGATACGGATGACTTTCAACAGCGATGACGCGCGCACCTCTATACACAGCATTAATCACACCGCCAAGTCCAATAGGTCCCATCCCCGTGATTAGGACGGTATCAAGCGCGTTGACATTCATTAACCGCATGGCGTTAAACGTGGATCCAAGTCCGCAACATGCCATGCCTGCGTGATGATAAGAGAGATCCTCTGGAATAGGTACCAGCTGCCAGTCCTTTTTTAGGATGTACTGCGCAAAAGTTGCTGTCACACCCGTCTGTTCGGGGATGTTTGGGGGCTGATGATCGTTCTCGCAGTGGGCATATTCGCCTGCCAAGCAGATGTAACACTTTCCACAAGGGTAATGTGGCATCACGACAACGCGGTCGCCTACCTTGACAGTGCCTTTCTGCGTGATTTCTACCACTTCACCAGCAGCTTCGTGTCCAAAACTATCGCTTGTCCCTTCACTTTTGAAGCTTTTGTATTCCGTACACATAGGGGCTGAATGAATTTTGACGACGACGAACTCGCCCTTAGCAACTGGGTCTGGTTTGTCAATTAAACCGGCACTTTCGGGACCGAATTTCGCAACAACTTTCATGGATATCTCCGATTTTTGAATGATATAGGCGATACGACTCAGGTTAGATGCTATCCGTATGGTATTACGGCATTCCGTGTTTATGGAAACCGTTGGCAATGGCTAATACTACCAAAGCGAGCATCGCCAGACCGAAAAGCCCGATGGCAACGTAAAGATCGAGATTTCCTTGGAAAGCAAAACTTTTTTCTAAACGTTCGTTTCCGGATTGCCGAACCTTTTTCGTCAGGACCTGCTTATCGTGAGTCGTTAGTTTCTGATCGCCCGGAGCTGCGAGTGCTGAGCGTTGATCGAGAAACCGTTGAATTCGCCATGATTGCCATTTCCGCAACAAAAATCGGCACAGGATAATAGTGCCAGTGGTTGCCAATAAAACCATTGCTCCGATACACCAATCTGTCAAAGGTAGATGCCAAGGTAAATGTTTACCGTCCATCGTTTTTCCTCAAAGAACGCAACTATAGCGTTAAAAATGGGACAAATAATGTAACAACGCGAAATGACGTGTGAGAAACTGAGGCCCTACGGAGGTAGCTAATCTGTTTACAATAGCCAACCTATTATGAGATTATAACAAATTTCAGTGCGTAAATCTAATTAAATCCGTAAAAGGTAACGTTCCTTAGTTCTCCTAATGCGTTTAACCTTCAAGTTGGATAAAATTGAACGCTTCATCTGATCGTTTGGATGGAAACCTCGGCAACCTTCGCGCTTGAACGGATTCATGCTCACAACATTTGATTATCAATTTCATGAGTGTCAATATTTGGCTATAGCGATAAATGAGGTCAACTTTATCTTGACGGTTAATCGGAAAACTGGTATCCTAAAAACCAGTATAATAGATCGTACGACTTCGAGGATCTTATTGACCTGATTTAATTAGAACAAGTATCCATTGTCACATAGTTTAGGACAATGGAATCAATCCTTTGTTTAAGTAGCAACTTGGGTTAAATTAATGCTGGACAAGGAGGAACGATGTTAGAAAAACTATTTGGGTTGAAAGCGCACAACACCTCTGTGAGACGCGAATTGGTCGCAGGTTTCACGAATTTCATGACGATTTCATATATCATCTTCGTCCAACCCTCTATTCTTTCACAAGCAGGCATGAATGTCGGTGCCGTTATGTTTGCGACTTGTCTATCGAGTGCAATCGCAACTTTCGTTATGGCGTTTCTAACGAACTATCCGGTCGTATTAGCGCCCGGTATGGGGCTTAACGCCTATTTTGCATTCGAGGTTTGCTTGGGTTCTGGTCTACCGTGGCAGGAAGCATTAGGCATCGTTTTCATAGCAGGACTGCTATTCTTCATACTTTCATTTGTCGGCATCCGTGAAGCCATCATGAATGCAATGCCCAACTCACTCCAAAATGCGACGGCTATCGGGATTGGTTTGTTTATTGCTTTCATCGGGTTGCAGATGAGTGGGATCATTACAAAACATCCTGCTACATACATCACCCGCGGCGATATTCTATCTACGCCGGTTCTTCTCTCACTCTTCGGTATCAGTGTAACACTGGCACTCATCGCACGCAAAGTAAAAGGCGCGATTCTGATAGGCATCCTTATCGCTGCCATTGCTAACCTCATCTTTGGCGCTGCCAGTTTCAACGGAATTGTTGCCCTCCCGCCGGATCCAACGCCTACACTCTTTAAATTACGGGTCCCTAATATTTTTACCAAGCTTGAACTCATCCCTGTTATCTTTGTGTTCTTTGCCATTGACATGTTTGATAGCATTGGGACACTCACAGCGATCGGTTATAGAGCCCAACTCATGGAAGCCGGAAAACTCGCCAAAGCCCGGAACGCGCTTTTAACAGACGCAGGGAGTACTGTCGGTGGTGCCTTACTCGGTACTTCAACTGTGACCTGTTACATCGAAAGCGCGACAGGTATTACTGAAGGCGGACGGACTGGGCTCACCGCTGTCTGCACAGGGGTTTTCATGTTACTGGCACTCTTTTTCGAGCCACTCGTCAAAATTATTGGCGGTGGTTATCCGATTAACCCCATTATTGCACCAGCACTCATCGTGGTTGGTGGATTGATGCTCAGGAACGTCAACCAGATTGATTGGGAAGATGTCACTGAATCGATCCCCGCCTTCCTTACAATGCTGATGATGCCCCTTTCTTTCAGCATTACAGACGGCATCGGGTTCGGCGTTATCTCGTTAGCCTTCCTCAAGTTGGTAACGGGTCGTAGAAAAGAGATCCATCCTATCATTTATTACTTCGCACTTTTCTTCATTGCCTGCTACATCGGCGATCTGTAGAAGCGATTTGCAATCACTAACCTTCACTGGCAGGGTTTTTAACCCCGCCGGTGATTGGTAGGTGCGACTTTGCGGCGTAATCGCCCAAATGCGATCTGCATTCAGACAATTATCCTCGCCAACCCACATCAATGCTTGTGTAACCGTGTGTGTATTGCTGAAAATGGGGTGGTAAATTCGCTAAGAATTGTCTACCATCTTCCGGGATTTCCCACGGAATATCAATGTGATGATCCCGCCGCCGAAAACCGATGGCACAGGACAATCGAATCTCATCAAGTTGGTTCGGGAATGCACCGTGATACGTCCGATGCGCAAACACAATCATATCCCCCGGATTCGTGAAGAGCGGCACTAACCCCGGAATATCAAAACCGACATACGCCTTTTCCTCTTCACCCTCTTTATAGAAAGAACGCTTGTCCGATGTCAGATTGAAACCTTCAGGACCTTCCCAGTTTTCCACGTGCGAATCCGTAATCACGCACAGACCACCGTGTTCCGGACGCGAACCCGTCAAGTAGAACCATTTACCTGAGGGCCACAAACCACGGTTCAACACATCGCCCGAATTTTTCGGTGCGTCCGTTGAGAATCCACACCAATCGGTATGCCACGCAACAGGTTGGGATCCTGGCATTCGAATGATAGCCGCAGAACGGTGGACAGTCATCTCGTCTGTGCCGATAAGGTGGCGGTGGATTTTCATAAAAGGTTCGTATCCGAGTAGCTGCCAAGCACCCGGTCCAGATTCAACCCAAGCGTGGCGGGTGCTGCTCTGTCCATGTTCTAACGCTCTGTTTGGATCTGTGCCATCAAAGACCGCTTGTTTCAAACTTTCGACCAATTCAGAAGGCAGGACATCTTTGACAATCGCGAAGCCGTGTGCCTCCACGCATTCGGACATCTGAGTGAGTTGATCCACCTCAAACTCGTAAGTATAATCCAGTTCAGGTTTTTGGATCTCCAAATAGTGTTTATATTCTTCCATAAGTCAGTCCCCACATTTTGCCAGATATAATCGCCTATTGTAAACACTGAGTGATGTGATTTTAGCAGGTATTTGCCATCAGGTCAACGACATTTTTAGATAGGGATTCCGTCCGATTGGAAACAGTATTTGCCATTTTGGAAGTACAAAAGAGCAGTTACATCCTTGCACTAATTGTCAACTTTTGTTAAAATACAAGATTATAATAGATGCGTCCAAACGAACATTACATAGCATATTCAAAGGATGAGGAAACAATGGCGAAAACCGTTTTTGTAGGAGACCATGAACTGAAGTTCCCAGGTCCACACCTCGGTGTGCTTCGGGACTGCAACGCTGTGCTTGATTCAGCGGAAGGCTTACACCAACAGATAGCAGAAGACGGCTATCTACTCGCTCGCGGTCTGATTGACAAGGAAAAGATTATCGCAGGGCGGCGAGCGATCCTTGAATACGCCAAGGGAAACGGAAAAGACGAGGTTTTCAAGGATGGCACCGATATTATGGAGGCAATCGCAGGTGAAGGAAGCCCCGGACGGACGATGGGCACCCCCGCTGTTACACACCATCCAGATGTCCAGTCCGTTTTAGAAGGCGACGAACTCTTCAAGTTCTTCCGCAACTTCTTTGGTGGTGATACCCGCACGTTTGATTACAAATGGCTCCGGTTCGTCCGTCCTGATGGTTGGTCGGGACCGCATTTCGATTTCGTCTATATGGGCAGAGGTTCTAAGCAGCTGCACACCTGTTGGGTTCCGTTCGGTGATGTGCCTGCAACGATGGGGACATTGACGGTGCTGGTCGGTTCGCATAACCTACCGAGTTTCGCACCGATTCGCGACACCTACGGCAAAACAGATGTCGATAGAGACGGGACTCCCGGACACTTCGGACGCGATCCGATGGAAATCAGTGATAAATACGGAGGTGAGTGGCAGACAGCCGATTTTGAGATGGGAGATGTTATCGTCTTCACGATGCACACGATGCATACTTCTACCAAGAATCTTTCGGATCGGTGGCGTATCAGTTGTGACATCCGTTTCCAACCGGCAGAGCATCCGATCGACGAACGCTGGGTCGGCAAAAACCCGATTTCTCACACCGGTAGCCAGCAGATTTCGTTTGAGGAAGCGAAAAAGCAGTGGGGACTGGAATAATCCGCACACTTAAGCGGATATGTATACTTTTTCGCAATTTCTATACATATTGGAATGTATATGTATAATTTGTATACATCCGAATATGTGGTTTCCGTTTCTTTCGGCGGTTTGCCAGAAGTTCATTCGGATAATACTTCTATAAGGTCTCTATTGATGTAGTAGTACTCTCGTCCTATCTTCACTTGTTCAAGCAAACCGAGTGCTACGATATCGTTCAAGTATCTTGTAGCTGTGATGCGACTACATGCCAGTTCTTGTTCAACGATACCAATTTTGCAGTAGGGCCACTTGAAAAGTAAATCGACAAACCCTTCACGCTCAACAGCTTTCGTTCTGCCTTGTGCTTTTATCATAACGTTATTGATAAGACGATTAATTGCTTCTATTTTGTCTGCGGTGTCTCGCGAAGTCTGTTCCACTGCTGCCAAGATGTAGAGAATCCACTGCTGCCAACTCCCGTTTTCCGTGACTTCACGAAGGTATTGATAATACGCATTCCGATTTGGATAAGAAAACGGCTGAGGTAAAGTATTGGTACATCAAGCAATCCTTGCTGTACCAAATAGAGGATGTTGAGTATACGTCCTGTTCGTCCATTCCCATCCATGAAAGGGTGTATTGCCTCAAACTGGTAGTGCATTACGGCCATTTTGACAAGCGGTTCAAATCCATCAGTTTTATCATTAATAAATCGCTCAAGGTTCGTTAACAATCTGATAAGATTTCCGTATCCGGTTGGCGGTCTGTAAATGAGTTGTTGTGTTGCTCGGTTTTCAATCACCACGGGACCACTACGCACTTTCATTTTTTCGTCAAAAATACGCGAGCATATCTGTTCAAAGAGTTGTATGTCCAGAGTTGAGCCTTCGCGGATGCTCCTAACACCTTCCCACAATGCCTCGCGGTAGTGTAGTACTTCTTTGGTGTTGGAGTCAACATGGTTTCTGTCAGATGCCATTGCTCGGTACAGATCATCGTTAGTCGTAACGATGTTTTCGATTTCCGAACTCCTACGTGCTTCCTGAAGCGGTAGTGTATTTATCAGAACCGCTTCGTTTGGTAACGTCTTCACCAAGGCGTTTGCCTTAGAAAGCTCGGTCATTGCCAATATGCACGCTTTAAGTATGTCACGCGATTCAATATCTGCGGTCGGTGGCAGTTCAGGAAGATCGTTCCATGGAAGATTTGGATTGAATTGAGGCATTGTTGTCACTAACCTTGATAATTGGACATGTATACTTTTCCGAAATTTCTATACATATCGGCATCAATATGTATAATTTGTATACATATACAACCGATGTTTGGTATTCGTCCGACTCACGATTAACCGAACAAGGCGCGTCGGATCTGACGGACTGCTTGGCGAATCCGATCCTCGTTTTCCACAAGCGCTATGCGGATATAGCCTTCACCGTTGTGTCCAAACCCTGCACCCGGAGAGACACAGACTTCCGCTTCGTTCAGGAGTTTCATCGAGAAATCCAAAGAGTTCAGATGTCGCCACGCTTCAGGAATAGGTGCCCAGACGAACATCGAAGCCTGCGGTTTCGGGACCTTCCACCCGATTCGATTTAACCCCTCCACAAGCACATCGCGGCGTTTCTGATAGATCGCAGCGTTTTCGATGACTGTATCCGCTGGCGTGCGTAAAGCCATGATTGCGGCAACCTGAATCGGCGCGAAAATACCGTAGTCATAGTAGCCTTTAATCCGAGCGAGTGCCTCAATAATGTCGTGATTTCCAGCTGCAAACCCGCACCGCCAACCCGCCATATTATAGGACTTGGAGAGCGAAATAAATTCAATACCGACATCCTTCGCACCCTTCGCCTGTAAAAAACTCGGTGCTTTGTAGCCGTCAAAAACGATGTCTGCATAAGCCAAATCGTGGACGACAACGATTTCCTGTCGTTTCGCGAACGCGACGATTTCCTCAAAGAACCCAAGATCAACGACAGCACCCGTCGGGTTATGTGGGAAACTCAAGATCAACATCTTCGGTCTCGGCCAGATATCGCGTGTGATTTCGGTGAGCGAAGGGATGAAATCGTTCTCTTCGGAGAGCGGTATGCTCACAACACTTCCGCCTGCAAGCACAATGCTATAGGTATGAATCGGGAACGTCGGGTTCGGCACCATCGCCAAGTCGCCTTCGTCAATCAAGGCTAAAGCGAGGTGTCCGAGTCCCTCTTTGGTCCCGATGACAGCAATCGCTTCCGCATTCGGATCGATGTCAACCCCGAACCGGCGTTCATAGTGCCAACTGACTTCCCTGCGGAGATTGTAGATGCCGCGTGAAGCGGAATAGCGGTGATTTCGGAGTTCCTGCGCCGCTTCTGTCAGTTTATCAATGATAGGCTGTGGTGTCGGTTGATTCGGGTTACCCATCCCCAAATCAATAATATCTATACCTTGCTGCCGACGTTCGTGTGTTATCTGTTTCAGCTTACCGAACATGTAGGGTGGAAGCCGATTTAAACGTTTTGAAAATATATCCATTTTTCCGAAAATCCTGATGTTTTTTAGTGTTATATCAACAAATTTATTTTTCTATCCATTGTGCTGCCAATATGACCGTAACCGGTCACCCCAATTCGATATTATCCGTTTCGGACTTGGATGCACAATTTGCTGCCGATGCAGTTTCACTTCCTGCCGGAGGAGTTTATCCTGATACATCTTAACGACTTCACCGTAAGCTGCATCTTCCGCCAAGTTTTTCGTCTCACCCGGATCATCCTGCCGATCGAATAGTTGTGCAAGTCCGAACTGTGTAGCATCTGGTCCGGGCGGCAAGAAATCCTCAGTTGCCTTCGGTTTATATTCCGTAACGTATTTGTACTGCCCAGTGACGATTGAGCGTCCCCAATAATTGCTCTCTATATAGGCGTAATCGCGCCACCGGACATCTCTACCTTCAGCAAGCGGACGCAGACTCGATCCTTGCAGCCCTTCAGGTACGTCAATACTGGCATAATCACAGACAGTAGGGAATAGGTCTACACCAGAAACGAAATGCGTTTGGTCAAACCGATCTTTCTCTACCAGAACCCCATCGCCCAAACGTGCTACGATAAACGGGACTCGGATGCTCTCTTCGTAAAGCGTGAACTTCTGAAACATCTGATGGCTTCCGCACGCCTCACCGTGGTCAGCACTGAATATGATGAGTGTGTTGTGGTGCAGAGAGGTCTCCCGTAGCAATGCGAGGACTCTTCCGATTTCTGCGTCAACCTTTTCAATAAATCTGTAATAGTTCCATCTCAAGTAACGCCAGTGGAGTTCATCCCAATCACGGATGCCTTTGAGAATAGCGGCGTGGATCAGCGCGTCATCAACCCTTCGACAGATGCGGTGCAGCACCGTCTCCCGTGCATCGTAGTCGAAGTTTTCAGGGAGTGGTGGCAAGGCATCTTCCGAAACAATTCCTTGTTCCACAGGATTTGGGATGCGTTTTTCCTCATGGTTGTGCAGATATTCGCAGACATCGTGCGGATCAACGTAGCCGATCTGCAGGTAGAACGGCTTGTCGCTATCGTAATTCGTTAAGAAATCAGCGACTGCATGTGTAGATGCCGAATCATAATATGCAGCACCGCCAGCACCGATATTGCGTTGACCATAGTAGAGTGTCTGAAAACTTTCACGGACATCTCTACCCGGAACATGCCATTTGCCACAGTGGAACGCCTGATAGCCACCGTCACTGAGTACCTGACCGAGATCGGGGGTCTCTGGGTGTAGATGTCCACCGTTGAAGGGGACACCTGTTTCGGAGGTATATAACCCCGTCGCCCAACTCGAACGTGCAGCCGCACACACCGGATCTGTACAATATGATCGGCGAAAGGAGGTGCCATTCCTGTGCAGCGCATCAATATTAGGCGTATGGAGATACGGGTTTCCATAGGCAGAGATCGCATCCCACGAGTGCTGATCGGTATTGATAAAGAGAATATTCGGACGTTCGTTCACGCATTTTCTCCTATCTTTTCTTTCAGCACCAGCGTCTCGAAAAAGGTGGAAGCGATGGCGATGTCCCCATGCGTATCAAGCCACCAATATGAAGGCAAAAGCCCAGTACCATAAAGATAATAGCCGTCAAGTGGAAAAGGTGTCTGTATTGACTCAAGAAAACCGAGCCTGCTTTTTGGTCTAAGCTGCTCCAAGTCTTCAAGTAGCACGAGGTCTATTTCGTCATCTGATTCCCGGATCGTCTGTGCGAGTGCCGGAATCACGTCAAAAAGTGCCCAATTACACGTCAGTTTGACAGATGCGCCCACTGTTCCAGCAAGGATTTCGTTTCCGTTAATGCGAAGCCGCACCTCCGAATCTTCAACAAGATACCCTTTGCACCTCAATTCAGAATATGTATCGTCCCCACTATTTCGGGCATCAATACGCCAACTGTCTGTGAGTGAACGATAGTGCTTATCACTACAACGGAATTGCATCCGTAAATTCTCACCACTTGTTGTGTTCTCATAGTGGACAGAATAGTTCCAAAACCCGTTATCCTTGTTCCGTTCGATGATCGCTGTTCCGATGCTGAGTTCTTCGTTAGCACCTCCTCCATAGCCACGCCAATAGTTCGGTAGAATATTGTAGGCGTGTGTGAACGTCTGCCCGATTCGCGTGTCACACGCTGTGGTTTCCGCGTAATACTCACGGAGCGTTCCAATCAATTCCTGTGCGAATTGGGGGTTTTGTGCACCATGATTGTAGTCAAACGACCAATGACGCCCACTGTTATCATTCATGTGTTTAGTCGGGGGGTTTTACCGGATGCAGCGTTGTGGGCATAGCGTGTCGTTTCAGGTAAACGATAACCTCGACAACATGCCAATGTCCATGTGCGGGCTGAATCCAAGGAGATTCGATGTCCTATGGACACGTACACCACTCGAACGTTCGTCCGCGTGCGAACTGCGGCACCGATCACTTCCTCTTTGTCGATGAGATATGTGTAAGCACCTTGTTCCGCGTCTGGTTCTTCATATCGCCCCCAGAGCCGGGATTTTGCGCAACCGATCGTCGGCTTATCCAAGATCAAACCTAAGTGAGATGCAAGTCCGAAGCGTCTGGGGTGCGCAATGCCTTGTCCATCTACTATTACCAGATCGGGTATCGTTTGCAGCTGGTCGAATGCTGTTAGCAGTGGTGGGATTTCCCGAAAGGACAGCAACCCCGGTATATAAGGAAAACGAACAGGGCTCTGTGTAACCACGCTATCTACCACTTGCAGTTCGGGGAAACTGAGGACGACCACGGATGCGATTGCGATGTCCTTTTTTAATCCGATGTCTACCCCTGCCACGGTGTTGATTGTCCCAAACTGGTCTGTTTGAATTACCTGAGTGCGAAGTTCGTTTTGGAGCTGCCGCGCTTCTTCAGGTATAACATCCCATGAGTGGAGGGCGCGATAATTCATAGCTGCCGCTGTTCGTTTTCAATGTAAATGCCGTTTTGTTTTACAATGTCCAAGTATCATGGCACGGTGGTAAACCCTCCGACCGGACGCTAACATTATAACACAAAAATCTTCAATTGTCAAGCCCTTTCGGCGTCGTCTACGCGTAGAAACGGCTATTTTTCGGATGCTGTCTTTTTGACTTCAATAGCACCAGGCTTCGTTATATGCCGGATGCCCGCGAAAAAGGCAGAGAGGATTAGATAACCGCCACCAATACCGATGAGGGCACCCAAACTACCAATAATGATTTCTATTCCGTTGAACATCATAACATTCTCCTCAACATGAGATTTATATGATAGCCCTATGTGAGCCTGTTGACGTTTCTCAGGCTTTAAGCTGTCGCCAGAATTATTGCAAGTAAACGGTAGTATCTATTAATCGGTTTCAATTTTGTTTATTAAATTTACCGATTTACGATAAATTGGTAATAATTGACATGAACACGCCAAAAAGATAGCAAGAATCATGCCAATACAGAAACGCTAAAATGGAGAGATACGTTAGGAAAGTGTGTGGTATCTGACACAATTGGATAGAAATTCAGAGGAGAGTGTATCAAAATAGAAACACGTTGCTATGATTTTACTGGATGTCTGCTGTTTTAGGGTTCGGGGAACACAGATCAATCATTGTAAGAATACTCGGTGGTACAAGGTGCTCGATCGCTTCGCCGCGTGCCAACAACTCACGGGCTTGTGTTGAAGACATATAGGCATACGCGTCCGGCAACAGAATACTTGAAACATAGGCAGCATACTGTCGCATTTCCGGTTGTGCCATGAAAGACGCTATTGTTTTAATATCCGCCTCTGCCCGATTTGCGACAATGAAGCGGGCTGCAATAAACAGCTCCTTCAATTCAGTGTGGAAATCTGTATAATATTTTGCGTCAAAGATCCTAACGAGGGTATCATATCCGACAATAAAGTGGAATTCAGTCGTCGATGGGAATATAGACTTTAAGGCGGTGACTTTATCAATATATCTACCGTGGCTTGATACACCGACAGAGAAGCCTGCTCGGTTCTCTGCATATTTTTTAACCGTCAAAAGCCTCGCCGCAAGTGGTAGACCGTAGACCGATTTATCTACGTTCGCCTTTGCGAGGAGCAAAAGCAGTTCATCCAACTGATATTTAGCGACTGTATCCTCTACCATCCGAGTATGCGCGAGTGTCAATGGATTGAAGGACCCTGAAAAAATACCGAGTTTTTTACCGGATTTAAGTATAGGTGATGTAGCGCGGTGAACAAGTTCTATCTGCGGCGGTGCTCCTGGGTCCAACTGGTTAAAGAGTTCCGTGTACCGTTCATAGTCTGGATGGTTCTCGCATTTTTGTCTTAACAGATTTAATAGTGAGTTTGCCATTACAGTACACCCATGTTCGTGTTTTGGTCAAAGGGACTGTGTGAAAATAGGATTAATCTGTGTTGGTTTCCGCTTTCTTCGCTTCTTCCCAAATCGCGTCTAAACTTTCTAAGTTTTGTGCCTCAAAATTTGTGCCGCGGCGTTCTAATTCCGCTTCCATCCACTTAAAACGCTTCGTAAATTTTCGGTTTGCTTGTCGCAACGTCTCTTCGGCTTGGTGTTCCATAAAACGACACAGGTTAACGATAGCGAATAATAGATCACCGAGTTCCATTTCAATCGCCTCTGGTTCACCGGCGTTGATACTAACCTTGACCTCCTCAAGTTCCTCCTCGACCTTGGCAACGACATCTTTGAGTTCATCCCAATCGAAGCCGACACGTGCCGCTCGGTTCTGTATTTTCTGGGCACGGAGCAGTGTAGGAAGCGCGCTCGGAATCCCATCAAGTACGGATTTTCGATCCTCATAGCCTGCTTCTTGGCGTTTGATCGCCTCCCAATTTTTCAAGACTTCATCCGAATTCTCAACATCTACATCACCAAAGACATGCGGATGGCGGCGGATCAACTTCTCTGTTAATGTCTCAATTACGCCGTAAATGTCAAAATTCTCATCTTCGGCTGCAATCTGTGCCTGGAGCATGATATTCAAAAGCAGGTCACCGAGTTCCTCTTTCAGTTTCTTTGGGTCTCCCACGTCAATTGCTTCAAGGGTCTCGTAGGTTTCCTCAATGAGTGTAGATTTCAGCGTCTCATGCGTCTGTTCACGATCCCATGGGCATCCGTTTTCGCTCCTTAATGTAGCGATGACATCAACAAGTTCTTCAAACAGATTTTTTGGCATACATTTCTCCTTCACTTTGTCCCTGTTTTGCTTTTTAAGTTTTTTAGGTGTTTCTGTACTTCGGGGTAGCGTTGCGCTTCTGGAAAATAGGTTAGGTAGAGTTCATAAAGTTGCAATGCACGGGCATAGTTTTTCTGTGTTTCTGCCTCACGTGCGCGTTGTTCTAATGCATCCGCCTTTGCATTCAACATTTCACTGAGCAGTTGTGTCGCACGTCCCGCGAAAATGCTATTGCTATACGTATCCCGGAAAGTCTTTAATGCCTTCGTTACTTCAGCGTACGGTTTCTCATCGAACGCCTCTTTTAGCTGCTCAAGTTTTGTTTCGGCTTGCGTAGCAAGACGTGTTGCTGATTTTTTTGCTGTGCGGCACAACTCTGTGTTGGGTAAAATCTCCGCAATTTGGGTGTAAAGTGTGAACGCCTCCCCGAGTTTGTCAACCTTCTCAGCGGTTTGTGCCTTTTCAAATCCAGATGCGACCTGTTTCATGGGGCCATAGGTCATGAGCCACTCTCGCATTTTGGTTTTTGTTGACCATTGTGGAGAAAGACTGTGTGTCTCATTTTCCCAACCCTCGAAAGTCACATCCGCGCCCCACTCTGTATAAAACCCAACTGCGCGTTTCGCGCGTGGGTAGTGTGGATCATCTAATTCACCTGCGCCGTAGAAAATAGGGTGCCCGCGAATCAGTTCCGCTGGCGGTGGCTCCACATCCACATTGCGTCTACCTGCACCCAGAATCAGAAAACCCGCTAACTGTTCCAGCAGCTGTTCACCTAAAACGGTCGTCGAATAGCCACCTTGGCTATAACCTCCCATGAAAATATAATCTGTCGCAATATTCAGACGCGCTGACACAAGTGCCATCACTTCATGAAAGAGTGCCTTTTCAGGTGCTGTTTTGTCAGGGCTGAGTCCCTTGTAATAACCGTCAGTTGCATAATTCATACCGACAACAATAAACCCTTCTCCTTTTGTGATATGTCTGAACATCCGCGTTGTAGCTGTTCCACGGTACCCGTGATAATAAAAAAGGACAGGAAATGGACGTTTGTCGGTGTAATCAATCGGAACGTAAAGCAGAAAAGTTTTCCCTGTCTTTGGGGCTGTGATACGTACTTCCTTTCCGGGCAACAATTGAGCATCAGACATCGGTACGTCAGCAACAAGAACACTGCAAAACAGAAGCAGAAGGAGTGTGCTGAAGCTTATGATCTTTCCGATCAGGCGCGACTTATTGGTACAGAAAATGCGTTTGACCTGGCAAAGTGCGTCGAAAGGACGTGTTTTCATGCGTCTGTAGTGACCTCTTGAAGGGATTCTAATTGGAGGATCAGTTGACCGAGTTGCAGCCGTAGCAGTAGTGTATAGATTTGCATCAGCAGGGTAACCTGCGCTTCCGTCGGTAGATCGCTGGCATAAATCACGGCGAGTAATTTATCTGCGCGTTCGCGAACCTGCTCGGCTTTCTCTAAATCGTCTTCTTCTGTTTCCGGTGTACTTTCCTTGATAAACTGCCATAAGCGATCCTGAATTTCGAGCATATAATTCTTTGCCATTGCGGTGCGCGCTTTTTTAGCAGAATCTACCCAGATGGTATTCGCTTTCCAATTCAGCATAAAGGCGATACTGTTGATAATCACATCGCGAAGCGTATCCTCGCCGGAAATCAATTCTTCTAAGTTCGTTATGCCCTCAGCTTCTGCTGAGAAGGTGCGCACGCGTGTAAAGTCTTTCAAGTTTGTCAGCACCAACTCATTATCCGCGATGAGCCGCCAAAAATCTGCACTTGTTGAAAGTAAAACCTCTAAGCGATCGCAAACGATGTCGGGAATTTGTGCGCGAACGCAGTAGTAGTGGAGACTGTGGAGTTGGCTCCGAAAGAGTTGCAAGCTCTCAGTCGTTTGGATCTCCGAGGAACGTGCAATCTGTGGAAGGAGTTCTTCTCGAATCTGATTCAAAAGTGTAGGGATAGTGCGTTCAATGTTCATGTAAACCTTATCAGTGTGAGGTGTTTATTGGCATAATTTTCTTTCCTAATAGCATAGCAGGTTTCGTGTAAAAAGTCAATTTGACAATTACTGAAAGACTGTGTTAGAATGTGAATAGGAAATATAAGGAGCGGAGGTAAGGACTGTCATGAAATTGTCCATTGTTGTTACCATCGGTATTGTCTTCTTTGGAATGCTCGTGAGTTTCGCTGATGAAGAGATTGAACCCACACCGCCAAAAGTAGGCGACATAGCACCCGATTGGACGCTCCAAGACCCAGAAGAGAAAGAACATAACTTGAAGAAACTGCGCGGTAAAGTTGTCTTCCTGATTCTGGGCAACCGTAAAATTCGGAAGGAAGATGACAAATGGGCAGAAGCGTTTCAGAAAGATTACCGAGAGAATACACAAGTTGCCGCTTACATCATCGCTGATATGCGGAGTGTTCCGGGGTTCATACCGAAAGGGTTTATCAGAGGACAATTGAAGAAAAATCCGCCGCCTGTGAAATTTTTAATGGACTGGAAAGGCGAGGTGCATAAGCAGTATCAGACGGAAAAAGAGAAACCGACGCTCTACCTAATCTCACAGAAAGGTAAGATTGTTTTCCACCGAAAAGCGAATTTCAAACCGGACGTTTATGCCGAATTTAAAGAAGAAATTGACAAACTTTTAGAAAAATCTAATGTAAAGTAATCTTCGCGAATTGCCTCGCTGTGTTGTTCTATCTCTTTTGGGAGAAAAATATGTTTACGAAACCCAAAGTAGAAAGTTACCTGTCCAATCCAATCTTTCCGCTTGTTGTAGGTCTGCTACTTATCGGCATTGGGTTCAGCTTATTTCACCTGCGGACCGAGAATAACTTATTTTTTCTTATTTTAACAGTGATTCTATCAGTTTGTGGGACGTGTGCCCTGCTATATGGCATCCTCAAGTTAGCAGGAAAAGAGACTGGTGAACAATTAATTGGAAAAACCTTTGAAGACTATTTATCCAGTCCAATCTTTCCGCTTGTTACTGGGTTGCTCCTTGGTGGGTTTGGGTTGTTTGCGATGTCCTTAGCAGCGGGTGATGTTTTATTTCATATTCTCGCATTGGTTCTAACAATCTTCGGATTGTCTGTTGCAGCATACGGATTCGCTGGAATCATGGAAGGAAAACCGGTTAGGAGACTCACCAAAGGTGAACTGCAAGAAATACGTACACTCTCCCAGGATCTGAAGATACGTTACCCCTCCTACACGCTGAAGGTGCATAAATTGAAAGAGAAGCACGAAATGCTTCACGAGAAGTTCCCTGAGGTTCGGGCGTATGCTGAAGAATTCAACCACCAACGCAAGACGTTCCAGGCCGGGTTAGCTGAATTGGAAACACAACTTCATGATAACCTGAAGAAGCACGCGCCTGTTATAGATAACGAAAGTGTAGACGGTGTCGCAAAGAAAATCATCTGGTCGGATAAGCAGCTTGAATTGACACAGTTAGGGACTGCCTTAAAAACGTTAGCCGAGGCAGAAAGTCCGATCGTGCCAGAGGATTACAGGAGTGTGTTGCGTCGAATTCATAAAGATTTTAAAAGGCTCGATGATGGTATACCGCTTTATCATGAATTACTAACAACTTGTACCAGAGAGACCGATACGTTTGACGTTATCCAAACCTTGAAAGAGAAAGTTGAAGAAATTGACGCACTGATAGCGGAACATGAAGCCGAATTGCAAAGACTGGAGACGAGTACCCTAACGCAATACGAGATGTCGAAAGTGGCACTGTCAATATTTCAAGAACGTTTTGACGAATTCAAAAAGGGTTGCGAATAACCGTGAAGGGAACAGATGTCAAGGCACCCAAACCTGAAGGTTAGGGCTTGTGCTTCGTAGCAGTTAGCGTTTCCCAAGAAACGTCTTACATCTGCTCCACAGAGGGACCCAAGCAGCCCTCTCAACAAAAGTTGACTATCTATTTTTGAGAATGCTTTTACGAACCCACGTTTTTACATGTGGCGTTCATTACATTCAAGTGTGTCTCCCTCAAGCGTCTGTTTCTTGTCCGTATCGTGCTGTAGCTTTACACAAGTCGCACACGGGGATAGCGAACAGCAGCCTAACTTGCAACCTTACACTACAGGGATATTATAACACTTTTTGACACTTTTTGTGAA
>JAJEDN010000106.1 GCA_022821495.1 Candidatus Poribacteria bacterium
TCCGTCCACATAAATGCTTCAGCACGGCAAAACTGTTGGTGTCTTCGCTTTTCGGATCCATCATCCGTGCCGCTAACGGAAACAGACGCACGCCTTCGGGGGTTTCTGCTAACCAACCGATCGCACCGAACTCGTGTCCGTAAGCGGAATCTGAAACATCCCGCGATGTTTGGTGACAATATAAAGTTTGTCGTTCTTAACGGCAAGTGAGCGGACTTTATCTGGCACGCTTTGAAAAATCTGTTCCGATTGTCTACGGTCATCTAAACGATAGACCCCTGCGTTCCCAGCCCCATAAACACGAGTGCCATCCACGGCAAATCTGTCTATAACGATACGCTCGCCCGCGGTATCGGTCAGGACACGCCAGTATGCGCCGGTTTGTGAAGTTAAAATACCGCTATCCGTTGCGACATAAGCCGTTGAATTGACGAAGACAATCTCGTTGAACCGGGTAAAACGCAGCGGCAGACTCGGTGTAATGTCGCGCCAACTCTCACCCGCATCAAGCGATTGGAATAGCCTGCCGTCTCGTTTACCGACGTAGACAGTTTCTGCTGAGATCGCCAATTTGAACCCATTTTTTGAACCGTCCTTTGCATGCGGTCCGGTATCTATTAATCCGGTATTTTTCCATTCAGGATCGCCCTGTTTCCATTTGAAGAGTTTCCGCTTGTATTCCACGTAGAAAGTATCACTACTGACAGCAAATGCCCCGGCTCTCGCATGGTTTTCAATAAGGTGCAATTTCTCAACCTTTTCAGGATCATCAGAAAAGGAAACACCTTGTGCTTGCTGGATCTCTTGCAACATCGCAGCGGACAGATATTTACCATCAAAAGTCGGTATTCCTTGAACTGGCACAAGCATATTATCACCGACAGATAAACGCGAGATACGTAGGCTATCTTCTTCAGCCGCAATCCCGTAAAGCACATCCTCAGCAATGACTAACTTTGAGTCAGTGTAGAAATTGTTGTCAGGCAGTCCCCTTTCTGACAGTTTACGCACATGGTCGCTGGCACTAACAGGAACAGTTGTCCACGATTCGCCATTATCAACGGATTGAGCAACCCCGTCGTTAGTATGCACATAGAACCGATCATTGAACGTGACCATATCCAAAGCACCGGTGCCGACCATCCCCTCCATAAATGGATGCCACGATTCACCAGCGTCGGTTGTACGATGCACACCGGACCATCCGGCTTTGTAAAAAGCATTTTCATCACGTATTACATAGGCAACGGAATTGACATCAAACCCAAGCGATGTCCAAGTCTGCCCGCCATCTCTTGAACGAAACCGCTCAACGCCGTATACGAAGATCGTTTCACCGACAACTAATAGCCCTTTCCCCGTAGGTACTGCGAAAAGCCCGAATTCGTTTTCAGGCGTTATCTCAGTCCACGATGCCCCCAAATCTTTTGATCGAAGAATCCTATCTGTGCGCACGTCATCAACATACCTGATCTGCCGCACCCTTGGTCCCGTTCCGATATAGAGATTATCTTCAAAGACCACTAAGGCGTGGATAGTCTGGGACGTATCTATCGGCAATTGCTCCCAAATATCTGAGCTGAGCCGGTAAAGACCTTTGTCTGTACCAGCAAAAACCGTGTCTCCAATTGCAGCAAGTTTGTAAATCCTTCTGTCTGTCAACCCACTGTTTACGGGTGTCCAGCGTTTTCCAGCATCGGTAGACCGGAAGATACCATTATCCCAAAGGGCAAGATACATCGTAACATTCGCGCGTCCGTTGCGTCCCTCCACTGCATCTATCACGATGAGTTCAGCAGGATACCCCTTTGGCCGGAGTCCTAATGTATTCCACGTCTCGCCGTCATCGATTGAAGCCAACACTTCATCCGTAGAGACCATATAGAGAGTGTCGGCATGCTCTGCCATAGGCGTATGGAGTTGCTCAATTGAGATATCAACATCAACGGGTGTCCACACAGTCGCATCCGCCGTTAATCTGTAGACACCGATTGACGAACGCGCGTAGAGTGTCTTTTGAGATGTCGCAAAGATGTCGAATATGAAACCGCCTTGAGGTCCCGGCATCTGTGTCCACGGAGCTGCCGAGAATGTAGTGGGAAAATCCGCCGGTGCCGTGGACGCAGCAGTTGTCTCAGAGGCGCGTATCCAGGTACCGATATTTTTATTTGCGATCCTCGTGTGTCCGACCTGATTTCGGACAGCCGGTTTGGAAAGCAGATGGAGCGTGATGGGCGCGTCAACGATTTCAACCGTGGGTTCAGATTGGGCTTCAAAATTGTAGGGCTGCTGGAATCGTGCAAGATACTGATGATGTGCACCGAGCATCAAAACTATCAAAAGTACAGCTGCGCCAAAAGCCGCCCAGGGTAGTAACGGTTTCCCGACCTGCGGCGGTGTGAGTTTCAGATCGGCGACTTGCCGCATGATGTTCTCTGTTAGGTTAGCCGGTAATTGAACGCTACCGAATGTTTCTCGCACCGAAAGTTCTTCGTTATGCATCTGTAAACGTTTTCGTGCCCGCTGGAGCCGACTCTTAATCGTATTTACGGAGACCCCTAAGAAATTGCCTATCTCTTTCGCCGTCATCTCGCCGAGATAGTAGAGGATTACGACTGTGCGTTCACTCTCTGGTAGTTTTTCCAGAAGTCTTTTGACGGTTTCAGTGCGGTGTTGGGAGACTTCGTTCTCGCATTGCTCTAACTCATAACATTTATAAGAGAATTCGTCTATGTCTCTTTTACTTATGCTTTCAAAGGATTGTATTGCCGCAGATTTGCTTTTTCGATGCCAGTTCTTGCAAAGTCGATTTGTAATCACATAAAGCCACCCGGCGAAGTGGTTGGGGTTCCGGAGCGTTGAAAGTTTTTTGTATACCTGAAGGAAGGCATCTTGCGTGATTTCTTCAGCGAAATGGAAGTCCCCGACCTTCCGCCAGGCGAGTGCGTGAACGCTCTTTTGGTACTTTCGGACTAATGCAGTGAACGCCGCCTCATCACCTGATAGGATTCTATGAATGAGTTGAACATCATTTTCTACCATCGGAATTCTCCTTTTTCATTTCCCCCCAAGTTGTTGTTAGCAATGTCGGTTGCGGTGAAACGGGGAACGCAACCGATGGATCAAACCAATCCGCGTCGAAATCCCCTGCAGTACGCGTCAACTGGGTCCGAATCCCGCTATTTACATCAACTTTGAAAATTTGGAGTGGCCCGTTAGCTTTTGTATAAAGGACTTGGGATCCATCTGGCGATAACACTGGAAACCCTGCATGGCGACCTGCTTCCTCAACGAGTTGCCTTAACCCGGTGCCATCGCGGTTAACGATGTAGATCGTCTGTTTATCCTTCCATGCGTTGTGCAGGTCTCGATCCAAGATGGCTGGTATCTGATGTTTGTTTCCAGTAAAGGCGAGTCTGTCTCCCGCAGCAGACCAAGACGACTTGAATTGAAATGGTAATGCTTCATCGGGTAGCGGCTGCTCCACCTCGCGTGTGTGGATGTTGATAAACGTAAGTCGAGCCCCTTGTGGGTGATGTTGAGAACAGACGATTTCTGAACTATGGGGAGACCACTCTGGGGTATTGTACTTCCCGATGAATTCGGCATCTTCTTTTCCAAAAGCCCCAAGATAGAGCCCGCCCTTGATAAAGTTCCAGTCCACGTTCTGGTAAGCAAACTGTTTGCTATCGGGTGACCATGTAGGTGCTGTTCTCCAAACGTTTATTTTTTTCTTGAAGACGCGTTGGACATTGGCACCATCGGCATCCATCAGGTATAGGTCTCGTATGCCGTCTCGGTCTGAGACGAAGAGGATCTGCTCTCCCGTTGGGGACCAGGCTGCCTCAAGATCAGTAGCGGGATGCTGCGTGAGGTTGACCTGTTCGGATCCGTCTGGGTTCATCGTATAGACCTCCAGATTGCCGTCCCGCCTTGAGGTAAACAAGATTTTCGGTGTTGTCGGAGCTTTTGCAAAAACCCGATATACACCTCCACACACAAGCATTAAGATAATCATACAAAAAATCAACTTTAATCTCATACGTATTTCTCCGATTGGTAATTTTTGGATGTGCCTGCGAATGTCGCGTACTTCTAAAATGATTCAAGTTGTCATTATGTAGCTTGTGTCGGAATGACACTATTATCCAATTATTAAAGACACTATTTTTAGGGGCAAAGGGTGCATAATTTTCGACAATCGGATGGTCGCTATCATCTGAGAGTATAACACATTTTTATGATGAGTTGTATAATTATCTATCGGTTTGTGAAAAAGCGGGGTTACTATAGTAAAATCGAAAAATAAGTTTACACGCTGCTTTAAAAGATTTTGTTCATTTCCTTGAAAATAGGATTGTGTTCGTGTTATTCTATTTTTATAGTAAAGTTGAGTATTAATAGGACACTCTGTATCGGTGCGGTTCGTAAGCCACACCTACCGAGGTACGTCCTTAACGCGAAACTCACGTCCAGGTGAGCTTCATTTCTTTAGGAGATTAAACAGCATGAAAAGTATATTAGTATTCGCAGGATTTGTGTTGATGATAGCTTTTGTTATCAGCACGAGCGATATAGCACAGGCGGAAGAAGTCTTGGGAACAGGAACGGGGGAACTGTTAGGCGGCGACCTCACCGACCCAGATGACAATGGCGAGCCTGACGAAGATAAGGGGTACGATGCCAAATTCTCATCCAACGAGGAACCCGGGTTCGGGGGCGGCGAATTTTCGTTTAACGTCTTCGATAACCGCCTGGGTCCCATCAATGACAAATGGTGCTGCGGAAAGGGAGGCGGCATCCCAGATGAAGGGCTATGGGTAATGGCTGAGTTTGAGGAGCAATACGCATTGACACACTTCACTGTATCTTCAGCGAACGATGTGCCCGCGAGGGACCCGACAGTGTGGGAGGTTCAGGGATCAAACGACGGTAAGAAATTTGATACCATCTTTGAGCACGACGGGAAAAGTTTTTGGGATCAGCGACTGCAAGTCGTCCTTTTTGAAGCAGGTAAGGATTACGACAAGCAAAAAACTGGGTATCGGTTTTTTCGGCATGTTACTTTTGACACCGCATCGAATCCGAATGGGGCGTACTTCCAAATCGGCGAAATTGAATTCTTCGGCGATGATAGTTTTCCCGTAGATCCCAGAGCCAAGCTCGCAACTACATGGGGCAGTATCAAAAACGCTCGATAGCGTAAAGGTTATAGGTTATAAGTTATAGGTTATAAGTAAAAACCCTCTTAACCAACTACAAACCACTTATAACCTCTTAACCAACTACCACTCATGGCGGAAACCTGAACCGAGTCATAACTTGGTTTGGGTTTCCGTTTTTTATTTGTAGTAAAATCGAAAAATATGTTTACACTTCGCACCTTCGTAGGGGCTGGGTAACCCAGCCCCTACGAGTTACTGTGTGTGCAAATAACTAAGGGATTTACTATAAAGAATGCGAAGAAGATTCGGAAAAAAAGGTTGCCTGACTTATCTGCTTCGACGTGGAGATTGTCTTGTGTGTCTTTTGCTTTCCAGTACCCATGTGGTAAACCGAACACATCGACGACTTCGCCATCCGAGAGGAAGGCAAGCGAAATTTTGTAGAGGCTAAGGCTATTTAATTTTAAAAAATGAGGAAAAAAGGAGCCGGAAGCCACATTCCTGAGAGCGGTAAGGCTCAGGGATTTTAACCTAACGCATGCAATATAGGTTTGCAAACTACGCCCTATAGAAATTATGGTTCCGGCTTACCCAAGGAGGTTTACTAAAAGTTCATGCAATTTCCGTGCCAATCGGAAATTGTCTCTTTTAGGCAACATTTGCGCGTGTATTGCCTGTTTTTTGGACATATCATGATAAAAAATAAACACTGCTTACGGTAACGACAGGAATCCGAGCAAGGTTGCAAAATATTAATAATTCGGAAAAATGTTGACCCTTGATTTGAAAATAGACGAAGCACTACTTTAACCCTTCACGACACCGATAGGTCGGAGGCGTGCAACGCGCCGCGATAGTCCTGCTTTGTCAACGACACGGACGACTTCATCGACATCCTTATAAGCCTCAGGTACCTCTTCTTGGAGCGTGCGTCTTCCCTCTGCTCGAACATAGATGCCTTGCGCTTCCAAATCTTTTTGGATAGAACGTCCTTTCGTTAAGGCGATCGCTTTCCGCCGTGAGAGGACTCTACCCGCACCGTGGCAAGTTGTGCCCCATGTCTCTGCCATCGCTCCGGGATTGCCGACAAGTACGTAAGAGGCGGTCCCCATATCACCCGGAATTAGCACGGGTTGCCCGACTTCCTGGTATTTTTCTGGGATCTCAGGGTGTCCTGCTGGAAACGCGCGCGTCGCGCCTTTTCGGTGGATAAACAGTTCACGTTCTTTGCCGTCAACGGTGTGTTTTTCAAACTTCCCGATGGTGTGTGCGACATCGTAGACGAGTTCTAAGCCGAGTTCGTCTTCTGTGGTGTCAAAAAACTGCATGAACGTCTGACGGACGAGGTGCATGATACACTGTCGATTGTTCCATGCGTAGTTCGCGCTACACGCCATCGCTGTGATGTAGTCTTGTCCTTCAGGTGAGTTAATCGGTGCCGAGGCGAGTTGTCGGTCGGGGAGTTTGATATTATATCTTTCGGCGACTTTGATCCAACTTTTGACGTGTTCATCGCAGATCTGGTAGCCGAAACCGCGGGAGCCGGTATGAATCATGACGCATACATTGCCTTCGCTTAACCCCATCGCGTTGGCGGCTTCTCGGTAAAAGATGCGGTCAACGGCTTGGACTTCAAGGAAATGGTTGCCGGAACCGAGTGTGCCGAGTTGGTTTTTGCCGCGTTCTAAAGCCCGTTGGCTCGCGGCGTCAGCGTTTGCGTTTTGGAGGAAACCGGTCGCCTCAGTAAAGTCAAGGTCGTTTGGGTGTCCGTACTCGCGATCGATAGACCACTGCGCGCCTTTTTCCAGCATCTGCCGTTCTTCTTGGACAGTGAGCCGAATTGTGCCGCTCGACCCGACACCACACGGGACATTCTCGAACAACTTGCCGACGAGTGCTTTCCGTTTTCCGTCCAGCTGGGAGACATCAAGGTTCGTCCGGATGAGTCGGACCCCGCAATTGATGTCGTATCCGATGCCGCCGGGAGAGACCACGCCATCTGCCTTCGGATCCGTCGCGGCGACACCGCCGATGACGAAGCCGTAGCCCCAGTGCAAATCTGGCATTGCGAGAGAATGTTTGACAATGCCGGGGAGATGTGCGACGTTTGCCACCTGTTGCAACGCTTCATCGCTCTTGGCGTGTTCGAGGAGTTTCTCGTTGGCGTAGACAATCCCATCAACACGCATCCCTTTCATGTAACTTTTCGGGATACGCCAACGGTATTCATCAAGTTTTTGGAGTGTTACGTTTTGCTGTGCCATGATAGTAATTTCCGATTAGAACCCCACTGTCTATTTCAAGGTATCAAGGATTCGCTGCACAAAAGTTGCCTGGGGCATCGCGCCGACAAATTTTCCTACGACTTCGCCATCACGGAAGACGATGTACGCCGGAATCCCTTGTCCTCCGTATGCTTTCGCGGTCTCACGGTTTTTATCGATATCCAATTTTGCGACGACAAAACTTTCACGATATTCTGAGGCAACTGCCTCAACGGTCGGTATCATTGACCGGCAAAAGCCTCACCACTCCGCACCGAGTTCAAGCACGACGGGTAATTCAGCATCCAATACAACGGTGTCAAAGGTCGCGTCGGTGACTGTGATGGGTTTTCCATCGGTAGTGTTTGATGCTTTCTCTTCCTCGGTGGCAATTACTTTAGGACCTTCGGCTTCCTGTTCTGTGTCAACGTCGCCACAGCCGATGATGTGGACTGCAACCAAGACAGCTACTATGCCTAACAGATATGTTCTAAACAACATTTTCATGAGGTTTGTTCCTTAATGATTTAGCGAGAATTTTGATAGTACTGTGCGATTGGTATTATTATATCACATTTGAAACTGCAATGGAAAGGTGGAAAATAGGAAGGATAAGCACTATCAGCCGATGCTATGAGACTATTCTCTTAGATTGCCACCTATGGCGTGCCCTACCGTTGATATATGTAACTCGTAGAGGTCGCTGGATAAAAGATGACAAGCAGCTTACCGTCCCAAGTATACGTACTGATAGTAGGTGTCGGGTCGCCAGCGGCGAACCAATGGATAGTTCCCTGCCTTTCATCAAAGGGTTCAATCAGTGAATAGGAACCCGTGTCGAACTGTATGGGTTCCTGAACCACCCCCTCATGTACATTCTGGGTTTCTCGTGTAAATGTTGTCGTCGTGAGCCGCAGGATTCCCGCCTCTTCAACCGGGTCGCCTTGCACCTGTTTGGAAACGAGTTTATAGGTGCCGCTCAAGGCTTCCGCGATTCTGTGTGCCTTTGAAAAGACGATAATTGTTGCCATTTTATGGACATCTTCTTCGCCGCCATCCCGCACGTAGATATAAACCGTCACGGCTTTCGGGGCGACGATTGGATCGAGCGGTAGTTCTGGGGCAGTCCACTGAACTTGTGGCCCCGCTTCTCCGACCAAGGTACCGTCGGATACATCCCATGTATAAATTAACGGATCATCTTCCGGATCAAAGACTCTGACTTTAAAATCGACAGTTTCGCCGTATTCAACTTCATTCGGAACAGTGAAAGTCGTTATTCGAGGTGGGTCATTGGTAAGTTCCTCATATTGTGCGCAGCCGATTAACATACCGGTCTGAAACACTAACAAAATGACCAAACCGATTTGGGTGCGTTTGAAGAAATTCACGATATATCTCCTTAAATAATGGTTTTCAGTTTTCGGTTTTCAGTGATCAGTTAAGAGGTTATTGATCTAACAATACCTTCGCCAAAAAGATTGACGAAATAGGGTAAATATCCTAAAGTTATAGGTGAACAAACCAAACTTAAAAGGATGTTTACCCATGTTAGAGATTGTATCATTATTTACTGTTTTCAGTCCACATTTATCAGCAG
>JAJEDN010000033.1 GCA_022821495.1 Candidatus Poribacteria bacterium
CTGCTGATAAATGTGGACTGAAAACAGTAAATAATGATACAATCTCTAACATGGGTAAACATCCTTTTAAGTTTGGTTTGTTCACCTATAACTTTAGGATATTTACCCTATTTCGTCAATCTTTTTGGCGAAGGTATTGACCAGGCAAGTGTGTAAATCTCAATCTTTTTAAGGAGAAAATTTGCTTCTGATGAAAACCCAAGTTTTAATTTCAAAAAGTTTTGTGTTACTGCTTATAGGTATTTTTGTAAGTTTCGGTATACAGGGTATCAGTTACGGTGCCCCCGGCGGGGTCTGTGAAGTCGGTGATGTGCTTTCACCCGGACAGAGTTGTACCTACCCCGGTACTGAGACCGAGTTCACGGTTCTTGATGACGGAAGTGGACAATTCCTGTTCGCTACCGCTGATGCTGCATTGAATCTCAAAGACACGCTTGTCGATGGCAAGCCTTATACCTTCGCTGCCAGCAAACACGATGGGAGTTGGGTCATCGAGGAACTCGGAGGTTTGGTTGACCTTCAAGCGCCGCCAATATACTGGACGGACCAGGGCACGGATAAAATCCAGCGTATGAACTTAGATGGCACCAGTACTGAAGACCTCATCACCATCGAAATAGGCATCTTAGGCGGTATCGCCTTGGACGTGGCAGGTAGCAAGATGTACTGGGCAGACTGGGGGTTCCCAAGCGGAATCCGGTGTGCCAACCTTGACGGTTCAAATGTCCAAACGCTCGTCAATATTGATGATCATCCCTCGGGCATCGCTTTAGATGTGGCCGAAGGTAAGGTGTACTGGACGGTAGGGCCTATCATTGAGGATGGTCAGGGTAAAATTCAGCGTGCCAACCTTGATGGTACTAACGTCGAAACCCTCGTATCCGGATTAATCAAGAACCCAGATTACATTACCTTGGATCTCACTGGACGTAAAATGTACTGGTCAATGGCAGGGTACGTCGATGGTACCAATGAGAGTCAAATCCAGCGTGCGAACTTAGATGGCACCAATGTTGAAAATGTGATTCCGTCGTTAGACTTCGGACTTCCAGGGGGGATCGCCTTAGCCGTGGGCGATGGCAAGATATACTGGACAAATTGGGGAGCCTCAGAGGGAATCCAGTGTGCCAACCTTGACGGTTCAAATGTCCAAACCCTCATCGACACCGATGATAATCCCTGGGACATCGCTTTGGATGTGGCCGGCGGTAAACTGTACTGGACGTTAGGTCCTATCACGGTGGATGGTCATGGTAAAATTCAGCGCGCTAACCTTGACGGCACAAACGTCGAAACCCTCGTCTGGGGATTGGATTCACCAAGATACATCGCCCTTGCTATCCCATCTCTACAAACCCCCGAGGGCACTGGACAGATCGTCCCTGGGGATGCCAATGGTGATGGTACGGTCAACATCCAGGATTTGGTAATTGTTGCTACAAATCTTGGCGAACAGGGGGAAAATGCCGCGGATGTCAACGCCGATGGTGTTGTGAACATTCAAGACTTAGTGTTGGTTGCTGGTGCCCTTGGGCAAGGCGGCGCAGCCGCACCGTCTTTGCATACTGACGCTTTGGTAGGGATCTCCACCGCAGATGTGCAAGGGTGGTTATCCGAGGCACAGCAAATGAACCGGACAGACCCACGGGTCCGAAGAGGTGTGCTGTTCTTAGAGCAACTCCTCGCCGCGTTGCGCCCGCAAGAAACGGCTCTCTTGGCGAACTATCCGAACCCCTTCAATCCAGAAACGTGGATCCCGTATCAGTTGGCAAAACCGGCGGATGTGAATGTTTCCATCTATGCTACCGATGGCGCGTTGGTTCGGACGTTGGCACTTGGACATCAAGCAGCAGGTGTGTATCAAAGTCGGGGGCGTGCAGCCTATTGGGATGGTAGAAACGCACTCGGTGAACCTGCCGCGAGTGGTGTGTATTTCTATACGCTCACAGCAGGCGAGTTCACTGCCACGCGACGGATGCTCATTTTGAAGTAGCGTCAACTGTCCTAACTGATAGTGGTTCGGGTTCTATAGTAGAGGCTGGGTAACCCAGCCCCTACGGCACCCACTCCATCCAACGGATTGATTATCTGATAAAGGTAGTCATTTCGCCACTATAGGCATCTTTGATGCGTTGTCTATGGTTCAAAAGCAAATCTAATTCTTGTATCTCTGGAGAGGAGAAATATCCGTATTCGGTTGTTTCGGAACTCAGTCGAAGTTCACCTCCTACGATTTCCGCTTCAAAGCATAGAGCCACCAACTGGATTTTGTTTCCGTCTTGATACACGATTAACTCGTTTGGAGTTGTGTAAACGCCGATAGACAGACTAAAACAGATCGTTTGTCTCAATGAGAAACACTCCCTCTTTTTCTGACCTTCGCTTGAGTGCATCAGTGAAACCGTTAGCAGAAAACAGAACGTATCGTGGATTACGTTTCCATTGATCAGGAACTTTCGTAGCATTTTCGATGAGGTGGTTGAGAACATTTTCGCCAACTGGAGCATTCCACCACTTGCACTCGCCAAACCAATGGCTTCCGTCAACGTTTTCTGTCAATACATCAATCTCGATGCTGGTAGCCCAATGCGCGCCAACTTGCTTGGGAGCGTGCTTTAATTTTTCTGCCCAATAAAGGCTAATATATTGACGGCAAATGTCTTCAAAGATTTCTCCCATGTAATGCGAAAGATTCGGGACGATCATTTCCTCATACACCAAATCTGCGTCTCCAGATTCAATGAGGCTTCGATTGGGTAGCACGAACCGGAACCAGAATTTGACATAGTTATCCGCGATTTTATAAAGTCCTTTTTTGCTTTTTTCAGGTGCCCGGTCAGTGACGGGTGTCTCGCGTTTGACCAATCCCAGTTCTCTAAGCACGCTGAGATATTTATTCACGTTCGTTGCGTCAAGCCTGACCCGTTGGGAAATCTCATTTAATCGCGTCGCGCCACCAGCGATCGCATGTAATAAACTCGCATAAGTTCTCGGTTCCCTGAGTTCTGTGCGTAGTAAGAAATTAACCTCATCGAATAAGTACCCTTGAGGCGTGAGCAGTTCGTCTTTGATATGCTGTTCAAGGGTTCTTTGTGAATCGTTTGAGGAACGCAACGCAAATTGATTGAGATACGCTGGAATACCACCGAGGATGCCGTAAGCAATTAGTTTTTCTTTGGCAGAATATTCTGAAAAGAAATATCCACTATCTCGGTAAGATAACGGCATTAATCGGAGTTGACCAGTGCGCCGCCCGTATAACGGTGATCGTTCAGCCAGCACCTCTCGCTCCATAAAACTCACTTGTGATCCGCATAGAATCAAGAAAAGTTTACTGTTTTTTCCGTGTAGGTCCCAAAAGCGTTGAATTAGCGAAGGGAGTGCCGCGTTATCCTCACAGAGATATTGAAACTCATCAAGTACCAAAACGAATCGTTCTTCTTGTGCTTGTTGTGCGAAATAAACCAGCGCGGTTTCCCAATCGTCAAAGACAAGGCTCTGAAGCAACGGGTCATCAAGGAGATGCCGAGCGGTTTCGGTGAGCTGCTGGAGGTGATCACGTTCTTTCAATTGACTGGCGAGAAAATAAATGCTCCTTTTATCCTTACAGAATTGTGTCAATAGTTCAGTTTTCCCAACCCGCCTCCTACCGTATAACACGAAAAATTCCGCTACCTTTGACTGAAACATCCGCTCTAAAGCGGCTAACTCCTGGTGCCGATCAAAGAACATGAATTTTCTCTCCCAAAATTCGGTTAAAAGTATTATACTCTAAAGTATTATACTCTAAAGTATAATTAAAATCCAATAAAATTTAATGGTGCTTGCACATATTTTACTTTTCATGATATACTATTGAACAATCTTGAGAAAAGTGGGACGGACGTTGATATAAGTGCTGACAACGGGCGAGCATTGTGGCATCGCCTGTCCGGATGAAATGGAGGAAAATCCTATAATGTCACAGACACAGTTATTACGTTTAAATGTTTCGATATGGGTTCGGAGCGGATGTATAAGTCTTATAGTATTCCTGTTGGGACTTACTATCACACTACAACCCGCCGCCGCCGAGAAACTTCGGTTTGATCGAGATATTCTACCAATCTTGTCGGATAAATGCTTTGCGTGCCACGGGCCCGATGCAGCGGTCCGGCAAGCCGATCTGCGACTGGACACCAAGGAAGGTGCGTTCTCCGCACCGAGCGGTTATCCAATCATCGTCCCCGGTGAACCGGAAAACAGCGAACTGGTTCTACGTATAACGCACGAGAATATCGATCAACGGATGCCGCCGCAGATATCCAATCGGCAGCCGACACAGGAACAGATTGACACACTCATCCAGTGGATTGCTGAAGGTGCCGAATGGGAAGAACACTGGGTCTACAATCTACCCAAACGGGTTGAGCCCCCTACTGTCGAAAACGCAGCGTGGCGACGTAATCCTATTGACGCGTTTATACTTCGGAGATTAGAGGCTGAGGGACTTACACCCTCAGCGGAAGCGGATAAACGGACACTCATCCGTCGCTTGAACTTCGATCTTACTGGGTTGCTGCCTACCCCTACTGAGGTAGAACACTTCTTAAGGGATGATACCTCTAATGCCTACGAATCGCTTGTCAACAGACTTTTGTCTAAACCGCAATACGGTGAACGGTTGGCACTGTACTGGCTCGATCTTGTCCGTTATGCGGATACGAGCGGTTACCATGCTGACGAAAACGTGAGCATCTGGCCCTATCGTGATTACGTGATAAAAGCCTTTAATGACAACATGCCGTTTGATCAGTTCACAATCGAAAATCTCGCAGGCGATCTCCTGCCGAATGCTACGTCTGCACAGAAGGTTGCTGCCGGTTATAATCGTCTGAATCAGACAACCTCAGAGGGCGGCGCACAAGCGAAGGAATATCTCGCAATCTATGCCGCAGATCGGGTACGGACAACTGCATCCGTCTGGTTAGGTGCGACCCTCGGCTGCGCACAATGCCACGACCACAAGTTCGATCCCTACACCGCGAAGGATTTCTATAGTTTCGCAGCGTTCTTCGCTGATGTTAAAGGTCCTGGGGTATACGGGGGCGGTAGTAAATGGGAACCCGTCGTTATGCTGCCTACCTCTGCACAGAAGTCAGCACTACAGCAGATTGATGACGAATTAGCGAAACTGGATCAGGTATTCAAGGCATCATCCCCAGGATTGGAAGCAGAACAGGCAGAATGGGAGAACGAGATTCGTTCACTTCTCGAATCAACGGATCCTACCGATTTCGCATGGGTGGACGACGCGCAGTCAAACGGTGGTAGAAATCAGGGCACATGGACATTTGTCGGCAAAAACGAAGCACCTGTTTTTAGTAAATTGTTATCACGTCGCCAGACAACCACGGATGAAAAAACCATCCAGCACGCTTTCCAAGGTGCCAATCGGAAGTTTACGCTTGCTGAAGGTGATCAACTGTTTGCTTATGTCTGGATCGATCCAGAGGCACCGCCAAAAACAGTGATGCTCCAATGGAACGACGGGAATTGGGATCACCGCGCCTTTTGGGGTGAAGACAAAATTGAGTTCGGCGAGATTGGCAATGACACGCCTGCCCACAAACCGATGGGTCCCCTGCCAGAAACAGGTAAATGGGTTCGCCTTGAAGTAGATCCTGTCGATGTCGGGTTGAAGTCCGGAAGTGTGCTAAATGGTATGGCTTTCGCACAATTTGGCGGCACCGCTTATTGGGACGTTGCTGGCATCGCGACAACGCGTGGATCCGCAGTAAAACACACACATACGCCAGACGTTATAACGGCAATTCAGGTAGATGCTTCCGTCAGAACGACAAGCCAACGCGAACAAATTGCAGCGGAATATCGCCGCATCACACCCGCGCTTGACGGCATCCGAAATCAAATGTCGGATTTACGGCAGCAGAAAACCGAGATCGAAAAAGAAATCCCCTACTCGCTCACCACCGAGTCCACGCTACCTCGCACAACACGCGTGCTACCGAGAGGCAACTGGCTGGACGATTCCGGTGAGATTGTCGAGCCAATGATACCGGCGTTCCTTGGTGATCTGGGTATCAAAAATCGTCGTCCAACTCGATTGGAACTTGCACGATGGGTCGTCTCAAAGGATAACCCATTGACAGCACGCGCTTTTGTCAATCGGCTTTGGGCACTCTATTTCGGAACTGGACTGTCCGGGGTCTTGGATGACCTCGGTGCACAAGGTGAACCGCCTGTACATCCCGAACTCCTTGACTGGCTTGCCGTAGAATTTATGGAGAGCGGTTGGAACGTCAAACATATCGTGAAACTTATCGTCACCTCGAACGCCTACCGTCAATCTTCAAAAACGACGGATGTGTTGCGCGAAAAGGACGCTTACAATCGCTTAATCGCACGCCAATCACGCTGGCGGCTTGACGCGGAAACTGTCCGCGATAACGCGTTGCTATTGAGTGGGCTTCTTGTTGAAAAAATAGGTGGCCCGAGCGTACGCCCCTATCAACCCAAGGGTTATTATTCAAACCTGAACTTTCCGAAGCGGACGTACATCCACGACAAGGGAGAGAACCAGTATCGTCGCGGTCTCTATACCCATTGGCAGCGCACCTTCTTGCATCCGAGCATGATGGCGTTTGATGCACCGAGCCGTCAGGAGTGTACCGCTGAGCGTGCCACCTCCAATACACCTATGCAAGCACTCACCTTGCTCAACGATCCAACTTATGTTGAAGCAGCGCGCGTCTTTGCGGCGCGGATTATCAGCGAGGGCGGTGAATCCGTCGCGGATCGTATCAACTGGGCATATCAATGGGCACTCTCTCGAATGCCACAGCCGAAGGAATTGGAGATTATGACGAGTCTCTATGAAAAGCACCAAGCCGAGTATACTGCCAATCTTGATGACGCTAACGCACTCGTAGCAACGGGTGAGGCAGCCACAACGGAGGGTGTTGAACCTGCCGAACTCGCTGCTTGGACTTCCATCGGACGGGTGATACTGAATTTGCATGAAACGATTACACGCTATTAATCTGACTGGTAGGCGCGGTTTTACGAAGTTTAAGTGTATCCCCACCGAATTACCGATTTATTTTCTTAAACTTCATTCAACCGCGCTGCCATTACGCTTGAAGTAATGTCTGGGTGGTTATCAATGAAGTCCATAAATTTAAAAAAAGTTTCTTCTACACTGAAGCGCGTTTTGCTTATCTTGTGTAAGAGATCAAATTGGACACAGACGATCTGAATGAACAGGAGGTAATAGGTATGGCTATAGATATTCATGAAGAAACCAATCTTCGCCTCACGAGGCGCACGTTTCTCGGAAAAACAGTGCGGAGTGTCGGATCCCTCGCGCTTGCATCCCTACTAACACCATCGCTTATCAATGCCGCACCAGAGATTGAGCGGTGGCAGGGAATTATTGCCGAACCACATGTGCCACCCAAGGCCAAAACCATTATCCATCTCTGCATGGCAGGCGGTCCGTCGCATCTGGAAACTTTGGATTACAAACCCAAACTTGCCGAGCTGCACGGACAACCGATGCCGAAGTCTTTCACTGAAGGGCAACCGATTGCGCAGCTGCAAGGACAAGCGAATTCACTCAAATGCCTCGGTCCCACACATGAATTCAAAAAGTGGGGTGAATCCGGGCAGGAGATGAGTACGGCGTTTCCACACATCGGTAGTCTCGCCGATGATATTTGCATCGTCCGCTCCCTGAAAACCGAGCAGATTAATCACGACCCGGCGCACACTTTCATGAACACAGGCACTGCAATCGCTGGCAGACCGAGTATGGGTTCGTGGCTGCTTTACGGACTCGGCAGTGAAAACGAAAACTTGCCGGGATACGTCGTCCTTGTTTCCTCTGGTGGTGGGCAGGACCAACCGATTGCCACGCGACAGTGGCATAGCGGGTTTCTCCCCGGTCAATTTCAAGGTGTCCAGTTCCATTCAACCGGCGATCCTGTTCACTATGTCACCAACCCTGACGGTGTGAACACGGAACAGCAGCGGGATGTCGTGGATGCCGTGCAATCATTGAACGGTATGCTTGATGAGACCGTAGATGATCCGGCAATCTCAACACGTATCAGTCAATACGAGATGGCGTTCCGTATGCAAACGAGTGTCCCAGAGTTAAGCGACATCTCGAAAGAGCCACAACACGTTCTTGATATGTACGGCGCAAAGCCCGGTGACGGTTCCTACGCATCAAACTGCTTACTGGCACGACGATTAGCCGAACGCGGCGTGCGGTTTATCCAACTCTATCACCGCGGCTGGGATCACCACGGCGGTATTGAGAACGCTATCAAAACGACCGCAGGCTATGTTGATAAGGCAACTGCTGCGCTCGTTAACGATTTGAAACAGCGCGGTATGTTAGATGAAACCTTAGTGATATGGGGCGGCGAGTTCGGACGGACACCGATGGCACAAGGCACCGGACGCGACCATCATATTCAAGGGTTCTCAATGTGGATGGCGGGTGGCGGTATCAAAGGGGGTATCAGTTACGGTAACACCGATGAGTTAGGATACAGTGCCGTTGAAAATATCGTGCATGTTCACGACTTCCATGCCACGATGCTGCATCTCTTCGGGATTAACCACGAAAAACTCGTCTACCGCTTCCAAGGTCGAGATTTCCGTCTCACCGATGTCCACGGACACGTTGTTCGTGACATCTTGGCTTAATAAAAGTAGTCGGCACGCGCCGTCGTGCCGTAAACACAGAAATGGTGAGGTAGCAGAGTGGCTTATGTAAAAAAAGCGAGTAGGGTCTTCGTACACATCTCGTTCTTGTTGATTCTAACGGCATCTGCCTTCAGTCGCGGGCTTCCAAGGGTGGTGCCTGAAACCGTTGGACTTTCTACCGAAAGACTCTCAAGAATTGATAAGGTCATGGAAAAGCACATCGCTGAAAAGAAAATCGCGGGTGCTGTTACACTGGTCGCGAGGCACGGAAAGATTGCGTATCTCGGTGCTCACGGTATGATGGATGTCGAAGCAGAAAAACCGATGCAGCCCGATACGATCTTCCGTATCGCATCAATGACGAAACAGATCACATGTGTCGCTGTGATGATGCTTTATGAAGAAGGGCATTTCCTGTTGTATGAACCGGTCTCAAAGTTCATTCCGGCTTTCAAAGAGATGTATGTACTACCACCAGAGGATGACGAAGACGCGGCATCACCTGTTCCTGCTACACGACAGATTTCCATCTGGAATCTGCTCACCCACACATCTGGTCTAACGTATCACTGGAATGAACGACTCGGTCCGCAATACAACGATGCGGGTATCACCCACGGGCTTCTGCAGGATGACAGCACCCTTGCTGAAAAAATGAAAGTGTTGGCGACGATCCCGTTGTTGCATCAACCCGGTGAAGCCGTTGAATACGGGCTATCCATAGATGTACTCGGTCATCTCGTTGAAGTTGTATCTGGGATGCCGCTTGATCGGTTTTTTGCTGAGCGTATTTTCCAACCGCTCGGTATGACAGATACACACTTTTTTATCCCAGAAGCGAAACGTGAACGGATCGCAACAGTATATGAACGAACCGGTGACGGCCCAATCATGCGAAAATCCAAAGAACCGACAGTGGACGGTTCAGTGATCTATTCAACCGACTATCCATACAACGGTCCAAAATCCTATTTTTCTGGCGGTGCCGGGTTAGTCTCTACTGCCTCTGATTATGCCCGTTTTGTGCAGATGATACTCAACGGCGGAGAATTTGACGGGGTCAGATTGTTGAGTCGGAAAACTGTTGAGTTGATGACAACGCATCAGCTTGATGAGATGGGTATTGACTACGGATCTGGTTTCGGTTTTGGTATTGTTCTCGGCAAATCAAACCTTAAGCGACTCGGTTCCGTAGGCACATATCACGGCGGCGGTTTCTTCTTTACCAGTTTCTTCATTGACCCTCAAGAACAGATGCTCGGTATCTTTATGTGTCAATTGCATCCAGGCGGTAGTGATCTCGCGGAGAGAATCCGCGTCCTCGGTTACCAAGCAATCATCGATTGAAATCAAATTAAAAAAGGAAATTAGACAACATGCCAAGAGAACTCATTGCACCAGCACAAGAACAGGTCGCTTTCCGAGAATACGAGAGCCAACCCTTACAAGCGAACGAAATTCGGGTCAAGAGCCAGTTTGGTGCAGCCAAACACGGTTCAGAGATGGCATCGTATAAAGGCTACGCGGGCCCACGCGGTGGCTACGATGGAGAATATAAAATCTTTCGAGCAAATAGTGGTGGGATGGTGAACTATCCTTCAGGACTTGGGAACATGTGTGTTGGCGAGGTAACTGAAATTGGATCGGACGTTACCGAATTTGAGATTGGAGAGCGCGTTTTTCGGCACAGCTCCTTCCGCGAGGAAAATGTTTGGAACGCAGCCGGGACCCGGAAACTTCCCGATGGTGTACCGTGGCAGGCAGCTGTCTGTCTCGACCCGACAGATTTTGCCTTAGGTGCGGTGCGAGACGGTAATGTACGGATCGGCGATGCTGTCGCAGTCTTTGGAATGGGTGGCATCGGACTGATGGCACTGCAGCTTGCGAAGTTGGCGGGTGCCTACCCTGTAATTGGTGTCGATCCACTTGAACTGCGTCGCAATGTAGCTCTTGAGTGTGGTGCTGATCTTGTCCTTGATCCTTCAACAGAGGATGTCGGTTTAGAGATTAAAAAGGCTACCGACAAGCGTGGTGCTGATGTTTGCATTGAATATAGCGGCCATCACACAGCACTACAAGCGGCGATCCGCGGCGTGACGTATTTAGGAACAGTTGTCGCTGGCGCGTGGCCGGGTACCTACCCTGCAGGATTAGATCTCGGTGCCGAAGCGCATTTCAATCGACCGACGATTATTTTTTCACGCGCATGTAGCGAACCGAATCCGGAATACCCAAATTGGAATGAAGGCAGACTCTTCGACATCAGTTTGCGACTCCTTTATGGGGGCAGTCTAAAGTCGGAACCTGTGATTTATCCTGTTGTCGATTTCGACAATCTCCTGGACGAGTATCCGAAGATCTTAACGGATCCAGGTGAGAATGTAAAGTTAGGCGTTCGATTTGCATAAGTCTTATTTTGGATAAGCAAAAGCGTAAGTTTGGCGGAAAGGGTAGTTATGACCATTGGAATCATGTCAAAAAAGCACCCGATGGAAACTACAAACCAACGGCATTTCCCGTTACAGTTGTTCCTATCATCGCTATTGAAGATGAATAGAGGTAGAGGGCCCTACTACCTCTATTTCTGAAGGGGTCGTGCCTGAGATAACAACTTAGATTATTGGATCCCTGCCGCCCGCAGCACCGTTTCCTGAACTGTGAATTCGTGGTCGAGTGAACGATCCGGGGATTTCTCACCCCGAATATCCGCGACAAACGCACGAAGGCTTTCGACGTAACGCGGACGTGGTTCTACAGGCACTGTTTGCCAACCTTGAGCGTATCCATCCCGTTCCTCGTCAAGGCACAACCGCAACGCTGGCGGTTCCAGTGGTTCAAGAATCGCACTGCCGCGTGTTCCGTAGACTTCCAATCGTCTCGCTTTCCCCGAATCGACTTCCAACGCCGTTGACTCAAGGATCGCCAATGCTCTCGGATATTCAAATACAGCCGCTGTATTGTTTCGATACCACGGCACGTCGTGTCCGTCGTGCCTTGAAAAAGGTGTCACCCGTGTCGGTCGTCCCAGCAATGCGACGATAATATCGGTGAGATGGCAGGCAAGGATAAACATAATGCCCCCGGAATGTTCACCGAGTGAATCCCAGCGTTGCCAATGGGCTTCACTTGAAATGCTTGATGAGATTCGCGCCCGCACTGAAAAAATATCGCCGAGTTTGCCGGAGTTCGCCCAATCAAGGATAAACTGAAAACCGGCATTATATCGGAACATATAACCGAGTTGAACGAGCAGATTCCTATCGCGTGCCATATCCAAAACCTCTCGAAACGTATCAAGGTTATCACCGGCAGGTTTATCGAACCAGACATGTTTACCATGTTCAAGAATCTCCCGTGCAAAGGTGAGATTCTGCGACACACGTCCCTGCGCCGCGACACCAACGATTGTCTCATCTTCGAGTATTTCTTCTTTGGATGTGAACCAGTGGATACCTTCGTAGGTTGCGGTTTGGCCCAGGGTCTCCCGGACTTCAAGTGACGGCTCAAAAACACCAGCGAATTCAATTTCGTCACTTTCCTTCATCACATTGGCTTTCCCCGACGCGTGGTCGTGAGAAATACCGTATTGTGCGAGTCTTATTTTCACGTCTCTTTCTCCTGTTTGAAACCTGTGATTGCCAAAAACATTCTGTTATCAAACTCACGTTACTTATTTATAGACTTCAGCAATGATTCTACCATATAGTCCGGATTGGGTCACGTAAAAAGTGAGTGCGATTTTTGGCAACTTGTGCTAAACTCTGCAGTATGGATTTCCCAATTCAACTTCAATTCTACACGAAACCGGATTGCCCACTCTGTGACGAGGCAAAAGCGATCTTGCAAAATGTCAGCGCGAAAACAGCGTTTATTGCAATAGAAGAAATTGACATCACCAAAAATATGGGATTATTCACAAAATATAAACATCTAATTCCTGTGCTTGAGTTGGGTGGAAAACGGCTTTTTATTCATCGCATTGCTCAAAGAAAATTAGTGTGGCAATTGCGATGGCACCGGTTTAGGAGATTTATCATCCCAAGTAGGTAAACGAGGTTTGTAGCCTCACCGATTCTAAAATCTGCCACAAAACTTGCTAAAAAATAACAAGGAGATAAATATGGCTTTTCCATCTCATGGTACAACGCACCGATCCACAGTGACAGGCACACGCGGAATGGCGACAAGTGCGCATCCGCTTGCAAGCCTTGCTGGCGCGCGCATGCTGCTCGCTGGAGGCAACGCGTTCGATGCAGCGGTCGCAGTTGCTTCGACACTCAACGTCGTTGAACCTTACATGTCCGGTATTGCGGGTAACGGGTACATGTTGATTTATAGTGCTAAGGAAAAGGCACACCGTGTGATAGATTATCTGGGGACTGCACCTTACGCTGCGACACTGGATGTCTACCCAACACTCGAAAGCCAGCAAATTGGCATCCGCGCCGGTATGGTACCCGGTGGGTGTGGTGGCTGGCTGGCATTGCTGGAACGTTACGGAAGTATGGATCATACGGAGGTCTTCACACCAGCAATTGAACTTGCAGAGAACGGATACGCCGTCACTGTTAAGAATGCGGAATTCATGGCAGGCGCGTACCACTATTTTTCGGAAAGAGCTGCAGAGGTTATCGCCTCGCGAGGCAGAACTCCACATCCCGGCGAAGTTTTAGTGCAAAAGGATTTAGCAAACACATTCCGACAGGTTGCCGAAGGTGGTGCAGAAGCGTTTTATCGCGGCGATATTGCCAAAGAGATTGTCCGTTTTTCCGAAGAGACTGATGGATTAATCACCGAAAAGGATTTGGCTGACTTTGAGGTGGAATGGCAAGAACCTATCTCTATTAACTACAAAGATTATGAAGTCTATTGTCCGCCCCCGCCGTGTTCAGGTTTTCAATACTTGGAAACTCTCAATATTTTAGAAAATGATCCCCTCGGTGAACTTGGACACAATACGCCGGAATACTTGCATCTACTGATTGAAGCAATTAAACTGGCGAGCGCAGACAGAGCCGAATACGCCCCACGTCCGAACCCACCCATTGAACGGTTGTTGTCTAAAGACTATGCCCGTGCCCAACGCGAACGCATCGGCGAACAAGCGGCGGTCAGTGGCGGTGAACGCTGGTCGAAGGACAAACTTCCCGGTGAAATCGTCGCTAATGACTGGACAACCGAATGCACAACCCATTTCGATACCGCCGACGCAGAAGGCAATATCGTCGCTGTCACACAGAGCCTCGGACAACCTTTCGGCTCAGGTGTAATTCTCGGTTCGACAGGCATGTTTCTTAACAACTTTATGAATTGGTTTGATAGAATTCCAGAGAGTCCAAATGCCGTCGGACCGCATAAACGGATAGAGATGTGTATGTCCCCGTGCCAAGTTTGGAAAGATGGGAATCCGTTCGCAGCGATTGGCACACCCGGAAGCCACGGCATCCTTCAGACGACACTACAGATGGTGTTGAATCTGATTGAACACGGCATGAACGTTCAGGCAGCGATTGAGGCACCACGCATTCGATTGGTAAATCCTGGCACGCATGTCAGCATGGAAGGACGTATTCCTGTGGCTGTCCGTGCAGCATTGGAAGCACGTGGGCATGAAGTAGAGGTTTTACCGGATTGGACAGCAACCGTCGGCGGCGGACACGGTATCGCTTTTGATCCCGAAGAAGGAAGTTTTATGGGGGGTGCGGACCCGCGCCGTGATGGGTATGCGATAGGCGTATAATCTGTGGCGGCTCTTAATTATCGATAAATTTTAAAAACTTCATGTTATCATAAAAGTTTTACGGGGGAAACATGAAAAGCTTGAGTGTTTTGAGCAAATACCTTTTCTTAGCATTCGGACTATTTTTAATTTCTGGTTGTGGTCCGATTCAGGACGTAATCCTTTTTGAACCATCAAGCGAAATAGACGCTGCACCGCTTCGCGTAACCATGATATATCCAAGCGATTGCGTCGGTTCCGCTGCTTACTGCGATGCTTTCCATATCGGTGTCCGGACAGCAGAAGAAGGACTTGGAATCATGCTAACTGAAGCAAACGGTAATGAAAATGATCCTATAGCCACAGAGAGGCTCCTAAGAGATGCAGCACAGAATTCAGAACTTGTTTTAACAGCGGGTTATCAAATGGGAGACGTGCTCGCGAGCGTCGCACCGGAATTTCCTGATGTCAATTTTGCGATATTTGATGTTGTACTTGATATTCCAAATGTGGCTTCTGTGAACTATAAATCCAACGAAGGATCGTTTCTAGTCGGCGCAATTGCGGCTTTGAAATCGGAAAGTAACAAAATCGGTTATATTGGTGGTGTGGATGTCCCGTTGTTACGCGAGTTTGAAGCGGGGTACATCGCTGGAATTCAAGCTATCAATCCAGATGCAGAAATCTCCATAGAATACATCAGTGAGGATGTAACGGGTTTTGGGCAACCAGGTAGGGCGAAAGAATTGGCTTTAGCACAATATGAAAGTGGAGTGGATGTGATTTACGTCGCTGCCGGTGGATCCGGTCAAGGCGTGCTCGAAGCAGCACAAGAGCAACAAAAGTTCATTATTTGGGTTGATGCTAACGGTAACCATCTTGCCCCAGGAATTGTCTTGACGAGTATGACAAAAGAGATTCCAACTTCCGTGCAGCGCATCATCCGAGAAACCGCTGATGACAATTTTACGGCAGGTGTCCGATACTTCGGGCTTGAAGAAGGGGATGTCAGTTATGCCGTTGATGAACACAATCAGTCGTTGCTTTCAGATGACCTCATAGCGACCGTTGAATCGCTGAAAGCAAAAATTATTGCGGGTGAAATTGTTGTTCCCAGCACAGTTTCACTTCCGCGCGAATAGTGTCTCACGAGTGTTAGGCACTCTTTCAAAAAGGAGAATTTTATTTGCACCTTGAACCCTAATAACTCCGCAGGATAGTCCCTTTCGCGCCGACGATCCAACCGGCATTTTTGTGAAGATGGATATCCTGCAAGTTATGTTGTGCCGGTGTAGGATAACGACTCCATAGGTTACCACCATCTGTTGTATGGAGGATTAATCCCTTTTCACCAACTGCCCACCCGCGTTTTTCGTCACGAAATGCTATATCTCGTAAACTCTGATTCACAGGCGTTTTCTGTCGATGCCACGCCTTTCCGCCGTCAGTAGTATGCAGGATCAACCCGTCTGTGCCAACAACCCACCCGTGTGTTAGGTTCGCGAAATAGACAGCAAATAGAGGAGTCTCAACATCAGTTCTCTGGCGAACCCACCGTTCTCCACCATTTTGCGTATGGAGCACCTCACCCGCCTCGCCAACAATCCATCCATGGTTGGCATCTACAAAATAGACACCCCAGAGATGTTTATCTGAAAGATCTCTATGGTTTTCCCAACGACTGCCACCGTCTTTTGTGTGGAGAATTGTACCAGAACCTCCGACCGCCCACCCTTCGGTTGTACTCACAAAGTATAGATCCAAAATACCCGGAGGCCTCTTACCGGTGCCGCGGGCTTGGTGTTGCACGCGCCATGTCTTGCCGCCGCTGCCCGTGTACTGCACCTTTCCTATGCTGGCAAGCCAACCGTTATTCGGGGTCGTGAAACTCACTTGTGTCAGTGTCTCTTTCGACACAGATCCCGCAGTCCAAGTCATTCCACCATTGGCGGTAGATAGTATTGTACCAGTAGTCCCGACTGCCCATCCGTGTTCCGCATCGAGAAAATGTACGCCATAGAGATGTTCACCCGTACCGCTTTCAATCTGTCGCCACTCAAATTGCACCGAATCTTGCGTACAACTGAGGTAGACAAAACTTCCACATAAGATAAGAAGCGCGAGGTAGTTTTTGCTTTGCATTTTAATCCTCCGCGAATAAATTTTTATTGCATCCATTTCGGAATCGTGGTAAACTACATTATACTGAATTTACTGTAGATCGTCAAGTGCTTATCAGCGGTCAGTAATCGGTAGACGAGGTTTTAAACCTTGCCAGTGAAGTCCGCTGTCGTTTCCACATCAAGGGACTTTGCGCGAAAATCGAAATTACGGGAGAACACTCCCTGATCGCTGACAACTGTGTGATTGTAGCAAATTTCGTGCCGATTGGGATAATACCGCGCTGATACGACTCTCTGCGGAATAATCATAAAATCTTGCACAAAATAGGGCATATTTTAGCTCCGAATTGCACAAAACAGGGCAGCGTTAGCATTATCGGTTGTCGGAACGCTAACAGATGTGATATAGGGTAATGGAGAACTGGATGGTTTTGGACCGGCTACTTATATTGGAGTCTTATGTACATCGTCGGAATTGATGGCGGCGGGACAGGAACAGTCGGTATCCTAACGACAGAAACAGGACGATGCCTTGCACAAGCGCAGTCGGGTCCCTCAAATTACCACGTCGTTGGTGAAGCGAAAACGCAAGCGATTTTGAAAAACGTTGTCGGAGAACTTTGTGAAAAAGCAGGAATCCCGTCAATAAGTTCTATCCATTTTTGTCTCGGAATGGCAGGTTTGGGACGGGCTGAAGATCAGAAAGTCATTGGCAGGATTTGTGATGAACTTGGCATCAGCAAAAACCAAAGAATCCTGACACATGATGCACATATTGCCCTCGTTGGGGGTACTGAGAAACAACACGGTGTGATTGTCATTTCAGGGACTGGTGCTATTGTTTATGGCATTAACGCTGATGGTAAGGAAGCACGCGCAAGCGGATGGGGATATCTACTCGGTGATGAAGGCAGTGGTTACGATATCGCTATAAAAGGACTCCGTGCCGTTGCTCGTGCTGCTGACGGCAGAGGTAATTCAACCGAATTGACAAATCGAATTCTTGATAAGCTCGAACTCGGTGAGCCAAGTAACCTGATTCGCTGGGCACACGCCGCAAGGCGAGACGAAATCGCACAGGTGGCGGAAGTCGTATTTGATGCTGCCAGAACGGCGGACACGGTTGCAAGCGAAATCGTTGACACGGCTGCTGATGAACTCGTTTACGCTGCAGAGAGCGTAATTGAACAGTTAGCATTCATAGAACCGTTTGATATCGTTCTCAGTGGTGGTAACCTTATCTATCAACCGATGTTTTCGGATAAACTTCGCCATCGGCTTGCGAGAATTCGGCCGAGGGTATCAGTGCTACTGCCAAAACATGAACCTGCATACGGTGCTGTGTTGTTAGTACAAGCGAGTCTGTAGAAGGATACCGCGTCAAGTCAATCGGTTTTAGTTTTTTAAAAGTTAAGAAGTTCAAAACGTTAGCCCGTAATGGAATGGAGGGCGGATATACGGAAAGGCGCGTCAATATCTAATAAACCCACCTCACCGAACCGCAAGGTATAATTAAAAAAACAGAAGAGCGAAACCCGAATTCTACCGATATCGATCTGAAGTCAACTTCAGAAATTGTTCGGATTTTCCATGAAGAAGATCAGAAAGCCGTCGCAGCAGTAGAAGCAGAATCTGATGCAATTGCCCATGCTATTGATTTATGTGTTGATGCATTTCGCACGGGGGGCAGGTTATTTTATGTCGGCGCAGGTACAAGCGGTAGACTTGGCGTGTTAGATGCTTCCGAATGTCCACCGACTTTCAGTACACCTCCAGAGATGGTCCAAGGAATAATTGCTGGTGGGGATGTCGCCTTGCGTCGCTCAATCGAGGGCGAAGAGGACAAACCTGAAAGCGGTGCGCGTGCTGTTCGAGAACAGCAGCTCACCCCGCAAGATGTAATCGTTGGCATCGCAAGTAGTGGGCGGACACCTTATGTTATTGGTGCTTTGAAGCAGGCACACGCTATCGGCACAACAACGGTGTTTCTCTGCTGTGTGCCGCCACCTGAAGAATTAAAGGGGTGGGTAACGCATTTCATCACACCGATTGTTGGTCCCGAGATTATTACTGGCTCAACTCGATTGAAATCAGGAACAGCCACGAAACTTGTCCTGAATATGCTCACAACCGTCTCTATGATAAAACTCGGCAAGGTCTACAATAATCTGATGGTGGACGTGCATGCTTCTAATTCAAAACTTGTCGCGCGAAGCATTCGGATTGTTCAGGCGGTTACAGGTATCGGCATTGAGACAGCCGAGGCAGCATTAACACAGGCGAACGGTCAAGCGAAACTGGCTATCGTAATGCTCGCGAAAGGACTGAACGTAACAGATGCAAATGCGCTCTTAGAAAAACATTCTGGATTTCTAAGGCACATTCTTGACTAACAGTTTACCAATCTCTGTAGACGTGCTTTTTAGGAGCGCGATTTAAAGGAGAAACAGATGGGCACCAAAGTTGGGCTTGCCAAAACCGGCAGGCGACGTTCTAACGTGTTTGAAGCGTTGGACAATATACGTGAAGAACTCACACCGAAAGTTCGTGAGCAGGTACTGTTGAAACCGAATTTCCTCTCCAGTACCAATCAACTCGCTTCGTCGCACGTGGATGCGATGCGAGGCGCGTTGGATTTTTTGTTGAGCACACCCCAACCACCGAAAGAGGTCATTGTCGCTGAAGGCGCGAATGAAAAATTTTCTGGTGAGGCGTTCCAAGTTTTCGGTTATGAAGCACTCCAAGCCGAATACGATATCCCGATCCGGCTTGTTGATTTACATCAAGAGACGCAATGGGTAGAAACCAGTGTCTTTCTATCTGGGCGTGAGGAAGATACCGTCCGGATGCCAAAGACAGTCCTGGAGTGTCCTTGTACAATCTCCGTCGCTATCGCTAAAACACACGATGCCGGAGTTGTAACGCTCGCGATGAAGAATATGATTATGGGCACCCTGCATAAGGATGATCGGATCAAAATGCACGGCTATCATAGCCACGCAGATCGGGTGCTGCCACGCGAGGCACAGACGCTCAATATCAATTTACTACGGCTCTCACGCCACCTCAAACCCGATATCGCTATTGTTGATGGGACCCTTGGACTACAGGGCAACGGACCCGGTGGTACCGACTCTGTCCCTCTCGGCATCGCTGTTGTAAGTGGTGACGTGTTTGCGGCAGATGCCGTTACAACGAAAGCGATGGGATTTGAGCCGTTAGAAATAGGGCTTTTTCATTATGCAAATGAATTGGGCTACGGCACCGCGGATTTGAACGAGATTGACATCGTTGGACCTGCCGTTGAAACAGTCACGACATCGTTTAAACCTCATGAAACAACTGAACTTCAGTTCCAATGGCAGGAAGCGAGTCCCGCTGAATATCTGGCGGCAGACTAACAAATGGATTGTGCGGTTTTATCGATAATTGTAGCCTGCATTCTCATTACGAAGCAGGCGCAGGTGGTTAACGGTATTTAACCAATTCATCTGAACGAACCACAAGGGAAAATAAAAAATGAGACGTTTTTGTAATATATTGATTCTGTTTTCACTTATTTTTACAACACCCGTTTGGGCATGGTGGGGTGGCGGACACGATATTCTTACACAAGCAGCCGTTAAATCACTTCCTGAAGAGATGCCAGAGTTTTTCCGATCTGCTGAAAAAATGATCGCCCACTGTGTTTATGACCCAGATATTTCTAAGGAACGTAGTACACCACACGCCCGACAGGCTGAATACGGGGAACACTACATTGATGTCGAATTACTAAAAGGGCATCCGATCCCAGAGGGACGCGAGGCACATATTAAATTATGCGCAGAACTCGGGATTGCACCGCGAGTCGTCGGCACACTGCCATACGCATTGGCAGAATGGACAGAACGCCTCGCTGTCGCTTTTGCAGAACATCGCAAATGGCCCGATAATCCGATGATTCAGAACAAATGCTTCCTCTATGCAGGTTTCCTGGCACACTATGCACAGGATATGTGTCAACCTCTGCACCTAACCATTAATTTTGATGGGATTAAACAAGCAGACGGAACACGCCTACATGCAGGTATCCATGAGAAAGTTGATTCAGCAATTGAGATGTTGAAACTGAATCCAACAGAACTCGCGAAAGCACAACAGATAGAGGCGGTCGGCGATTTAATGCCAGCGATAATAACGCAGATCAAAGCCGGATTCAGTCTGGTTGATAACGTCTATGCACTCGCCGAAGATTGGAAAGATCTGAAAAGCCCGACGCCTGCTTTGGTTGATTTTACAAATGACCGCGCGCGTGAGTCTGTGCGTTGGACGGCTTCGCTCTATTTGACCGCGTGGCAACTCTCCGAAGGTGTTAGATTACCCGGTTGGCTTGACCGCGCGAAGAACGATGAGGAATAGTAACCAGTTATCAGTTCGGTTTTCTATGAAAAACCTTTCAGTTTGCTTTGCAGTGAGAAAAAGAGACTTTAGGAATATCAGAACCGTCTTGTAACTGATAACCGACAACCCATAACCAACAACTGTTAAAAAGGAGAAATAAACTTGTTACAACAGTGGAAACCTGACCCAACTTTTTACCCATCACCCAAAATGGCGATTGAGGCACCTATCGAAGATGTCGCCTATGTCGCTGCACCAAGAGATGACGACAAGCCCGACGCGATGTGTGTGGTTGATCTCAACACAGCATCTGATACCTACGGACAGATTGTTAATAAACTGGAACTCGGCGTTCGCGACGAAATTCATCACTTCGGTTGGAACGCTTGTAGTGCAGCGCTCTGTCCCTACGCCCCACACCCTTATGTAGAACGGCGTTACCTCATTGTGCCAGCATTGCGGGGTTCTCATATCTATATCCTTGATGTGAAAGAGAATCCTAAAGCACCTCAACTCGTGAAGACCATAAAAGCGGAGGAAGTTGAGGGGCGTTCCGGATATACGCGTCCACATACAGTACACTGCGGTCCCGAAGGGATCTATATTAGTGCTTTGGCTTCAGCAGGTTCAGAAGAAGGTCCTGGTGGGATTTTCCTCATGGATCACTACAATTTCAATATTCTCGGGCAGTGGGAAGTGGAACGCGGTCCACAATCCCTCTCTTACGATTTCTGGTGGCACTTGGGGTACGATGTCGCCGTCACCAGTGAATGGGGTTACCCCGGAATGATTGAAAACGGCGTGAGCCTTGAAGATTTAGGTGCCCGCAAATTCGGACACAAAATCCATATCTGGGATATCCGACACCGCAAGAATATCCAGACCTTGGATTTGGGCGACGACTATCAGATGATTTTAGAGTTACGCCCCGCGCACGACCCAACGAAGGCACACGGGTTCGTCAATGCGGTATTGAATATGAACGACCTGTCGAGCTCCATTTGGACATGGTATAAAGATGGAGACGATTGGGGCATTCAAAAAATTATTGATATTCCTGCACAAGCACCTGAGAACCCAGATGACTTGCCACCTGCTTTGAAGGATATTGGGATGATTCCTCCGCTTGTCACCGACCATATCCTCTCGCTGGATGACCGGTTCCTGTACGTCTCTTGCTGGGGCACTGGGGAGTTGTTACAATACGATGTGTCTGACCCGTTTAATCCAAAGCATACGGGAACGCTCGAAATAGGCGGAATTACAAAATCGCATCCGCACCCGGCTGCTGGACCTGTCAGTGGCGGTCCCCAGATGGTGGAATTGAGTCGAGATGGCAAACGCCTCTATTTCACTAATTCCCTCTACGTCGCATGGGATAACCAGTTTTACCCCGAAGGCGCGAACGGATGGATGGTGAAGGCTGATGTGAATACAGAGGATGGCGGACTGGAATTGGATTCCAACTTCTTCGTAGACTTTGGTGAGAGTCGCGCCCATCAGATTCGACTGCAAGGTGGCGATAGTTCTTCTGATACTTTTTGCTACTCCTAAGAATCGAATGATATTTTCATCGGCGTACTGCTGGCGAAATTTCTAACCTTGCTCCCGAAGTGCGCATGATGTTACAATACTGTTTAAAAAAAGGGTGCGCAAGTTTTTTTGCAGCACCCTTATATTATCACTGAAAAGAGATATTTTATGGATACTGTCTCGTGGTTAAGTTACACACTTCTCGGCGTATTTCACGGTATTAATCCGGGGATGGGCTGGCTTTTTGCGGTCGCGTTAGGTATGCAGGAAAAACGAAGGGGCGCGGTTATCGGCGCGCTTTTTCCAATGGCACTTGGGCACGCTATATCTATTGCTGTAGTCGTTTTCATCATCGCTTTGGCGCAGCAACAACTTCCTGAGAACGTCCTTCGCATCGCTTGCGCAGTCGTTCTGTTCGGTTTTGGCGCGTACAAATTCTTCCGAGCGCGACACCCGAAATGGGTCGGAATGCGTGTTAACTTCAAAGACTTAACGATCTGGTCTTTCCTGATGGCATCTGCACACGGCGCAGGCTTGATGCTGGCACCGCTTTTATTACGGACACCTGCTGCTGAAGCATCAGGGCACATGCACCATGCGGCAATGGGCATGGCTGATAATGCTGTGATGTTACTGTCCGCAGTCGGGGTACATACCCTCAGTTTTTTTGTGGTGACGGGAATTGTGGCGGTTATCGTTTACGAGGTCGTAGGGCTTGCACTACTTCGCAAGGCATGGTTCAACATGGATCTACTGTGGTCTATCGCTTTGATGATTGCTGGTGTTGTTACTCTTTTCTGGAAGCATTAGATCCAGTGTTCTGTCCAGTCTAAACTTAAGGGCTGTTCTTAGTGGCGCAATTCATTGCGCCGCGTGATTTGCAGAGAGCTATCACCCTTTTAGGGGATTCAACTTTCCGTTTGTTCTAATGCTCTCTCAAAAATCACAATTACGGCGGTTGCTTCCCCCATAGCCGCTGCGGGTTGGATGACCTCACAAAGCCGCCACCCTTCTTTCCCTTCACGATTAAGCGCGCTTTCAAGATCAGGTATCTTTCTGGATTTAAAGCCAAATCCCTTCTGGCTAATTCTTATGGTTTTGTATTCGTATTTCGTCATTGTTTTTCCTTAATCTGCGTTGGGAGCAATGCAACACCGTATCTTTCTTGCAATGCCCGTAGGTCAGCAAAGTCTGTATCTTGTAATGTATATCCAGCGTGTGAGCGTACTTGGTAATCAACCGATAGACACCGGACCTCTCGCCCTCCGATAAAACCTACAGCGTTCAGCTCTGATTGGGTAATAATCCAGTCAATCTCTCCTGGACCGTAGATCGCGCCGCCATCCGCGGTAAGTTCGACGACATGAAAGTCAATCTTTCCATGAGATTGATGACCCATCACGAAATTTCGATCTTTACGGTCGTCGGTGTAGATGTCAACAAAGCCACGCGCGAAGAGTGCCTCGGTGAGGACTGCTGAATCTTCCCATGAGATAATAATATCCAGATCCTGGTGTGTCCGAGTGCATTCACCTAACAGCGCATCGACACCCCATCCACCGTCAATCCAAACTTTGATACCAAGTTCATCAAAGAGATCAAGGAACCAGTGAACCTTGTCAATGCTCATATAACTTACATAAAAGGGAAGTTGTGTTGGGTTTTGCATAGTTTAAATCTATCACAGATAGAGCTGCCTTAGTAAACTTTGCTACGATGCCCAATTTGATGAATAGTTACTTCTTTAGCACTTTTTCAAATTATAAATTCAGTTCGTAGTAGGGCAATTCTGCGGCGTACTCGCCCCGGGGAATGCCATAAGGCATTCATACCGTTGATTCATGCGAAGTGCATTATTGCCCGTTTCCGACTCCCGGATGTGTGATAAATCGCACTACTACAAACCAGCCCCAAAATTCAAACAGGATAACGCACTAAACCTCCTGTTAGAGGACCATCAAGGCCGCTTCATATTCACCTCTAACAAGCTCTTGGACATCCGCTCGTAACTTCTGCCAACTCCGTTGTAATTTTGCTTTAACCCACGTTTTTCCTTCATCGATTCCCATGCCATGATGAACGTAAGCCAAGTATAAAAGCGAGGGGACTTGTTCAATGTGCGACATGGCATCGGCATTTGCAAGACATGCTCCCTCCGCACTCCGATGTTCAACTGTTACGCTTGCTCGATGTGTTGCGATAGCGTTCTTCACGGCTTCTCTTTTTTCTTTTGGGTAGTCAAAACGTTTGAGAAGTTTCTCTGCTTCAATCGGACCGTGAATGTGATGATCCGCGTAGAGTGCTTTGTCCTTTATACTCGCATAATCATGAAGTAACGCCGCAATTTCCACAATTTCGGGATCTGCATCAAAGCGTGAAGCGAGTTGTTTCGTATTTTCAACGACTTTCAGGATGTGATGGGTCCAAATGTCGTAACCAAAGATATTGGTGTCGGCGGCGCACGTCTGTTCAACAATCTGTTCAATGCTGTCTCTCATAGTTTCAATCATACGGTATCCTTTTCGTAAATCACGCGTAAATGCAAGTACATTAAGCATACCACAAAACTGAAGTCAGAACAACTGAAAGTTGAGTCCAATCAAGTTACTGGAAAGCATATCTCCGAATCCCAACACATCTAAATCTGCGTAATCTGCGTAACCCGCGGTATCCGCGATTCGGATTAACTAATAACTGAATGCCTCTACCGAAAAACTTGCTTTTTTTTCCTGTCCATGCTATAATTTCTTTTCAGAATACAGAATACAGAAAATTTCAATCCACTTTTTTAACACGAGTTTGAACGCAATATCCTTAAAAATTAAAACTATCAAGACGCACCAAAAAGGAGAACCTTAATTTGATAAACCTATATGGAGCAACGTATGACAGAACGCAACTGCTGCGTCACGTTGGAGATGTATCCCAAATTGCGCATGCCAAGATGTATCAACTGACGGATGGCAACGAAAAGGGTGTTGATGCAATTGACTTCCGAACCGGGAGCGGCTTAAATTTCACAGTACTACCGAGCCGAGGATTGGACATCTCCTACGCTGAATATCAGGGTATTCCGCTCTGTTGGCGTTCAAGTACGGGCGATGTCAATCCTGCACATTATGAACCCGAAGGACTCGGTTGGCTACGCAGCTTCTACGGCGGTCTACTGACAACCTGTGGGATGCAACAAGTCGGCGTCCCTAACGAAGATAACGATGAAGCGTTAGGACTGCATGGCAGGATTTCGCATATCCCCGCAAAAAACATTTGGGTCGACAGCCGGTGGGAAGGGCAACGCTACATGTTATGGGCACAAGGCAAAGTTAAAGAGACCGCCGCTTTGGGCGAAAATCTCTCTCGCACCCGCAGAATTTGGACTGAGTTGGGTTCGCATACGTTGCATATTGAGGATGTCGTTGAAAATTTGGGATTCCAAGATTCACCACACATGTATCTCTTCCATATTAACGTCGGGTTCCCAATTCTCACCCAAGATAGCGAACTGCTTGCTCCCACCTCACACATCACACCGCGTGACGAAGCAGCTGCCGCACATTTGAACAATTATAATCTTTGCGAACCACCAACTGTCGATTTCCAAGAACAGGCTTTCTATCATGAAATGGAACCAGATGTTGATAATCATATCTACGTTGCACTTGTAAACCGAAACTTCAATAATGGGCAAGGTATCGGTGTATCGGTGCGTTATCACAAGACGCAATTTCCAAACTTTGTCCAGTGGAAAATGTGCGGTGAAGGGACTTACGTCTTCGGTTTGGAACCGTCAAACTGCGGTGTAGAAGGTAGAGCAAAAGAACGTGAACGCGGCACGCTACAATATATTGAACCCGGCGGACGCAGACATTATGAAGTCGAAATCGGCGTGCTAACTTCCAACGCGGAGATTGATGCCCTCCAGGAAAAAATCGAAAAAACCCAAAATTAATGTCATGAATCCAGTGCGGATATGTTGATAGACTGTCCCACGTCTCAGGAGAAATGAAAATGAAAAAATGTTTGTCTTTACCTCTTATAGCGTTAGCACTCTTCACGATGTTTATATGCCTCGGTTGTGGCGCGAAAGAGACACCTCCAGTTGCTACTGAAGCACCCGTTGTGCAAGAATCCACAGAGAACCTTACGGCACAAGATAGAGCAGAGCACGAGTCGGCAGAAGAACAAGAATCCTCAGAGGAAACAGTAGAGCATGAGCCAGCAGAGGAAACAGCAGAACACGAGTCGACAGAAGAACACGAGTCCTCAGAAGAAACGGCAGAGCATGAGTCAGCAGAAGAACAAGAATCCTCAGAAGAAACTGCAGAGCATGAGTCGGCAGAAGAACAAGAATCCTCAAAAGAAACTGCAGAACATGAGTCAACAGAAGAACAAGAATCACATGTAGCTGAAGAGGAAGTGCCTCATGAAACTGAACCTGAAGAAACAGTACCGATGGTGGAGATTCCAAGTGGTAGTGTGCTACATCTGGTTCCAGAGCAAGCGATGGGGATTATCTACTGTCCGAGTTTGCTCGAATTGGATTACCGGATTAATACGTTAGCCACAGACTTGATGCCAACAGCCGAGAACCCGCAGATCCTCGCCAAAATCTTAGCAGATAGTTTTGGTGCTGGATTTGAAGATCTCGCCGAGTTAGAGGAAATCGGGTTGGATTTAAACCAAGATTTCGTAATCTTTATGAGTGACTTGAGACCCCCCGACCTTTCTGCTGTCGTACACCTAACCGATCCTGCAGCCATGCAGCAAGTGATTGCAGCAGAAAGCGAAGGAAGTGCGCCGACCGAATATAATGGGGAAACCTATTGGAGCGCGACCGGTGGCGGCGGGCATTTCGCTATTTTGGAAAAGATGCTTGTTTTCTCTCGATCTGCTGAAGTGTGTGAAGGTGCTATTGATGCTTATAAGAAAACCAAACAGTCCGTCGTGACCAACCCCGACTACAGTTCGTTCCTCGCGAATATTGTGGAGGGTGAGGCGCAACTTGCACTTCACTTTGATCTTAAATCAATCGCACCTGTTCTCAGTGTTTCCCTTAAAGAGGAATCGGAATCAATGCAGGATAGCCTTGAAAGCGATCCTGTCGCTATGGCGATGGCACCCTTCATTGTTAGTGTGTTTGATACAGTCATAAATACGCTTGCACAACTGGAATCTCTAAGTGCAACACTTGAAGTAAAAGGAACTGATGTCCAACTCGCGCCATCCTTAGCATTCAAAAATGGTAGCGAAATTCAGCAATCCTTGAAAAAGATGATGCCTGATGAATTGACTGTTCTCAAGGATCTTCCGGATCTCGCTTTTGTTAATGGTGCATTTCAAGGAAGTCAACAGTTGATGCTTGAAATGAACATGTTATGGCTAAAAATGTTTGCGGGCGATCTTTCAGAAGAGCAGCAAGGTAAACTGGATGTAGTTACCGAGCAGCTAACAACTTTCTTTGAATCTCTCGGTGAAGAATGGGGGTTTACTGCCAATTTTAGCGATAGTTTTATACCCGACTATCTAATCATCTATGAGGTGAAAGATAAACAAAAGGCAGAAGCCTATATGCAGGACATGTTTCTTGAGCAGCTCCACTACTCTATGCAAATCGTCCGAGAAATGGTCGGCGATGTGCCACAGTTTAGTATGTACGATGGGGCGCATGCCGGTCCAACACTTACGCACAACGACGTTGAGATTAGAAGTTACGTCTTCCCCAACTTCGGTTCAATTTTTGGAGAGTTACCGCCTGAAGCTGCAACGCTAATGCCAGAAGAATGGAACTGGTATTATGCCTTTCACGAAGGTCAGTTGTTCCTTGCTATCGGGAGTTCGGAACTCATTAAGTCTGCATTGGATAGAAAATCTGGAATGCGCGGCAATTTTTCTGAAAATCCGAGTTATCAAAAACTTGCTGATGCGTTCGGAACAGACAATAACCTGCTTTTGGCACTTTCCCCGATGACTATGGTTAAAAGTGTACTGCCTATTATTAGCAGAGCGGATCCAAACGCTGCAGCAGCAATGCAAATGATCACGGGTATGTTTATGAACATGCCAGAAAGCTACAGCATCGGGTTTTCCGCTAAAGCCCAAGAGCAAGGGATTGACACGAAGTTACTGCTCACACTCGGTGACTTCAAGCAGGCCATCCAAATGATAGTGATGATGCAGAGTATGGGACAGATGCAATAGATGGATTTCAAACTCGCCCACAACTCAATTGTGGGCGAGTTTCTTATTTGGCACAATCTAAAAGATTTGCGGCAGACTTGAAGATATCTGCAGAAACACCCTATCAAAGATCCCAAGCAAATACCCCCAGCAAAAACGCCAGATGCGACGTGCAGCATGCTACAAGAGGATCAACTTGCGTTTTCTATTAGGTCTTCAAAAAATAGTGGCGAATCACAAAAAGTTTTGGTAGGATATTTATATATTTTAATTTTAATTTTAAAAAATTTGTCCTAACCTAACTGACGCTTAAACCCTGATGGTTATTGACTTTATATCAACTGATATTTATCAAAGTTATCAAGGAGGCAGTAATAATCAAGAGATAGCAGGTATAGCAAGGTGAAAATGCGATGGTTTTGAAAAGATTGCTTGATTTTTAGCGCATGAAATGGCATTCTAATGATTCAAAAAACCACC
>JAJEDN010000086.1 GCA_022821495.1 Candidatus Poribacteria bacterium
AATATGCCCTATATCTGTCCCATGTGGGATATAGGGGAAACGCCCGCAGGTGGAGCGAAAATAAGACGGTGGACTCTTTGAGAAAACCGCAGTCGCTATGAAACCGAAGCCCCTACCTTTAGGTAGTGGGTGCTATCACCAGTTTTGAGGAACTTAAGCACCGAAAAACGACACTAAAAATTTTCATAGCTGCGGGAACATCTTCCGCAAGGAGTAACGCACGGTCAAGGCACCCAAACCTGAAGGATTGGGCTTCTGCTTCGTCGCAGTTTGCGTTTCCTTGGAAACGGCTTACATCTGCTCCACAACGGGACCACAGGCAGCCCGTAAAATGTTGATCGCAGCGTTGATGTCTCTATCGTGGTCTGAACCACATTCAGGGCATGTCCACTGCCGATCTGAAAGAGAAAGATTTTCGTTGTGAAAACCACAATCCGAACACGGCTTTGTCGTTGGTGTCCATTGTTCGACTTGATGGAACTCACGATTATGTTTGAAACACTTGTATGCTAATATCTCAACAAATTCTCCGAAAGCAAGGTCAGAAACCTTACGTCCCCAAAGTCGTTTCATACCCTCAAGGTTCAGCGTCTCGGTAGCGATAAGGTCAAACCTTCGGCAGTGGTCTGTCGCAAGTTTGAAATGCCAATCTCGGCGTTGGTTGCTGATATGCCGATACAACCGCGCAAGTTGACGGACGGCACGCCACCAATTATGAGAACCTTTCACTTTACGAGAAACGCTTTTGTAAAGGGTGCGAAGTGCTTTCAAGGACTGTTTCAAGAACTCTGGCGATTGTATCTTCTCACCGGTGCTAAGTGTCAGATAGGTATCCATGCCGAAGTCTGCACCTACACTTTCACCCGTAGCGGGCAAGACTTCTTTGGATGTATCATCTGTCACGACATAGAGCCAATAGGTTCCAACAGTATCCCGAAGGATTTGGATATAGCAGACCTGTCCCTTCCAATCGCGATGCTGGTGAAACGAAAACCAACGTTTATTGAACTTCAAAGATTCCGAGGGGTCATCCCATGCTTTGAAAGAAAGGCGAACACGATCTTCTTCAAGGAGATACCCACTTTGAAACTTCGCAGAGCGATAACGTTCTTTGCGTTTTAACTTTGGACGACCGACATTAGGGAAGTCAAAGAAGCGTTCCCAAGCGATATGCAGACGGATAATCACAGCGTCAAGCGTATCGCGTGGTATCCACGCCCAATGTTTATGGGTGCGTTCAAGCAACTTCGTCAAATGCGGTTGCAACCGATAACGCCCCGCATATTTACCATAGATGCGGTAATAGCGGTTTTCCAACTTCAGGAAATGGTTATGCACATCAGACAAGTCGTCAAACATATTGCCAAGACGTTTATTTGTCGGATGTTCGCGTATCTGGTATTTGTACGTTCTGCGCGTAAACTTTCGTTTTTTCATAAGATTTCACAACTCACAGTTTTTACCCCTAACCAGTGGGTAGGAAACCGACACGCAACCTTGCGGTTACGCTGATTATGTCTGCCACCGTGATACTATCATTATACTACAATTCTTGGTGTTTCGTCAAGAAAAAACAGATAGGAGCGGGCATTCCTCCCCAACCTAAAGGATGGGGGCTCCTGCCCGAATATTAGATGAAAATGCTAATCTATTTCTTCACGTTCTCACTAATACTCACGATGTTTATTCATAACGGATCCACGGAACCGATCGTCACAGATGGACTCGTGAGTTATTGGACGTTTGACAAACAAGACATTGCTGGCGGTACAGTCAAAGATGTCTGGGGTGAAAATGATGGTAAGATCGTCGGGGATCCGAAAGTTGTCGCCGGACAGGTCGGGGAGGCACTTGAGTTTGATGGCTCTGACGATTATGTGAACTTGACGAACCTCGGTGATTTTGGGGAAAAGGTCGGCGCATCTACATTTGAAGCGTGGGTCAAGACGAGTTTCAAGAAAGACTGGACGACGCTTTTCAAAGTCCTTGACCAAGGGTGTAATATGGCGTGGGCAATAGATGTCAACCGGAGCGCGAAAGCGGGATTCCCGCTTGCTGAGGATATTGTTCACTACTACGTCCGACAGAAATCAGCGGCGGGCTGCAACGCCATCGCTGTTGAGATCGAATTTGCGCTGTCAGATGGCAAATGGCACCACGTCGTTTTCGGGATTGTAGATCCCGGTAACTCCGAAGTCAGTATCTATATGGATGGTGAACCCCAAGAGATCATTGAAGGGGATGTAAAGAAACTTGATACTTTTATTCCGTTTGTGGAGCCGGTCTACATAGGCGCGGCGAACAATCGCGGTAACGTTGAGCGGCATTTCCCCGGTATTATTGACGAAGTCCGCATTTACGACCGTCCACTTACCGCAGATGAAGTGACCCGCAATTTTAAGTCGAAGATTGGGCTGTCCGTCCAAGCAGCCGAGAAACTGTCGGTCGTTTGGGGTGCTCTGAAGACAGCGCAGTAGCGTTACGTTAACGACAGTCGTAAAAGGAATTTGAATGCTAACCCCAGACGAAAAATGGTTCTTTGATCACCACGGATTTATTATCCTCCGCAAAGTCGTTCCACCTGAGGATATCGAACGGATGATTGAACTCGGCAACCGGTGGCACGATATGACCCTCGATCAACTGCCACCACCGTTGACTTCTACATCTCGAACAGGCGAGACTTCACCCACAATCGCCCACTGGATCAATCATATCCAATACGGCGATCCGGTATTCCAACGGCTTGTTCTCAACCGAGAGATTATGCGCGTGATTATTGCGCTGACACGAGAAACACCGTGCCTCGTTGACTGTGCTTTAACGAAAAACTACACAACCTCTGATGACATCCACTTCCACGCCGCGGGTCAAGATTACAGTGTTGACGAATTAGGACCCCGAGCGGGGTTTCTCAATGCCGGTACTTCGTTAGTGGATGTGCCAGAAGGGACAGGTTTCGTCTGTCTCCCCGGCAGCCATAAACGCAACTTCGACCCACCCGATGATCTCTCAATTTACGACGGACCGCCGACTGTTATCAACGTCCCTGTCAACGCTGGCGACTGTGTTATCTTTACCGAAGCACTCTACCACGGCGGAAGACGCTGGACAGCAGACTATCCCCGCTTTACAATTTTTAACCGTTATATTGATAAAGGATCACATAGTGCGCTCCCTATCGAAACCCATAAACATCTAATTTCACCTGAAGTCTACGAATTAGAACAGCCTGCAGTTCAGGGAGAACGAAAACAGGTCGTAGAACGGATCCTGAGTGAATTAGACACACGTTGAGGTGCCACGATGCAGTGTCCACTCGGTAAACCCGGACAAGTAGCAATTTACCAATATGAAGGCTCAGGCGAACTTCGCAATACCGTTGTGGAAACGTTTAGGGTGACAATCGGTTCGGTTGAGAAAAAGGCAGGCGTAGCGTATCAATGGATATGTCTCCGAGCAACAAAAGCAAACGGTGAACAATTCGCTGTCTGGTTACTCACCGAAAGACTGCCGTCCGAGGATATTGACATAGCACGTGCGGTCACATCCCGTTATATTTTGCAGATCGGAGATGATATTCCCTTAGAGTTTCGCGATAAATTCACTGGGAACCCCGTCTTGCCTGCACTTGGTGCGTGGCAATATCTTTTCCCTAAACCGGTAGGTGAAGCGACACAAAACCAGCTCTTCCCAAAAACAACAAAATACCTTGGGCATACCTATCGCCGCACGCATATCGCCGATTCAGATGTATCAGCCGAACCCTCTGACACACATCTCCTCGCGCTCCGTTCGGATACCCTGATTGGACCGCCCAGCAACACAAGGCAGAAAGACGAAACGCGTCGCTATGATGGATCTGACTATGAACTCAGACCTTTGACGGAAGCCGATTATGATGAGATGATTGATGCTGGCATCAACTGCGTCCGCGTTGATGCAGAACAGAGCGAATGGGTTAAAAATCGGAACATCTTTTATTGGGGAATCGACGCAGCTGCGCTCGGCTATCCTGAGTGTTTATACCGAAGCAACTACCTCGGTCCCACGATTTTCATGGACGAACCCGCTGTCTGCACACGCGACCACGTGCTACGACCTCAATTAGAAGCGGATCCCGCGTTTCGGAAAGCGTTGACACCGCAGATCGCCTATGAAGCCTTCCAAAACTATTTCCATACCGCTAAATACGACGGGCCTCCTGCTCGATTATGCAACGGTTTAGAAACACACCCGGATATAGATTTAGGCGATATGAAGTTTCTTCAACAGAATCTGTATACATGGGAGACCATAATCAGTTCAGCAGTATACCAATTGTCAGAGGGCGATACCCAAACGCCTGCTGCAATCGTTTTTGAGCCACCCGGTCGTGTCGGGACAATGCGAACACTCCCTGAAATGAATATAACTTACGGCTGCCAGATCCCGATAGACAACCCGAAAAACTTGGCGAGTCTCCTTTACGGATTCCTACGCGGTGCCGCCAGGCAAACCGATAAAAATTGGGGTATGAGTATCTACGGACAGGTACACCGCGCCGACGCGTTCTGGTTGCAAACCCATGCTTACGACTTAGGGGCGCGACATTTCCACTACTGGGATAACTATCAACTCGCCTGTGTGCCTTACAACGAAGTCCTCGCACTTTCAAGAAATTTAAGTGCCCACGTCGAAAGCCATCCCCATAGAAATCTCGACAAACTACGTACAGCAGCAGAAATCGTCATCCTCCTGCCAGTGGGTTATAATTTGGGACATGTTGAGATGGGCAGGGGCAATCTCTGGGGTTTAGGTGAACTCAATTTAGAGCGGCACAATAGAGAAGGTATCAAATACCGCGCCGTGATGCATAACTTTTTCACTGAAATCGAGAGAGCCATCCGACTCGGCGTTGCCTTTGATCTCTTATGGGATTTGGAAGGTCTCAAGTTGTCCGATTATCGCGAAGTCGTCCGTATCCGAGAGGACAGTAAAGTAGAGGTAACCGAAGCAAACGAGACGGTTTTACACGAAATCGCGAGGACACCCACCCGTCCGACGGGTACCCCACCAACCTTAACTGTTGATGTCTCTGTATCACAAGCCGATGCCGCATTTGAAGTTCATGCTTGTGCGACTGTAACCGAAGGGGCTACCGCCGTTTACTACACACGGGGTGCTGACAAAAATGGGGTCTACAATAATGAGATGGTGCTGTGGGAGTTGTTCGGTCCAGGGGAAGAAGATTACCGGTTCCTGAACAGAGAACAATCCGAAATTCGCATCCATCAAATGGAATCGGGAGCCGAAGTAGACATCAATTTTAGCCTGAAACACCCCGGAAATTACCGCCTCCGCGCCGCAACGGTTGATATGGCAGGCCGCACAGCAGTCGAATGGGAAACCATCACTGTTCCCAGTAAGCGTGCCTAATTCAGACAATTTTTCCCAAATCTTGCATTTTATGCAACCTTTCTGCCGCCGATTCCTATCTTAACGTTTTGGAAGACAACATATTTTTGGGGGTGGTGTATGAAAAGCGACGATGTGCAATTGATTGAACGGATATTGGCGGGCGATGAATCTGCTTTCAGTACGCTCGTACAGAAATACCAAAAATCGGTCCACGCTTTCGTGCGCCGAAAAGTCGGTGATTTCCACATTGCTGAAGAGATCACGCAAGATATATTCCTCAGAGTTTACGAAAAACTTGAGACGCTGAAAGATCCGAATACGTTTGAAGGATGGCTTTATGTAATTGCCGCTCGCCAGTGTTACGCTTGGTTTGAAAAGAAGCGGGTGCCGATGGCATCATTAGATGCAATGCCGCCACAGGAATTAGAAGAACTGGCTTATACGCAATACCGTGCAAAGCAACGAGATGAATTCGCGAATGAACTGCAACGCGAAGTCATCAAACGGCTCCTTCAAAAGTTACCGGAGGGTGAACGCACCGTTGTAACGCTTCATTATCTCGATAGTATGACCTGCGAAGACGTTAGCAAGTTTTTGGGTGTATCACCGAACACCGTCAAGAGTCGGCTCCACCGCGCCCGCAAGCGGTTGAAGAAGGAGGAACCCACGATTCGAGAGATTTGGGGTGGTTCCAAAGGAGATTTTATTATGTCTGCTAAATTGGATGACATTCGGGGTAAGCTCGATGCCTATAGAGAACAGATGCGGTCTGACCCTTCATCACGGGAAGTTATGCTTATGGAAGTCAACAACGAGATTGAAGATGCACTTAAGGTGGAAATCACACCTGAGTTAGTGCATCTTGTTGTTGATGATATATACCCGTCTATGGGCAGTCTCGGCATGGAAAAACGGATACCGCTACTCCGTAAGTATATGGATGATGTGTCAGATGATACAGAACGTTACTGGTCGCATAAGTCGTTAGTACAGAGTCTCGCTTTTCTGAGTCGAAACCGAGAAGCCATTCAGGAACAGACGCGTCTTTATCGTTGGGCATGCAAGCACTCAGAAAAACATGTGTTGCGGGTTGTTTCCAATTTGAACACTGCTGGCTGTTGGAAAGCGGAAGGTCGTATTGATGACTGGATTCAACTTTATAATGAGGCATCTGAGCGTTTAGAGACCCCTGAAGTGAGTCAGTACAGTCGTTGCAGTTTTCTGAGATCGGGAGCAGATATCTTAATATGGAACGACAGGGTCGAGGCAGCACTTCTTGAAATAGAAAAATTGGAACGTGCCAATGGCGAACCCGGTTGGCAGAGTTATTTTCTATTCTGGTTGTCTATCAGAGAGAATAGACTTCGCGTGTATAGTAAACAGGAAGATTGGGAGCGTTTCGATCAAGTCTGGGCGGATACAAGGACGTTTATCGAAGGGGAAGTAGAAAAACGGGATGCCCAATACCCCGTAAATATGTATGAGCTTATTTGTACGGCTCATAATATCGGTTGTTGTCTGGTATGGGCGCAGAGATATGACGAAGGGAAAGGTTTGCTACAACTCTCCATCGATTTGGGAAATTACAACGATTATAATCACTTCATGCTTGCTGTGAGCATCTGGGCATCTGAGAAGGATCGCGAGAGGACTTTACACCATTTGAAGATCGCGCAGGACGCTTATGTGGTTAGGGGCTATAATTATCAGGACAGTTACTACCCGTCTTTCCTTGAGACCCCTGAATTTTCGGATGTAAAGGATGATCCAGAGTTTCTGAGGGTTCTGGGACAGAAATAAGCAAGTTTCGATATTAAAAGGGAGCCTTCATGCGCATAACGCTCATCCGCCGAGAACTCCTTGACAATCTGATGACGTTCCGCTTCGCCGCAGCCGTCCTCATTATGTTGTTGCTCGTCGTCGCCAATACCTTTGTGCTTATCAAGGATTATGAGCGACGGTTAGAGGCTTACAACACTGTTCTCAAAACGCAGCATCAGCAATCGCAGGAACTGAAAACCTATTCGGGCGGAAGATTGTACGTTGCCCGCCCACCGAATCCGTTGAGTATTTTCAATGTCGGGTTGGATAAACGGCTGGGCAACGAGATTTGGGTATCTCACGGTTTTGTGCCGACGCTGTGGGATACCGGAACGTATAAATTGACGAATCCACTTCTCAACCTCTTCACTTCGATTGATATTGTTTTTATTTTTGAGGTGGTTCTGAGTCTAATCGCACTTATTTTTGCCTACGATGCCATTGCGGGGGAACGTGAGCGCGGTACATTACGTTTACTCCTAACGCATCCGGTGCGTCGCGGTCAAATCTTGCTGGCGAAATACATCAGTGCGATGCTCTGCTTGCTTGTTCCGTTGTTGATGAGTCTGCTCCTCGCGATAATTTTGCTAACAACATCTACCGCTATTTCGCTGAGTATTGGTGATTTCCTCCGTATCGGTGGGATTATCTTGAGTTCAATTGTCTATCTGTCGGTCTTTTACCTCATCGGCATGCTAATTTCAACAGTAACCCGCAGAACCGGCACCGCGCTGATGCTCGCTATGTTTATCTGGGGGTTTTGGGTGTTGGTGTATCCAAACGCGGTTCTTGCCGCGATTGACCCACCTCAGACTTCTCAAACACGTATGGTATCCGCTTACGAGGAAATTAAACAGATATGGGAAGAATTTGACAGGGAGCGAAAGCACTTCCTTGCGAATGATGCCTTTCCAGGAGAAGATCCACACTTCGGTATGGTAGGAGATGACCCGAATTTTGGTCAGGTATGGGGATCAGGTTACCACTACGAATATTTTCATAGAGATGCATCAACACTTAGGTATGACTACCACGCTGTTTCAAACATTGAGAAACTTAGTGAAGCATCCAAACCTCAAGTCCCACACGCACAAGATTATCACCGCTTCCTCGGACCGCAGATCATCAACGCTGCAGAACGTGCATGGCTTATCCGAAAACAAGCACTCGAAACTATCTTCGTTCAACCAGCGATGCTCGATCGCATCCTTTTGAGAGGCTCGCCAGTTGGGATGTACGACGCTGCAACGCAAGCGTGGGCGGGAACAGACCTGCACGGACTCAGAGATTTTTTCGAGACGGCGCGAAGGTATCGACGGACCTTGGTTGACTATTATTACGATAAGAATGCTTTCGGGACTCAGCAATGGTTTTCTGCCGACCAGGGCGCGGTAGATTGGGATAGTTTGCCGCAGTTTTCTTTTCAAAGGGTTGACGTTGCCACAAATGCTGAGCGGGCGTTGCCGGATATATGCTTGCTGGTCATGCTTAATATAGTTCTGTTCGTCATAATATTTCTTATTTTCGTCAAAAGCGAAGTGTAGAGTAGTTATAAGTTAATAGTTATAAGTTATAAGTTAAGAGGGTTCAGGGGCTCCACGAAGAAACACCCAAGCAAAAACACGGCTTTTTCTTTTAACCTACCACTTATAACCGAGAACCAATCTTCTGAAAACCGACAACTGAGAACCAATAACCAATGTGGCATATCACAAAACGTGAACTCTATGATAATCTCAATAGTCTCCGATTTGCGTTGACAACCCTATTGTTTCTCGGCTTGATGCTGATCAATGCCGTTGTGCATATCCGAGAACACCCTCTGCGGATGCAAAAATATCACGATGCCGTCACAGAATCGCTGGATCGCTTAAGATCTCGGACGAATTTGTATCACATTGCGCAAGAGGGTCCCGGATACCTTTACAAAAAGCCGTCCGCTTTCCATTTCTGTGCAGATGGCGGTGAGGATTTTTTGTTAAATCGTGTCAACGGCGGATTTTACGCCTGGACCACTGATGACTTAGCAGGCTTCTGGCAATTGGATTATATCCCTGCGACGCTCAATTCAAAAAATATTCGTCCGGACACTATCAAAATAGATTGGGGGTTTGTGATCGGGTACGTCTTGAGTCTCATCGCGATTCTATTCACCTTTGATTCGATTTCTGGCGAACGCGAGCGTGGGACACTGCGTTTGACATTAGCAAACTCGGTACCGCGCCATACCGTGTTGATTGGTAAATTTTTGGGGGCATTGGTAAGTATTAGCGTCCCGTTTACGCTTGCAGTGTTAATGAATCTGTTGGTAATTTCCACATCCAACGATGTGCAACTTGGTCCCGATGCATGGAGCCGTTTAGGTATTATTTTCTTGCTTTCGATGCTGTACCTTGGTCTGTTTATTGCGTTAGGTTTGTTGGTGTCGTCACGTGTGCGGCACAATGCAGCGAGTCTTGTAATACTTCTGTTGACGTGGGTTACCTTCGTGGTTTTTATGCCGAGCACGCTTGCCTCTATTGCAAGTGGGTTTTCAACACCGATGACTTATGGTCAATTCGACCAACGCGCGAGACACCTTGTAAATGAACTTAGGGGTGAATACGAGGCTCGTTTGCAAGACACGCGTGAGGATCCAACAAAAAAAATAGAGTTAGCGGGTGAATATGTCATCAAGGACGCAGCGGAACGAGAACGTTTGATCCATGAATACTTAAATCAGCAACATGCCCAGATTCAATTCGCGCGTTCTGTTACCCGCATCTCACCGGTTGTGCTTGTCCAGCATCTTCTTGAGGTTTTTGCTGGAACCGGGTTCGGACGGCACCAACAATTTGTGGAGAACGTGCAGCGTTACGCCCGTGAATACCGAGGATTTGTCTCGGATATGGATAGAGCAGATCCCGAGAGTCTCCATATCATTGGGACGTATGACGGCATGTCGAAAAAGCCCATCAACCCAGAATCAATTCCGACGTTTGAAGATACGTTCAGTCTTAGCCGTGATTTCAACGCTGCGGCAGTAGATTTGCTGTTGCTAACGCTGTTTTTCGTTGTTTTTTTCGCCGGAGCGTACCTTGCATTTGTACGCATTGAGATTTAGCGTGCAGCTTTCAAGTTCCGCAACGGTATTATATTGCGTTTAGAAACCGAAAAATCCTGATGCCGAAATCCCATCAGGTTTCCATCCTTCTCCCCTAAGTTTTTAACAAAATATTTCAAATTTTCCCATTTTAATATAAAATTTCCTAAATCTTGCATTTTATGCAACCCGCCATCCTGCAGCACGTCTCTTAATATTATAAGGGACAACATGTTTTGGAGGTGACGTATGCAGAACAACGGTGATGCTGAATTGGTTCAACAGACCTTGGAAGGCGACCAACAGGCTTTCAGCGCGCTCGTGCGGAAGTACCAAAAACCGCTCCACGCGCTTGTATGGCGCAAAATTGGCGACTTCCACATTGCTGAAGAAATTACACAAGATATTTTCCTTAACGTTTACAAAAAGTTACAAACGCTAAAAAATCCGAATCTGTTTGCCGGATGGCTTTACGTCAGTGCCACGCGCCGATGCCACGCTTGGTTAAAAAAGAAACAAATTCCGATGGAATCGTTAGAAATAATGTCGCCAGAAGAATTAGAGGCGTTGGCTTATGCGCAATACCATACTGAGCAACAAGAAGAAATCGTAAATGAACAGCAACGCGAGGTCGTCAAACGTCTCCTTCAAAAGTTACCGGAGAGTGAGCGCACCGTCGTAACGCTTCACTATCTCGGCGGCATGACCTGTGAAGATATTAGCAAGTTTTTGGGGGTATCGCCGAACACCATCAAGAGTCGGCTCCACCGCGCCCGGAAGCGGCTGGAGAAGGAGGAACATATCGTTCGCGAGGTTTTAGGCGGTGTTAAGTTCCCAGAAACGTTAACAGAGAACATTTTGCGAGAAATTGCCCGGATCAAACCGACTGCGCCATCAGGTGGAAAGCCGTGGATGCCGTGGGCGATTGCTGCCTCAACTGCTGCCTTGGTCGTCCTGCTGATGGGCAGTGGTACGCAATACCTGCCTCGCTTTCAGCAACCTTATAGTTTCGACGCGACATCGGAGATGACTGTTGAATTCGTTGATGCGTCCGTTGTTAGGGCTTCAAAGCAGAAACTGCGTCCGAGAAATCAGATCGGAAACGCGGATACACCGGGTAAGCGTAACGGAAACGTGAACCGTGGGGCAGCCACGTTTCAAGTCATCGCCGATCAATCTGACCACCCTGAGAAACCTACCATAAACAAATCGCGATGGATGCCGATGGGCGGTCCCGAAGGCACGTCAGGTGGCAGAGCCGGACTGTTTGCGACATCCAACCGAACCCTCTACGCCGTTGCAGCGAGAGGGATTTACCGCCTGACAGATGACGAAAACGCCTGGACCCTCATCTGCGAAAGCACTCCAACGCAACAGTTCCAAACGCCGATGGCAGAACAAGGCGACATCCTCTATGTCTTGACCGCTGACGAATTATTAGCCTCAAGCGATGCAGGTAAGACCTGGGATACCGTCGGTTCCCGACCGGAAGGACGTGTTTTGGAATTGCTCGTCACGGATGAGGCGTTCTACCTCGTTTTTGAAAAACATATCTTTCGGTCTGGCGATGCCGGTAAAACTTGGATACCGATGATGCAAGATTTGTACGCCTATATTATGAAGCTGAATCTCGCACCTGACATCTCAATTTCGGATGCTATTGCTCTTGATAACAAAGTATTTATTGGAACAAACCAAGGCCTTTACCGTGTTACCACAGATGATTGGGAGAGAGTACCTTTCTACGGTTCCCAATTTATTAATGCATTGGTAACCACCGGAAGTGAACTTTATGTTATAACTGGGCTCGATTTTACACCGAAAGTACACTTGTTTGGGGAATCGTTTGGACTGAATCAGTCGTTTGAGATTTTGAAATCGCCGCCGAAAATTTTTCGTTCAACCGACTTCGGCAATACCTGGATCGATATTTCACCGGTAATGGGAAGAGAGGCAGATGGGAAGTTGTGGATGGAGTTACCGCCCGCGGATAACAACTTCCGAATCCAAGTGTTCAGCGGTATCCAATTAGTTGCAGTTGGCAAAAGACTTGTGGTGATGGGAACACGTGTCTTACTACATTCGTCCGATAGGGGTGATACGTGGACAGATATCGGGGCTGATCGAAATTCGTTGAGTCAGAGTATTTTCCCTGTTGTCGCACTGGATGAAAGTAACTTTTATACATCGGACATTTCCGGGATAGCGCGATCGACAGATGCAGGACTCTCGTGGCGTCCTTTTACTACCGGAATGGTAAGTTCTCATGTCCAGGGTCTGATTGCGCTTGAAAATGTTCTCTATGCACTTACCACTGAAGGCATCGTTAAATCAACGGATCTTGGGGAATCATCAGGGTCATTCAATTGTACGATTTTTCATTTTATGAGGTTAACTGCGAGTTTAGGTTGAGCTGCGAGATATTGGAGTGCGTCAGTGATTTTTGTATGTCCAGTAAATCGCAAAACAGAGATAGCTGCGTTTCGCATAGCC
>JAJEDN010000004.1 GCA_022821495.1 Candidatus Poribacteria bacterium
AAAAAGCAGGCGTTTCTAACACAATAGAGACCCAAAAACAGGTTTAGAAGGCAATCCTAACATCTGTTCGGGAGCTCTAACGGGAGAACACTGCCAACTTTTCATAACTTGTAATTTGATCAAACTGTCCAAACTATAGTAGGCTTACGTATTTCTTCTTAAAGTCCCCCTGATAAGGGGGATTTAGGGGGTTTAAAATACAAAAAGAAAATTACTGCTTTTTGCGTAAGTCCTACGCTTATCAAATTAGGCAGCAGTCCAATCCAGAACAACCCCTGTATACACATTCGGCTCATTGAGGAGACCATCATAAGCCTGCTTAATCTGCTCCGGTTTGAGACGATGCGAAATTAAGGGTTCAACGTGTAACTGACCGCGCGCCATCCAATTGAAGATCGTCTGCTGTTTGCCGAATTGCGAAGTCCGGTTGCCGATGTCTGGATACATCGGGACGCACCATTCTAACGCGCCCCGGATCGTAATCCATCGCAGATGCGTTTCGGATAGTAGATCGGTCAGGTCCCCTTGAACTGAGACGCGCGGTGAACCAAGAATAATAAGTTGCCCATGATTCGCAGTAGCACGGAGTGCCTGCATAACGACACTGCTGTGTCCGACCGCATCCACCGTAATATCGCCGAGTTCACCGCCCGTAATCTCTTGAATTTGTGTTTGTGTCTCGTTAGCATCTCCACCAACGGTGTGCTCAATCCCACACCGCTGTACGAGTTTCTGCCGCTCTGCTACTGGATCCACACCGATAACGCGGCATCCGTGAATCTGAAACATCTGTGATGCCAAGTTCCCGACAAGCCCTAACCCAAAAACAACAACCCACGGGTTTGTCCCAATTTCCCCGACGACGATAGCAGTCATCGCAACGCCTGCCATCCGTGATGCCGCGACGACAGCAGGATCTACAGCCTCGCTAACAGGGGCGACCAGTCGATCTTGTGAATAGCGAATCGTTGAGGCATGCCGTCCATAAGTAAAAACTCGGTCGCCCGGTGCTGCCCGAGTGACATCAGTCCCTACGTCGCGCACAACGCCGACATTCGCATAGCCAGAACGCCATGGATATTCACACCACGCGCCCTTCTGAAAGACTTTCGGTTCTCTTCCTGTATAGTTTGCGAGTTCTGTCCCGCTACTAATGAACGTGTATTCTGTGTCTATCAGCAATTCATTGGAAGCGAGCACCGGTGCGTCCATGTCCGCAGTCTGTAGTTCCACTTGGTTTTGACCCGTTACAACAACTTCTCTTATTCTCATGGTGTGTCTGACTCTCCTGATTCTTTGCGTTCTTCCTGCTTGATCTTGTGAATGAGTGTGCGCATTCGCCTGTATCTCACAAACCCAACGAAGAAGGTAGCGATACCGAGTAAAATAAAGAGGATGCCGATGACCTCAACGACAGGTGCGCTAAAGATAGCGACCTGTGTGCTAAAGATGTCCTTGAAGTGCACAAAGGATAAACCTGCCACAAACAGTGTCAACGCTGTGCGGATATAGGCGAGATAGGTACGTTCATTCGCAAGCGTGGTTCGATCTGCGGCGAGGTGATCGCGCAAAATAAGTTGATCTTCCAATCCTGTGTAAGGTGTCGGTCTATTTGACATCTGCTGCTTACCGTTCTTTCAAAAGAGATTTAAAATAATGATTCCCGCAAGCCATCCATAAAAAGTTCGCAGGCACCGTAACCTTTTTGCTGTGTGCCGGTATTCCGCTGTATAACGCGCCGGATTTTGGAAATAGAGTGCTTGTCGTTTGGATGTGGACAAGTCAATTGGTGGTGTTAAGACACTCAGAACGATGGTACTTATGCTTATCAGGATAATATTGACTATCGGCACAATGCTGAGGATTATGCCGAACAATGTCCATCGCCACTTTGAAACACTTCTCGATGCATCCGCCCGTGCTGCGTTAGTCAGTGATACAGGAGGCGTAAAAGCCATACGTGATATCTATATTATTTAGGACTTGCGCCCTGTTTCTCTTAAAGTCCCCTGATAAGGGGGATGTAGGGGGTTAAATAAAATACTGCTTTTTGCGTAAGTCCTAACGTATTAACCTTCGTACCTCAAATTCTTTCCGTTATCGGGACCGCCTTGGCTCCAAACCCAGACATTGCGGAAGTATGCCTGTTTTTCGGGAGGTAAGCCTTCAATAATGTGTTTTGGTACTGATGGTTTGTGAAATTGACACCCGACGAAATTGTAGCAATTGAAGATGGCGATCCGCGGGCGATCCGGATTTTGCCACGCGACCCCGGAGTGACAGAGATTTTCCGTAAAGATAATCACAGAACCTGGGGGGCAGCTGTATGTCTCAAAAAGGGGTGAATCTGTCTGCCGATGTGCTTCCGGGATTCGGAAATTTGCTTTATGGCTTCCGGGCAAAAACAGGGTGCCACCTTCACCGGCTTTGACTTCATTCAACTCAAAAACCACCCGCGTCAGGGCAGAATATATATTCCCATCGTGACACTGGTAGTTGAAATTAGGGTTCACATTCCGTACACCCCCGTGCGGTGGCGGGCCCCCATCTCCTACCTCACGATAGGTGAACCAACTCGACTCCATCCGGATTTCTCCAAGAATCTCACGGAGAATATCAATCACGACAGGGTGGTCGATTAAAAATGAGGCAGTGCCACCTGGAAACCGCCGTTCGTATGGTGGCAAAGATTCAGGGTCAGTACGAATCGTTTCAATCTGTGTTTTCAGTGCTGTAATCTCTGAAGCCGTCAAGACTTCAGGGATTAACAGGTAACCCTTGAGATCGAAGATAAATTTCTGTTCTTCAGTCATAACATCTTACCTCTCTAACAAACAATGCTTCCAATCATCTTATGTTATTATAACAAATTTCTCGTTTAATTCAAACGATTTTTTAATCGGTGTCATCCTATAGTTTCTCGCAATTCACCTATTAAAAATTGGGATCACTCCCTGACTGACAATCTTAACTGAATGCTTCTGAAAATTAATCACTTCTCTTGACATCTATGCATACTATATGCTACACTAAAAACATGTTACGGACGGTGATTTTTTGAGGCAGTTGGCTTTGCCTGACATTAACTGCTATCGGAAACAACGCCGTGCAATTGAATTTGATTCATATTAAAAATGGAGTACCCAATTTAATGGATTTTAAACAAGCATTAGACAACAAAATCGCAGATTACGATTTACTCAACCATCCTTTCTATCAAGCGTGGAGTGCCGGCGAGTTGCCAATCGAAGCACTGCAGTCTTATGCCCGTGAATACGGTGCCCTGATCTCTATGATGCCAAAGGGGTGGGAGACACTCAACGATGCTGAGATCGCAGCGGAAGAAACAGAACACATTGATATGTGGGCTGATTTTGCCGATGGGCTTGACACGGTCGTCTCTGAAGCACAGATTCCAGAAGTCAAAGCACTGCTTGAGACCACAGATACACTTTTCTCCGAACCGACGACTGCGCTTGGTGCACTCTATGCCTTTGAGGTGCAGCAACCGGCAACGGCACAATCAAAACTCGCTGGTTTGAAAGAATTCTATCAACTCCCTGAAACGGTTGAACCCTATTTTGAGACGCATTCGCACAACGAGCATGAGGCAGAGAAACTGCTTGCGTACATTGGCAAGTTGCCATCGGAATCTCACGCTACTGTCGTGCAGGCATGTGAGCAGATGAGTGTTGCCTTGTGGGATGCACTCACAGGAATTCATGATGCCGAATGCGCATGATGTCGTGACATCATATTTTGATGCACTCATTGCCAGAGATGCTGAAACCCTCATTGAAATGATGCTCCCCGTCACACACTACGTCAAGATCGGTACCGATGCGGACGAAGTTGTTGAGGGCAGCACAGAAATCGCGGCGTATTATCGAAATCACGTCGCGAGCACTGAGGATTTCAGCATCAAGTTTATTACGCTTGATGTCCAAGAGCGGCATGAGGTGGCGTGGTTCTACACACAACAAATCTGGAAACTCAAATGGCAAGGCACACCCGAGGAATTCGTGATGCGGATGACAGGAGTCTTGGAAAAAACTGAGGACTCGTGGCAGTTCGCGCAAATCCATGCCTCAATCGGTGTATCAACAACGGAGGACAAACTATGATTGCCCTTACTAAAGAAATCCAACAAGCGATCAAAGATTCTCAAGAGGATCCTGTGCGGTTAGTGGATCCAGAAACAGACGCAGAATATGTGGTGGTCCCTGTAGAAACGTTTGAACTGATGCGAAAGGGCGTATACTACGACGACAGTCCGCTCACTGAGGAAGAACGCCGTCACCTCCTCATTCAAGCGGGACTTCGAGCCGGTTGGGATGATCCAGAGATGGATGTTTACAATGACCTTGATCCACGGAGGAAGAATGAAAGTTCAACGCAGTGACATAGTGTTGATGGATTTTCCTTATAGCAACCACACAGGAAGCAAAGTCCGTCCGGCACTTGTTGTGCAAGCGGACGTATGGAATCAAAGGCTTGACGACACAATTCTGGCTCTCATTACCAGTAGTCCTCAACGAAGGACCGGAGCACCTACGCAATACCTCATTGACATCTCAACGGTTGAAGGACAGCAAACAGGACTTCGCTATGATTCAATCGTTCAATGTGAAAATTTAGTCACCTACGATCACAGGTTAATCATTCGGATTCTTGGTAGGCTTTCTGATTCGGCAATGCAACAGGTAGACACTTGCCTGAAAGCTGCGTTGGGTATTCAGTAAACGTATTATCAACTTCCTTTTCTAATGGAGAAACCATTGCAAATTTCAACGATCTCTTTTGATGGCGACATGACCTTGTGGGATTTTCTAAAAGTGATGCGCCATTCGCTCAAGCAAACATTGGCGGAACTGCAAAGACAGGTGCCAACCCAACGCGCTTTAGAACTTACAGTGGAAAAAATGATTGCAATTCGCGACCAATTGGCTGAAGAAGTGAAAGGCGAAATCTGGAGTCTGTTGGAAATCAGACGACGTGCGTTTGAAAGAACGCTTGAACACGTCGGGCATCCCGATAAGGATCTCGCTGCGCATCTGGATGCGATATACCGTAAACATCGTTTTGAAGATATAGAGTTGTATCCTGATGTTATCCCGACCTTTGATGCTTTGGCTCCGCATTTCAAGTTGGGATTGCTTTCAAACGGAAACACCTATCCTGAACGTTGTGGACTCGACGGACGTTTCGCCTTTGTTGTTTTTTCCCAAGATGTACAGGTAGAGAAACCGGATCCAAGAATCTTTCAGGTCACAGCCGAGAGAGCCGGTTGTGAACTGCGTCAAATGCTGCATGTAGGGGATTCCCTTAAAAACGATGTTACAGGGGCAAAAAACGCCGGCGCGCCTACCGTCTGGCTCAACCGTGAAGGCATTCCGAACGACACGAAAATTCAACCCGACTACGAAATAACATCATTGAACGAAATCCCCGCGATTGTAGGGTTAGATAATCTATAGACTCCAAAATCTTTTGCACAAAACAGCCTTTTTATGCTACTATAGTAAACATGGAGCGCACAAACGGCGTTACAGCAAAAAACACTCTAAATATAACAAAGTCAAGCGCGTCTCGACTCGCATTGGTAGAGCGCAATACACCAGAGGCACTCCAAAAACTCTGCAAAGACTATTGGACTTGGCATTTCGACGCATCGTTGTTTGATACCGCTCGATTATTGCTAAGCGCGGATCTCGGTTGGGAGGCCACACCACAGCTCACAACACCACCGGTTGGTGAAGTTATTTCGCCGCTCGGTTACGCGCTTGCACACGAAGATAAAGAAGTCCGTAATGCTGCACTACAGGTATTAGATATAACCGTTGACATTCCTGCAGGGACAGCCTATATTGGCGAAGAGAATGCACCGCTTGAGATGGATGGATTTGAGATTGGGGTCTACCCTGTAACCAATGCGCAATATCAACGGTTTGTTCAAGAAACAGGACACACGCCACCGCAGGATTGGATGGATGGTAGTTATCCTGAAAATAGAGGTGATCACCCTGTCGTCTGGGTGACGTGTGAAGATGCAGAGGCGTATGCCCGCTATGTTGGTGGTCGATTGCTAACGTTCCCAGAATGGCAGTACGCAGCACGTGGTCCCGATGATAGACTTTTCCCGTGGGGATATGAGATTGACAAGCCGCGATGCAACACCGCAGAACTCGGCGCGGGGACGACAACGCCAGTCGTTAGTTTCAGGGACGGCATGAGTCCGTTCGGCTGCTACGACATGATCGGCAACGTTTGGGAGTGGACAGACACAACTTATGACGACGAAGGGAATTTCCGTGTGGCATGTGGTGGCGCGTGGTATTACAACCACGACTATAGCACTTGTACGAGTTACGATTTCTTTAGCGATGGGTATGCGGAGTTTGTGATCGGATTCCGCATCGCACGCTGAGGGTATAGGGAAGGACGGATGAAAGACAACAAAACCGATGCAGAAAATGCCTTAGTGCCTGACGATTCTGCGGTGTCCTCAAGTGATACACAAAAGAAACTCATACAGCGCGGGCAAGTTGATATCCACGCGCATCAGACCGCCGCGGGATACTTAAAAGACGGCGCGGATGCCCTAAACGCTCGAAACTACCCTAAAGCAATTGAAGCGTTTCAAGAGGTGATTCAACACAACCAAGAGTCAGCAGAGGCACACTTCCACCTCGGTTTGGCGTATTTTATGCTCGGTGATTATGAAAAGGCGATAGATGCCTACAAAATGGCAGTGGCATGTGAGCCAAGCGAACTGACCGCACACCTCAATCTCGCTGCGACCTATCGTTTGCTAAAACGCTACGACGAAGCGATTGAAGTCTACACGCGTGCCATCCATTTTATACCGAATCATCCGGAATTGCATTCCGAACTTGGAAAAGTTTATACATTTCAGGGAAAGCGACGTGAAGCCGTCAACGCATACAAAACAGCAATACAAATCAAGTTGAAACTACAATTGGATTTTGACCAAAACCCGTAAGCGCAACCATTACCCTCACCGAACCGCAAGGAACATTCGCGGTAGTCGCAGGCGACCACAAATGTAGTCCCAAGCAACGCGCCGGGACGGGTCTACGGAGAGAGACGTTTTTGGCAGGTTTACCCTCACCGAACCGCAAGGAAAATTAAAAAAATGTTTGTTTCGGATGAAGATTTGATGATGAAATGTCGTGAAGGCGATATGAGTGCGTTTGAGCTGTTAGTGCGGCGGTATCAGAACCCGCTGATTAACTACATTCACCGCTCCATCGACGACTATCATCGCGCCGAAGACCTTTCCCAGGAAACGTTCCTCCGAGTCTTCAAGAGCGCGAACCGCTATGAACCGACCGCGTCGTTCAAAAGTTGGCTCTATACAATCGCCACTAATCTGTGTCGAAACGAAATACGCAACCGTTCGCGTCGGAATACCTATTACTTAGAGGACCTTGTTGAGGAAGGCGAGGATATTCACGATACCGAGATCATGCGGGATACCCGTTATCTGCCGGAGATGCTACTCGAAAAAAAGGAACAGAGACAGATGATCCGCAAAGCACTCGCACAGCTACCGGAGAATCAACGCATCGCATTGACGCTGGTTACATACCAAGACTTACGGTATGAAGAGGTCGCGGAAATCCTCGGATGCTCCGTCGGTGCCGTTAAAGCGTTGATTCACCGCGCTCGACAAAAAATGAAAAAATTGCTCGTCAAAGCCGGAATAGGAGCGAATGAATGAAAAAATATAGACAGACCGAATTCCCAAAAGTATACAACTCGAAATGCAAAACACTACTTGCGAGTCCAGATGAACTTTCCGCTTACATTGACAAAGAGTTACCAGCATGGAAACGTCATCTCATCCGGCGGCACCTGAAAAAATGTGAGACCTGTGCGAATCATCTGCAACGCCTCCAACAGATCGACGACTTTCTCCGTCATGCCGGAGAGATAGACGTTTCTGAAGATTTCTTAAGTGGTGTAATGGCACGTGTGTCAGAGGTCACAGAACATCAACGACAGCAAGCATCCCTCTGGTCTCGAGTCGGACAGTTCATTGAGGCACATTTAGGGTGGGTGCGTCCGCTTTCAATGTTGATTGGTAACCTTCGCTACAATATTCGGACGCGGAGTCCAGTTTATATCTTTATGCTAACTTTCGCGGTCTTTACGATGGTCGGGGTAACGCTTTATCCACCTTCGAGTGATAAGTTGGGGGAGAGATCGCGTAAACTTGATGCTGAGAAGTTAATTTCCTTTGAAGTTATTCAGTACGAACCGCCTAAGCGTTTACTGACGACCTACCTTCAAGGAGAGTAAGTCGTATTTTTGAGGCATGTGTTCCTATCTGATTGATGAAGTCCTGCCGTAAGACGGGATATTGGAGTTGAAAATGAAGACAGCAAAACGGATGTATAGAACTTGGAAAACCAAGTCGGTAACCCGTAAAGCATTATCCATTTCTTTAATATTCCATCTGTTTTTTCTCGTCACAACTTTTTATGTCGTGGTGCAGAATCAGCCGATAGCATCAGAGAAAGCGGGCCTCGCAGCCGAACTGATTTCAGTCGAACATACTGCTCGTCCCAAACCACCACTGAAGAAGATTTCGCCGCGTTTTCATACGCCTTCGCGTGAATTGACGGATGTGAGTACCGGGGAATCGCCACCCTCTCTGGCATCCCCTGTTGCTGTGCCAACTGAAACGCAGCGGCTTGCTGTAGGACGTAGTTTACAAGCCGAGGCGCAAACAGATAAACCTTCGGCAGCCCTTGACCTCTCCGAAAAAAATTGGGGAGATGTTAGCACCGCTGCGCGTACACTTCGCAACGTTGAAGGGAATTTATCGAAGACGGAAGCCGCAAGCCCCGCGGGAGACACGACTTTTGGCGCGAAACGCTCAGGACCGGCGAGAGTTCAGCGCGCACCACAAATTTCGACCCTTAAGATAGTGGAAGAAGAACAGGAAGAGGAGATATCAGCAGCACTGGTGGAAGAGATTCGGGAAAAACGGAAGGAACTGCCCAAAGTTTCGTTTCCAAGAGTTATGAAAAAGCTTGCCCAGGAGATTGTCGCAACAAGCGAAGGGGGTCCAATTGACGTGGTTTTTGTCATTGATGCCAGCGGCAGCATGGGGGACAATATAAGAGCTGTCATTGAGCATCTCAAAGAGATGGTAGACATCTACAAAGCCTCGAAAATCGATTATGCCCTCGGTGTAACAGAGTTCTGGGCAAGTAAAGATGAGAACAAAATCAAAGTCACGCAGTTGACAAGGAGTTTCACGGAATATAAACGCACGCTCCAACAAATCACGACGCATCATGATGAAAACGCCTTGGATGCTGTCGTTCAAACTGTCAAAGAACTCCGGTTTCGCCCTACATCTAAAAAGCATTTTATTCTTGTTACTGATGAACCGCTAACAAGTCGAGAAGGATTAGGGGTGACGGATGCTATTGCGTATTGCCGAGAGTTCGGTGTTTATGTGAATGTGCTCGGTCTTCCACTTGATGAACATCATATGCTGGCTGCTGAGACGGGAGGCAAGTGGCATCTCATTCCTGAAAAACCGAGACCGCCAATAGCGCGGGCGACCAATAATAGATCGCTGACGCTAAGAAGCAAAGCCGTGTCGCTACGCAACGCTCAATGGGCGGATGTTTCTACAAAAATCGGTAGCGATGTGCTCAAACGCAGCACTTACACACCGCTGGATATTATCTTATTCGTTGATAGTAGCGAGAGTATGGACGATAAACTCCCGCATTTTTTAAAGCAGCTGGATGTCCTCGTTCGGGACTTGGATAACGCTTTAGCAGATTATCAGATCGGAGTCGTCCGTTTCCGGTCGCGGGCATCTGTAAACATGATCAACGTCTATAATCCACCGCAAACGCTCAAACAAATTCGGAAAATCGTTGAACTGCCGTGCCAAGACGATGAAACGTTATTGGACGCTGTCGCGGAGGGATTGCGACGGCTGAAACTCCGCCCGGACGCACATCCCTATTTCATTTTGGTTACGGATGAACCCGCAGAGGGTGAATACTCGTCCCTCGCGATTATCCAAATGTTACAGCAGAAACAAGTCTTTGTCAGCGTCGTCGGTACTTACGACAATTTCCAACAGCAGGTAGCGACCGAGACTGGAGGCGTTTGGCTCCCTATACCTAATGGACAGCGGACAAACCATTCGTATTGGTAGGGAATCAAAATTGAGTTTCTATTTAGCCGCAAAATGTGAGATAAAAGAAAAATCAAAGCGGAAACCCAGTTATTAAAAGTATGAAAATCGCAGTTCTCGTTTCAGGAAGCGGAACAAATCTCCAAACTCTAATTGATCAGCTACATCAAGACGAAACAAGTGGTATTGAGATCGCAGCTGTAATCAGCGACCGACGGAAGGCTTACGCGCTGACACGCGCAAAACGCGCCGGCATACCGACACACATTGTTAAAACCCAAGACTTTAAGAATCGTGTCGATTTTGATGCCGAAATTTCAAACCTTATTAAACACTATGCCGCGGAGCTCGTTGTCCTCGCGGGATTTATGAAACTGTTCCAACCCCCCTTCGTCCGAAAATACCAGAATCGTATTATCAATGTCCATCCGGCACTTTTACCGGCATTCCCTGGCGCGCACCCTGTTGCTGATACATTGGCTTATGGCGTGAAGATCGCCGGTGTAACCGTTCATTTTGTTGACGAAGGCGTAGATTCGGGTCCCATCATCGCGCAGTCGGTTGTCCCTGTCTTGGATACGGATGATGAGGAGAGTTTACACAACCGGATTCAGGTTGAGGAACACAAACTTTACCCTGAGGTGATTAAGTGGTATGCGCAAGGCAAACTGAAGGTGGAAGGACGTAAGGTTATCGTGCAATAGTTGCCAGTCTTCGGTTATCAGTTTTCAGTTACGAGATTTCTGGTAGTAGTAACAGAATCAGTAACTGCCACAAACTGCTCTTAACCGATAACTGGTAACCGATAACTGATAACTAATAAAATGTTAGCAATTTCAACAATGTGGAACGCCTTGAAACAGCAAGATGGGGCTGCCCTGTTTGATGAACTCAAAAATCTCGGGTTTGAGGCACTCGAACTCAGCAGGCATCTCACGCCTGATCAGGTCGAGCAGCTCAAGCCGGACCTTCGCGGCAATCCGCCCTGTTCCATCCACAATTTTTGTCCTATCCTTCCAGGAATTCCGCAAAGGGACGCAGAGAAAGACAAGATTTTACTTTCCAGTCTCAACACTGATGAACGGCAGGAAGCCGTTCGACGGACGCTCCAAACTATGGAACTTGCGCTTGAATTGGAAGTTCCAATCGTTGTGCTCCACCTCGGTGAAGTTGACACTTACGATCGATCTTACCTAATGACGGATCTTTATACCTACGGCGAGCGCGAATTTGAAGCCTTCAGCGAAAAGGTGACGGAAGCCACCGAATGGCGGAAACGTAAAGCGGCCAAACATCAAGATGCCGTTTTAAGAAGTTTGGATGAATTAAACGAAAACGCACTACGGATGGAGCTCTGTATCGCTATTGAAAATCGTCCACATTACTATCAAATCCCAAATTTTGATGAGGTCGGGTTGTTCTTTGAGAAATTTTACGGCAGCCCAATGCGCTATTGGCATGATGTCGGGCATGCAGCCCTACAAGAGAAGCTCGGTATATGTTGGGCAGATGAATGGCTTGCGCATTATGCAGAACATCTCATCGGCGTGAACTTACACGATCTCCAAGACCTTGAAGCATATCATCCGCCGGGGACAGGAGATCTTGAGTGGGACGAAGTCTTTGCGCAACTGCCTTCAGAAGTTTTAAAGGTTTTAGAGGTACGTCCTTGCGAAGCGGAACCCGTTGTAGAGGCACGAGAATTGTGCGAATCTTTAGCACAATCGCGTGAACAACCCGATGCTTGAAACCCCCCGAAACGTCACTTATTTCTTCACTGAGATTGAACACGCTATCCTCAAATCTGTGTGTGCGTATATGGTAGGCGTTCCGCGTGATGATGCGTTGAATATACCAGTTATTACCATCGATGCGTTCGTCAAACAATTACCGACAACATTACAGAGGCAGCTGCGTTTCGCGCTCCATCTATTCCAGTGGTGTCCAGCCTTTTTTATCGGGAAACCCCAACATTTTACGCAGCTTGCCCAAGGCGATGCAATTAGATATATTGAAACTTGGTCAAAGAGCCGGCTTGGGATTCGACGAAAATTGTTCAGAGGCTTACGAGACATTGCATTCCTTGGATACTATAGTTCCCGCGAAGAAATATAAACGAAGGTTGAATTCTTGGGGGAAGCAGAAATTTTTAGGTTGACAAATTTCTGCTAATTTTCAATAATTGGGCATAGGGTATGTATTTAACAGGTTTGATACAAAGATATAACCCGCTCAGAAGATCGGGCTTTAACGCTATAGAACGGGAATTTTGAAGGAGGAATTGAATGATTAGAGGAATAATTTGCACAGGGAGCATTCTTCTGTTATTGTGCGCGTTGTTACCAATCATGTCAGTAGATGCGCAGCGCGATGAAGCGACAGTCGCTGCAAACTGGACGTTTGATGATGGAAGTGCTAAAGATACATCTAAAAAGAAGTTGAACGGTAATGTTGTTGGCAAGCCACAAGCCGTTGACGGTATCGCTGGAAAAGCGTTGAAGTTCAACGGTAAAAGTGACGGCATAAAAATTCCAGATTCTGCGGACATCAACACGGGGGGTCCCTATACCGACCGAACGGTCGCTGCACTCTTCAACTGCGATAATGTCAACATTGATGACCGGAAGCAGGTGATTTTTGAAGAGGGTGGACGAACACGTGGCTTAGTTATCTATGTGCATGATGGGAAAGTTTACGTCGGTGGCTGGAACCGCGCCGAATATAACTGGAACGGCGAATGGATCTCTGCCGAGGTTAAGTCGAAACGTTGGTATCACGTCGGTTTAGTCATTCGAGACGCAGCCGGTAAAGTGGAAAAAGACAAGTTTGAGATGTGGCTTGATGGCAAACGCATCGCCCAAGAAAAAGGCGGACAACTCCATGCACACGGCGACGACATCGGTATCGGGTTCACCAACCAGAATGCCGTCTATCATGATGAAGGTGGCAGCGGAACTAACATCGACTGGTTCGCTGGCTTAATTGACGAGGTTGTCGTTTACGGTTCTGCTTTCAACGAAGGTGATTTTAAGAAAGCCGCGCAAGGCTTAAGCGTTAAACCGCAAGGCAAATTCACAACAACTTGGGGGAATCTGAAAGCGCAACGCACCCAAAAGTAACCGCAATATCCACATTGCGTTTTGTAACAGTGACAAACTATAAAGGAGATATACCAGAATGGTAAAATATCGTTTTATTGTTATTTTCAGCGTCTTACTTATGTTGGTAGCCGTAACCAGTTACGCTGCGAGGGACGAGGCAACCGTTGAAGGGGTTTGGAATTTTGACGATGGAGATGCCGCTGATACCTCTGGAAAAGGTTTAGATGGAAACATCGTCGGAGATCCAGAAGTTGTTGACGGTATCGTTGGCACAGCACTACTTTTTGACGGTGTAGATGATGGGGTTAAACTCCCGGATTCTGTAGGTATCAATACGCTCGCACAACCGAACTTCTATACTGATCGGACGATCGCTGCTTATTTTAATTGCACAGATGTTGATATTACTGCACAAAAGCAGACGATCTTTGAAGAAGGGGGACGGACCCGGGGTCTTGTTCTTAACGTCTTTGATGGTCAAGTCTATGTCGCTGGTTGGAACCGTGCCGAATACCAGTGGCAGGGTGCCTTTCCCTCTGCACCGGTAGAGTCTGGAAAATGGTATCACGTTGCACTCGTTATTCGGGATGCTACAAACGCAGTTGAACCGAATAAATTCGAGATGTGGCTGAATGGTGAACGCATCGCGAGCGAAGATGGTGGTGCACTTTACGGACACGGCGATGATATCGGTATCGGACACGTTAATGCCAACGCCGTTTTCCACGATGAAGACGGGGCAGGTACTAATATCCACTACTTCGGTGGTATCATTGACGAAGTCATCGTCTACAATTCTGCTTTTGATGCAGCTGATTTTGCCCCGTACGCAGCACAAGTCGTCAGCGTCGAACCGAAAGACAAATTCACCACGACATGGGCAAGCATTAAAGCTGAACGGACACGCCAATAACATTTGTTTCTATTTGTGTTTGTGTGTTGTAGGGCGAGGTTCCGTACCTCAGCCCTACATTGCTTTAAAGGACAGCAATGATGTACAACACTGTTATCGGTTAAATTCGATGAGACCTATAGATTATGGATGTCCTCGCGTCTAATCCCGATTCAAAGCGAGATAGTTTTTACAGTTACCACGATTGGGCATTCAAATCTGATTGGTCGGTTTTAACTGTCGCAATTTCTGCCTTGCTTCTTACGCTGATCCCACTTCCTGCCCTGCCGATAGAATCTCCTATTCATTTTACAGATGTTACCGATATTGCAGGTATCCATTTTAAACACACAGATGGTGCATCTGGCGAATTTCATCTCCCTGAGACGCTCGGTGCAGGCGGCGCATTCCTCGATTATGACAACGATGGCGACCTTGATTTATATCTCGTCAATAGTGCTGCCCCGAGTATGTTCTATCGCAATAACGGTGATGGCACTTTCACTGATGGCACGACACCTACTGGTGTTAGTAATCAAGGGCGTTATGGACACGGGGTCGCTTGCGGAGATTACGACAATGACGGTTACGTGGACATTTACGTAACCAATTTCGGTGCGAACCGGCTCTACCATAATAACGGTAATGGGACGTTTACCGATGTCACAACCGAATCAGGGACAGGGGACCCTCGCTGGAGTAGCAGTGCCACCTTTTTCGATTACGACAGCGATGGTTACCTTGATCTCTATGTTGTTAACTACCTCAACTATAAGTTAGATGCCTCTTATCCTGCCTGTTTTGAGAATCCAGGGTTCAGGGCAACCGAGAAGGCGCGCGGTTACTGCCATCCGAAACATTTTGAAGGCGCGCCTGACAGACTCTATCGGAACAACGGCGACGGCACCTTTACCGATGTTACTAAGGCTGCCAACATTCGAGATCCGGGAGGCATGTTCCATGGTAAAGGATTAGGCGTTGTTGCTGCAGATTTTGATGCTGATGGCAATCCTGATCTTTATGTTGCTAACGATGACACGCCAAACTATCTCTTCTATAACAAAGGCGATGGCACCTTTGCGGAGATCGCAATCCTCACCGGCTGTGCCTACAGCGCAGATGGTGTAGCACAAGCGGGTATGGGTGTTGATGCTGGTGACTACAACAGCGACGGTTTTCTTGATCTTTTCGTCACCAATTTCTCGTATGAGACGAATACCCTCTATCGCAATAACGGCGACGGCACGTTCTCCGATGTCAGTTATAAAGCGCGGCTCGGTGAGGAGAGTTATCTCTCTTTAGGCTTCGGTACCGGATTTTTCGATGCTGATAACGATGGGCATCTCGATATTTTTGTTGCGAATGGGCATATCTTTCCGAATGTTGAACGGACTACAGATGTGCTTTCGTATAAGCAACCGAATCAGTTCTTCTGGAATCAAGGCGATGGCACTTTTACTGAGGTTCCGTTTGATGGACATCCTGCTGTCAGCCGCGGTACCCTTTTCGGCGATTACGATAACGATGGCGACACAGACCTACTTATTACGCAGTTAAACGATAAAGTGGTGCTTCTCCGAAATGAAAGCAAGGCACTCAACAATTGGCTCCGACTCAAGCTAATCGGTACCCGCAGCAACCGCGACGGGGTTGGGGCACGTATAACATTGACCATCGGTGCTGAATCGCAGACGCGCGAAGTTCATGTCGGGTCGAGTTATCTCAGTAGCAACGATCCAAGAGTCCTTTTCGGGGTTGGGCAACGCACGACTGTTGATCAACTTGAAATTCGGTGGGCGAGCGGTGTTGTCCAGATATTGGCGAATCTTGCAGTCAATCGGGAACTCGTTGTAACCGAACCTCTTTCAGAATTAAAAGTAAAATAGCCTTTTAACCTATTTGCCCTGCCAGATTAGCAGATCAGATGCCAAAGTGGCACGGGTTTTGATGTCCAATCATCCGTTTTTGACCGCTAAAGCGAAAAGAAGAATGGCATAAATCTTGCTATACTTATGTTGAACTGATTCAGATAGGATTTGAATAAAATAGATACAACAGTGGAGGTTCACCATGAGATTTGATAGATTAACAATTAAAACACAAGAGGCTCTGGAGTCCGCACAAAATTTAGCAACAGATGCACAAAACCCTGAACTTAGCGTTGAACATCTGATGCTGGCACTTATTCGCCAGACTGACGGGATTGTTACACCGATTTTCCAGAAATTAGGTGTCGATATTGCTGAAGTTACATCAGCGATTGCGGATGCCGTTGAAAGAGCACCTAAGGTGCAGGGGGCAGCTGCTGAAATGCGTATCAGCCACGCCCTACAATCCGTTTTGGATACTGGCTTCAAAGAAGCGACAGCACTCAAGGACGCGTACGTCAGTACAGAACATCTTCTGATAGCCTGTGCCGAAGCGAAGGCGACGGAAGTCGGTAAAATCCTTCGGGAAGTGGGTGTAACGAAAGACAAAATCCTCAAGGCGCTCGTTGATATTCGCGGGAACCAACGGATAACCGATCAGAATCCAGAAGACAAATACCAAGCACTCACCCGATTTGGCAGGGAGCTCACCGAAGAAGCGATTTCAGGCAAACTCGATCCGGTTATTGGACGTGATGATGAAATCCGTCGCGTGATGCAAGTCCTTTCCCGTAGACGAAAAAATAACCCTGTGTTGATCGGTGAGCCGGGTGTCGGGAAAACGGCGATTGTCGAGGGGTTAGCACAACGTATCGCTGACGGCGATGTTCCAGAGAGTCTTCGCGAGAAACGGCTCATCGCGCTCGATTTGGGCGCGCTTATCGCAGGCAGTAAGTATCGCGGTGAATTTGAAGATCGATTGAAGGCTGTCCTTGCTGATGTGGAACAGGCGGCGGGGCAAGTCGTGCTCTTTATTGACGAACTCCATACCATTGTCGGGGCAGGGGCTGCTGAAGGTGCTGTGGATGCGTCCAACATGCTCAAACCCGCATTGGCGCGGGGTGAATTGCGGTGCATCGGTGCGACAACGCTTGACGAGTATCGCAAACACATTGAGAAAGATGCCGCCTTAGAACGCCGATTCCAACCCGTACAAGTTGAAGAACCGTCAGTTGAAGACACAATTGCGATTCTACGAGGCTTGAAGGAGCGCTATGAGACGCATCACGGCGTGCAAATTCAGGATAACGCTATTGTTGCTGCCGCTACGCTTTCAAAACGTTATATCTCTGAACGATTCTTACCCGATAAAGCCGTAGATTTGGTGGACGAAGCCGCATCGCGCTTGCGAATCGAGATTGATAGTGTCCCCGAAGAAATTGACGAGGTGGAACGCCGTATCATTCAACTCCAAATCGAGCAGCAGGCGTTGGAGAAAGAAGAGGACACTGCGTCACAGCAACGGCTTGAAAAACTGATCGCCGAACTCGCTGAACTTAAGGAACGGGCAAACGCGCTCAAAGCAACATGGCAGAACGAGAAAGCGAGTTTGACGCAGATTGGCGAACTAATGGAGCAGATCGAGGCACTCCGCATTGAATCTGAGCAAGCCAAACGCGCTGGAAATCTCGGCAGAGCCTCAGAACTGGAATACGGCAAAATACCGGAATTAGAATCCCAACTCGAAGCCGTCCGAGAAACACTGGAAACGGATGCACAAGGCACACAGATGCTCAAAGAACAGGTCGGTGCAGAGGATATTGCCGAAATTGTGGCGAAGTGGACCGGCATTCCTGTCTACCGACTCATGGAAGGTGAGACACAGAAGCTTATCCACATGGAAGAACGCTTGCGCGAGCAAGTGGTCGGGCAAGATGAGGCAGTCAGTGTTGTCTCGAATGCGATTCGTCGGGCACGCGTCGGTCTCGGTGATCCTGATCGACCGCTCGGTTCTTTTCTCTTTATGGGACCCACAGGTGTCGGCAAAACGCATCTCGCCAAATCGCTCGCCGAATTCTTGTTTGACGATGCGAACGCTATGACGCGGATTGACATGAGTGAGTACATGGAGAAACACACCGTCTCGCGATTGATCGGTGCCCCGCCTGGGTACGTCGGCTACGATGAAGGCGGACAGTTGACTGAGGCAGTCCGAAGGCACCCGTATTGTGTTATCCTGCTTGACGAGGTGGAAAAGGCGCATCCGGAGGTATTCAATGTCTTACTCCAGATGCTTGATGACGGTAGAATGACTGATGGACAAGGACGCACTGTTGATTTCAAGAACGCTGTTGTCATCATGACCTCCAACATCGGTAGCCAGTGGATTAGCGATGCACTTTTGGACGGAAAAGAGATTGGTCGGAAGGTAATGGAAGCGGTACAGGCACATTTCCCACCCGAATTCCTGAACCGTATCGACGACTTGGTTATCTTCGATCGACTCGGCATTGAAGCGTTGAAACGAATTGTTACACTGGAACTCGCGCAGTTGAGCCATCGGTTCGCTGAAAAGGAGATGGCCTTGACCCTTTCTGAATCCGCAAGCGAGGAACTGGTGAAACGCGGATTTGATGCGGTGTACGGTGCGCGTCCGCTCCGCCGGACAATCCAACGCGATATCCTCAACCCGTTGGCGATTCAGATGTTGGAAGGTACCTTCCACGACGGCGATGCGATTGCTGTTGACTTTGAGGATGGGGAATTCGCCTTCCGAAAGGCGTGATTATAGTAAAGCCGAAAAATAAATCAACACTTTACAAAATAACAAACCTACCCCCAATGCAGGCTGGGTTTGGAACCCAGCCTTCTATGGATGTCTCGTTAATTGTAGGTTTACTATAAACTACTGTAAGGCGAGGTTTCCATACCTCGCCTACTTTTTTACGCAATGATTTCAGGAACGCGTCTATAAATATCTCCCAACGGTAATTCACATCCGATGGAAGCAAAGGACAGCATGTCTTCAGGCGCGCGAAATTCGGTCTGCACCCACTGTGTCTTGGTAAGACGATAGTGTTCAACTCGAACTTTATCCTGCGAAACGAGGATGTATTCCCGTAAAGATGTAAGTTCTTGATAGTGCCTAAATTTCTCGCCTTTATCAAACGCTTCGGTTGATGGTGAGAGTACCTCTATCACAAGTGTAGAGTTGAGGAGCGTGTCGAAGACGTTATCCTCAACTTGCGGTTCACCACAAACGACAACAACATCCGGATAGAAATAAGCACCTTTTCTTCATAAAAGTATAGCGTATTAGAAACGAGATTTCAAGGCTGCTACTGCAGAAAATTCAGTATGGATTTTCATACAGAAATGTGATATAATATGTCGCTGAGGCTGGAGAAATAATTTCATCTATAAAAAGCACAGTTTCAAACTGCACGAAAAAGGAGACACCAACAATGAAACACTCAGAATGGACGGAAGCCGATTCACGCACATGCAAGCAAATTTGGGCGGAATACCAGAAACAGCACGATATCACTGATCGCATTGGCCAGACAGCCGGTATTGATCCGAAAAGCGGGCAGATTTGGTTCGGCGACTCGATCCAGGAGATCGTCCAGCAACGTCAGCTTAAAGGCTTGGCCTCTCCACTTTTCTTTGAACGCGTCGGCTACGAAGCCTATTTTTGGAAAGGTGGGCGACGGTGATTCACGGAACAGTATCAGCAGCAGGCATACCAACAATCATACTCTCAATCGCCGGGCAAGAATGGACAGCAACTATTGATACAGGTTTCAATGGGGATATAGAATTACCTGAAGTGCTACGAAATTTTTTGAATCCCCAATATGTAGGCAGAGTCACCTCTGCTTTAGCCGGTGGGCAAACGATTCAGGAAGATGTTATCTGGTTGATTTTCCTTTTGATGGTGAAGTGCCTCAGGTAAGAGCCACTTTCGTTGTTGATGGTGACATTCTTATAGGGGCTCATTTGCTACGAGAATATCGCTTACAGATTGATTTTGTCAGGCGAACCGTTGTATTAGAAAAGGCAACTTAGACCACTGCGGGAACACGCCTGAATACCGGTGCCTCGTTCTGCAAAAAGTTGATCCCAACGTGAGTCCTGTGTTAGACTTAGGGCACCGGTCCTAACCGCATCGGATAGTTACCGAAAACCTCTATTAGCGTTAGTCTTGACCATCTTCTTGACGCAAAACACCAATAGGATAAACTGATCATGCTTAAACACATCATAGATCCGGAAGTTGAAGAATACGAGGATGTCTACGATGACCATGAATACTTCGCAGCCCAAGAGCTGCAGCAACGAGAGGGCGCGCTCTTGAAACAGGGCGATGAATTCAAAGTCTCTATCTGGCTAACATCTGAAGACGTAGAAGTTGTAATAAGACTTGCTGAGGAACGCGACATGCCAGCCGGTGAACTTATTAAAGAGTGGATTCTTGAGCGTATTGATGAAGCGTTAGACTTTGATACCTAAGTGTAGTGCCACGGGTTCTTTGGCAAATTTTAACTTGCAAAAATGTGCAAAATATGTTAAAATTAAAATGATCTTGGATCACTGTTTAGATAAGCCTGCTCGTATGGGCAAAACGTGACAGGATTGTAGCATAGGCAAGTTACGTCGCCTACAACGCGGAATTTGCATTAACTCGTACAAATTGTGTGTATCAAGTGAACATACAAACTATCCGTAGCAGAATTCGAGAAGGCAACTACCTTACTAAGCCTCATGCTGTGCAACATGCGTTGAAAGAAGGCTTCCGACGAGAACACATAGTTGAAGCAGTTCTCAGTGCGACATAATTGAAGAATATCTTGACGTGCAGCGAGTCTTGATTTGTGGGCATACCTACTTAGGTGACATCACAATTTATCTGCATGTGGTTTGTGAATATGCTCATCCGGTCTATATTGAATTTGTGACTGCTTATATTCCTGATGCGGTTCAATGGGAACCTCCAACCTTCAAGCACCGGAGACGCAAAAGGAGATAATTTATGAGACCCAAACCGACTCCAATTTGCACCCAACACGACACAGAGAAAGTCTGGCAGCAGACCGTGTTTGAATATAGCGAGGATGGCATATCTGTCCAAGTACAAAATGTCTGGGCGTGGGTTTGTCCCGAAGACGGAGAAGCCGCCTTTACACCCGAGACGGTAGATGCCTTGATTGACACAGTCAGGGAACTCGTTGATACTGCCAAACGTGCAAAAAAGCGGAGCCCTGCGTTAACTGACTATGCTGTCGCTGTTGGATAAAATCATTTGCGGTTACCACCAAGCAAATTTTAGTGTGGCAACGGATTTGGAATAGGTGCCTTTAAGATAGTGCTATCTGACTGTTGCTGCAAACCTGCTTGTATCAGTGGAAAAGTGACTGGGTTGAAGAGTGTTTTGATGCGTAAATGCGCTGGCAGTACATTCACTTGTAAACCGGTTTCAAACGCGCTATAATCATTTTGCGAATATTTCAGAAACTCTTACCGGATAAGTCAAAAAACGAGTACGGAAAGTTTGAACATGCATACAACTGAGAAAAATATAAATCATTTATTTGGCATTGACGTACAGTATCAAGTTCCCATGTATCAACGGCGTTACATCTGGAATGAGACAAATTGGAGTGCGCTTTGGAATGATATTCGTTCTCAAGTGGACCTAAAACTGAGTGGCGGAGATAGCAGCCATTTTGTCGGAGTTATCGTAACACGTCCGATAAAAAACGGACAAATATCTAAATTTGAGATTATTGATGGTCAACAACGCCTTGCAACCTTTCAAATCATCCTTTGTGCAATTAGAGATATATGTCAATCGGATGACCACGCCGAGATTGTACATCATGCAAATCACCACCTCTTGAATTCACCTATAGTAACGCAAGTTGCCACCTTTTATACACATAGCACTCCGGAATCAACGGTATGAATGCCCTATGGCATTCCCCGGGAGTGCAAGAGTTAAATACGCCGTTTTCTATAGATATATCACCCCTCTGGGGTGGGGAAGTGTCTGA
>JAJEDN010000045.1 GCA_022821495.1 Candidatus Poribacteria bacterium
ATTGATGGGCAAATCCAAGAAGCACCGAGCGCGATTCCAGTCCTAAATCGCAAAATTACTTCTTGGGGAGCTATTAAATCCGGGCACTAGCACCCGTTGCTATATTTCAACGGCCAAGGCGAAGTTGCTTTCGCCTTGGCTCTTCCATCACATAGCTGTCTCATTGCTCGTCGTATATTTCTCTTGGATGATAAATCACACAACTACAAACCTATCTTAAAATTCAGACGGTATAAAAAATTGGGAATATCTTCATGTTACACAAAATGCTAATCATTTTCATCGTGATGTTAATGGCGTGTATCATAGCACTGACACTCACTATGCTTGATGCCCAGACCGTTGAAACAGAAAACGCAACGGAAGGGATCGCCGAGATCTCTACAAAACCCTCTATTGTCGCTTTGACAAGGGCAATGAAAAATTTTCGGGCATCGTTAGACAGTGAACTCCTTGCCAATGCATCTTTCCCACTCGGACATAAAGAATCTTATTCGTGGACGAATACACCCGCAGGGAGGAACGATGATCGCGGTGGTATCTCCTTCGATGCGCTATCCACAGATCATTTAACGCGCTTCTATGAAGTTTTGAGCGTATTCTTGAGTGACAACGGTTATACTAAAGTCTCTCTCATTACAAAAGACACTGAAAAACATCTCAGCGACATCAACCCCAGCTTCTGGGCATCAAACCGTTACCATATCGCTCTATTTGGCAACCCAGAGACAGATGGATCCTGGGGTTTCCAGTTGGATGGGCATCACTTGGCTCTCAATTTCTTGGTACACGGGGATGCCGTTTCCATCGTCCCCGCCCTTATCGGGACTGCACCTGCAACTATTGACGGCACTGTCGTGCTTGAAAAAGAAAGAGGCAACGCCTTTGCTTTACTCAACAGTCTTGATGAGAACCAGAGAAAGAAAGCAATTCAGAAAGGCCGTCGCGGACTCCGAGTCGGGGCAGGCAGGACAACCGATCCGTTCCTGAATCACGATTATTCCGAATTTGTAGGCGTTGGCTTGAAAGCATCAGAGATGGATGGCACACAAAAAGCGCACCTTCGGAACCTGATTAAGACGTATGTTTATAACCTTGAGACTGAGTTCGCCGATGTATGGATGGCGGATATCGATGCTGGCATTGACAACACCTATTTCGTCTGGATCGGCAGCACGACCACAAGTGATCCGATTTACTATCGTGTTTTCAATCCTGACATCTGGATTGAATTTAACAATGAGAGCGGTTTAAACCACATCCATACCATCATCCGATCGCCAAACGGAAATGACTACGGCATTTTCGCTTTGAATCGTGGACCCAAGACGCTTTTGGAGCATCACACGCTTGAAGATCACGAAAAAATAAATGATGCGTTATTTGATTATAGTTTTTTCAGTCTACAAGACAGAGAAAATATGGAGGCACGTTAATGTTAGAGAAAGTTTTAGCAGAAGTTGAGGAGCAGTGTCGCGCAGAACGGGTGCCGATGCTGGGACCTGACAAGGCGAAACTACTCGCCAGTTGCGTTGAAAAGGCAAAACCGTCTTTGATTGTAGAGTGCGGAACTGCTATCGGCTATTCCGGGTTGTGGATATTACGTGTCCTGAAAACTTTAGGTACAGGACGTTTGATAACAGTAGAAATAGAAGATGCCAACGCACACCGGGCACGCACACATTTTGAAAAGGCAGGCGTGGCAGACCTCGTCGATTCACGGATTGGCGATGCCGCTGAAGTCCTCAAAACTATCCAAGACCCTGTGGATTTTTTGTTCCTTGATAACAACAAAGATGGGTATTTCGCTTGTTTCCAAGCGATCGAATCGCGTCTAACCAATCCAGCAACACTTGTCGCGGATAATGTCGGTAGAGCAGAGCAGATGGCGGATTACCTTGAACATGTCCGTTCACACTACGATTCCGAGACACACTGGTTTGAGAGTCGGCGGCGACCTGGAAGGCGGGATGGGATGGAAGTTAGCATCTATCGTCACTAATGTTCGATGCGACTACTGATGGCCAGGTTTATAACCTCATTTTACAAAAGCTAAAAGGAGGCACTTCTTTATGATGTCACACCTGACTATTGATTCTGAATTTTGGCAACGTTGGCAAGGCACCAAAACTTTGATGCTCCTGTGGATGTGTCTGTTATTAATTCCGATCAACGTCAATGCGCAAACAGAACGAGAATTGCCACGCATGTCAGCACACCGAATTGCTGAGGAAATCAAGATTGATGGATTGCTTGACGAACCCGTTTGGCAAAGCGTCCAACCGATTCGTCAATTATACCAGATTACACCCAACCAAGGCGATCCAGCGACAGAACAGTCTGAAGTCCGCATTCTTTACGACGACAAAAAGTTGTACTTCGGATTCATCTTTTTCGATTCAGAGATGGACAAGATTGTCGCTAACGATATGCGCCGAGACTCCTCCGGTTTACGTTCCAACGATTACGGTTTTCTGCTGCTTGACACCTATAATGACCGGCGAAATGCTGTCTTCTTCCGCTTCACCCCGGTAGGTGGCATGGAGGACACGGCAGTCTCCAACAGTGGAGGGAGTCTGAACACAAGCTGGGATATTGTTTGGGAGTGCCGCTGTAGAATCAATGAAGATAATTGGACAGTGGAAATCGCAATTCCATTTAGCCAACTCCGTTTTGAACGTAGCGGCTCAATGGACTGGGGGTTAAATTTCGGGCGCGAAATCGCACGTAAACGAGAAATCGCGGCGTGGCATGAGGCTCCCAAAACCTACGGCGGACTCGCAAAATATCGCACTGCTTATTTCGGCACCCTTGAAGGGTTAGAAGGTATCTCTCCGTCAAGACATCTCGAATTGCTCCCCTACATATTACCCGGAGCAAGTTACAAGGTACCAACAGAGGAAATGACCGGCATAACGCCTGAGAACGGTTTAGACATAAAGGACGGCTCGGTTCAGATCCGTCGCGATAACGCGTTCGCGTCTCTTAAAGGCGGAATTGATCTTAAGTACGGTGTAACCCCGAATCTGACTGCTGATCTGACCTTTAACACCGACTTCGCCCAAGTAGAAGCGGATCAGGAGCAGGTAAACCTCACACGTTTTAGTCTGTTTTTCCCAGAGCAGCGTCCATTTTTCTTGGAAGGCGCAAGTATTTTCGATGTCGGGATCCCGCGTCCGAGTTTCCGTAGACCGCCACCCGTGCTACTTTTTTATAGTCGTCGTGTTGGACTTGTGGAAGGGCGCGCAATCCCGATTCTTAGTGGTGGCAAAATGACAGGGAAAATAGGTCCCTATGGCATAGGGGTTCTGAACGTGTTAACCAACAAATTCCAAGATGATGAAACAGAAACACTTGAAGAAGACTTGTTCAGTGAACCTCGCACGAATTACTCCGTAGTTCGGGTCAACCGAGACATCTTAGAAGGGTCAACCATCGGTGGAATCGTCATTAATAAACAAGATACCGACGCATACAACCGCACAGCAGGACTTGACTTTGCCTACCGTCCGACGCGAGAAATTAATATTGATGGATTGTGGTCACGCACCTTTGAAGCGGATGTTACCGGAAATAGTAACGCTTTCTTTATCGGAGGCGATTGGCGGACGAACCTGTTTCGACTCAACACTTCATATACGGACATCGGCGCGGATTTTAACCCCGGAGTCGGGTTTGTTCAACGGACAGACATTCGCCGTTTTCGCGGTGGGGGCAGTTACACGCCGTGGCCCGAAAAATTTGGCATTCGTGAGATTCAGATTGAACCCGAAATCGACCTGGTGCTGACACAAGGGAACGAATTGGAAACCCAAGAGATAACCTTTGATACACAATTTGAATTTGTAACAGGCGATGACATCGGATTTGAAATTAAAAATACAATTGAACATTTAGACATCGGATTTATCCTTCAAGACGGAGAAATCCCAGAAGGGGACTACAATTTTACATCATTTCAGACATCCATCCGTACCAGCAGCAGCCGGATGATCGGCGCACGACTGCAAGTGGAATTCGGTGAGTTCTATAGCGGCACGAGACGCGGCTTTTTAATAGACGCTACCGCCAGACCGAATGCCAAGCTGAGTATAGAGCCGTTCATTGAATTTAATCGAATTACGCTACCTGATAACGAATTTGATGCCAATGCCTTTGGCGGACGTATCAGTTACTCTTTTTCAACGACACTTTTCACGAAGCTGTTCACGCAATGGAGCACCGATACGGACGTGCTCTCCGCCAACTTTTTGGTGAACTACATCTATCGTCCCGGCAGCGATTTCTATCTGGTTTTTGACCAAAATTACGACACCCGTGATGGCGGCATCAAACTTCTCGGTTGGACCGTCGTCGGGAAAATGACATATTGGTGGAATCCATAACACTTTCCAAATAGGAGGAAATTCTTTTTTCATGAAAAGGAAATTTACGATAAAATCAAATAAATCTTTATTTTTTAATTCGGGCTGGCTGTTCGCCATTCTACTCACTTTCTACGCCATACATGACGCTACAGCTGAAGATTGGAGCCAAAAAGCGGATATGCCAATTCCGCGGTTGTTTTTCTCTGTAACAACTGCTGACAGCCAACTCTACACTATAGGCGGTATGCTCGCTGAACCTGTTGATTTTGTTGATGCCTATGATCCAGATACAGACAAATGGGTTCAGAAAGCGAGCCTGCCAACAGCACGTGCAGGGATTGTAACCTGTGTCGTCAATAAAAAAATCTACGCTATCGGCGGATGGAGCGCGCAAGCACCAGCACTTGGAACTGTTGAAGAGTATAATCCAGCAACCGACAAATGGAGCCAAAAAGCAGATATGCCGACACCTCGCTCCTTTTTTACAGCGACGGCTGTAGACGGCAAGATTTACGCTATCGGTGGTGTCGCGCAAAATGTTGGACCTGTGTTGCCTACTGTTGAAGAATATGATCCTGCGACTGATACTTGGACGCAAAAGACAGATATGCCGACACCGGTTTCAGGGATGGCAGCCGCGAGCATCGATGGGAAAATATATCTCATTGGTGGAACACCTGCTGTGCAAGGCCCTGTCCTTAAAACAGTTCAAGTCTACGACCCGAGTTCAAACACATGGATAGAGAAAGCGGATATGCCGACACCTCGAACTGCTTTGGCACTCGGTGTAGTAGGTGGAAAAATTTATGCACTTGGTGGGACATCCGTCGTACAAGGTCCCGGACTCACAACCGTCGAAATATACAACCCCGATACCGATGCATGGACAGAAAGTCCAGAGATGCCAACAGGACGAGTTTTCCTGGGCGTTGGCACTATTGCAAACAAAATCTATGCCGTTGGCGGTGTTGCGGAAGGATTGGGGCCCGCGATTCTGCCGACCGTTGAGCAATTCGCTCCGACGGGTCTGAGCGTAGAAGCAGCGGATAAATCTTTCACAGTCTGGGGACAGATTAAGACAACGGATTAACAAACGAAGAGACGGATGCACTCACACGCGGTAGGTATAGTTTTTAACTACTTTAGACGCTTGGACGGTGAGTATTTTTTAGAGTTTTAGCCATTGGCTCACAGCGTCTTCAACCTCAAAACCTACCGCGCCCACGGTCTCGCCTGCTTGATTGAAAGTTTGCCGTCACTCGTAATCTTGAACTCAATCTCCATAGCGAAATCTGGTGTCTCGGAAGCAGGACCATACAACTGACCGAATTTGTTATGTATCATTGCGAGATAACCGCTGAGTTCACGCAAATAGGCATCTGTCAGAATCCGACTGTTGTCTGTCGTCCGATTGGAAATTTTCACCACTCTGTAGTTACCGCTGTCCCACCAATCCATGAGAATTTCTTCTGGAACGGATTGGTCCTCAGGGTTCGTCACGAGATCTTCACCGACCTGCGTGTTGAGATAATAATTCCCGATCGTCTGATAGACAACATCATCGGTTACAGCCACACCGTTTGCCAATTCGCTTCCAAAATTGGGATGGACAAGCACCCCCATGGCTGTAGCGAGATGGTCAATGCGATAGAAATCACGCGCCTCAAAGGCACGGAAATTCCAAAGACTCGCATACACCTGCTTAATCGATTTCGATAAGTCCCCTTCGTCAGGATGGTGCGTAAAAGAATCGTATAAACCCGCACCACTGAAACCGGGTAGGTCCTCGTTATTCGTGCTGGAACGGCATCTGAGGGACGTGTCGTTTGGGAATGTGCCTTGTAATTCCGAAAGCGCAACCATCATCCATGTCGGCATTTCACCTTTTTTAATTTCATCTCTAAACTTTTTGAGTTCCGTTTCTTTTTTGTCGTGATCATTCTGAAACCCCGGATCTTCGAGTAAACGCTCAATCCTTTCATAGAAGCCGTTGTGTTTCATGAATTCATCATAGAAATAGAAAGGGATACCAAACCCATTCGGTACCGTTCCTTCAGGAAATCCGAATGTGCGCAGGGTCGCCACATTAGCGGTTTTGACACCAAAGCCTGAGGCATCTGCGAAGCGGATACTATCAAGCGGCAGAATTTTTGTTAGAGAGAGATCGCTTTTAGGTTTCTGTGCCTTCGCCGGACGCAAATCCGCAAAATGCTTCTCTACCTCTTTAAGTGTCGCTTCCCTAATTTCAAAGCCATCAGCGTTGACTTCATAGTAGACGTACTTACCGATGAGCGGTGCAATCTCTTTGCTTTTCCATGCCTCAGCGATAAAAGCGTTAGGAACTTTATCTTGAATAGCACGGAGGTTCACATGCGAAAGCGGTGTCTGCCGAACCCCTGTAATAATTCCAGCGACCCGCGGCATCTCGTTTGGCAAGGTTTTGCAGATGACGATGTCCCGAACCGCAGGACGTTCATCCGCCTTCAACACACGCAGCCGACCGTATGACGCTGCCTGATTCAACGGAAGGTACCCGATATTGGCATAGAGATCATCTTCAAAATAGACCGGAAACTCTGCCGCGTCATAGAGTGCCTTTTCTTCATTATAAATACTGATTGCACCCCATAGCGGGCAGTAACCGAGCCGATTTTTTAGTATCGGCATCTTTGCTACGAGCAAGTCATGCGCGAGCTTAATTTCTTCAAATGGAAAAGCATCATTTGGATTAAACTCAAAAGTATAGACACCGGGTTCACCGTTCGGTGCTATAGAAAGTGGGCGATAACTCAATACACCCCGCATCTGACCTTGTCCACGTCCTAATCCTGCAGCTCTCATGAAACTGCCGTGAGAGCGATGTGTCTCCGTATTCATAAAATAAAGTTGTGGATTTTGGGTATGTGTCCTCTCAATCTGAAACTTTACAAATTCTATGCCGGTCAACTGGGTATCAATACGGACATCTGTGCCTTGATATGAGAGTTTCTTAAAAGTCTCGCGATTCGGAACCGTAGCGACACCATCCTTGAATTCGACCTGCTCTGGATCCAAGCGGGGTCCTGTAGGTTCTCTCGAACCGCGTCCTCTACCGAACCCGCCTCTTCTGCGAGATCTATCTTGTTGCCCATTTTGCATCTCACGGATTTCTTGTGTACTGAACTTGTTACCCCTTGTAGCTTCAAGTCGCATCACTCTAAACATGAGTTGCTGTTCAGTTTCACTGAGTTCACTGTTTTGGTCAATGTCAAACCGTTTTTCATCCGCTGAAAGCTCTCCATTTTTGGACCAAGCCGTTAAGGCAACGATCGTCGAAAACAGCAAGACGCAAGCGGAAAGTGCTAAGATAAAATGTTTCTGTTTCATCGGGGTCCTCATTAAGGGTTGAAAATTTTTGGATAATCCTTCTGTTAGGTTAGACAAATGAAGACTCAATTTGTTCAGAAAAACGCGTCTATTTCACGACAGCGGTTTCTTCTGTTCAAGGGTATTATTCACAAATCAAAGGGGATGTTTTTATAATAAAACCCAATATTCACCAGCCGGAAGGCGATGAAACATTGGGTTTCGCTCGGATGTTCGAGGCATCGAGTACGTTGGAAATCTGGATTTCTGTGCGAATAAAATCGGTTTTTGACGTTCCGTTTCTGGTTACCGCTCCGTCTTCAATTTTGCCCAAGTCGCGGCAAGTTTTGCCTGCGGAGAAACAGTGGCAAAACCGAGGACGACAGATAACCCACGCTCTGCAATCGCTTTCATATCATCATCTGAGAGTGCGACATTGAAAAATGCGATCTCATCGATATGCCCCGTGAAAGCCTCTTGTTTGTCGTCCCTTGAGCCGATAAACTTAGCACCCGTTTTAAATGGACCCGCGGCAGCATTAGACGCTTCCTCCTCACCATCAATATAGACCTTCACTTCTTTACCGTCATAAATCCCGCCAATGTAATGCCATTCATCATCGTTCAATAGGCTTTTAGACCACGTATTATGCGGAATCGGCTGCGCACACTGCCCAGCAAAATTTAATTTGTGATCCCTGAGTGTCAAAATAACGTCACCACAGGGACCTACGATGATGTCAGACCATGCGGGGGCTGCAGGTGTTCTAATCAAAGCGACGATCGATACTTTATCCTCATAGTCAGCAAAATCACCGACAGCGACATGCGCGCCATCCTCGAATTTTAAGGATTCACCGAACTCGCCCGCGTCCCATTTAGCACCAACAATCTCGCCATCATTGCCATTTTTGGAAGAATCTTTTGCTGTACCACCTTTACCTTCATCAAAGAACCATATCCCCAAAGCCGCGTCCGCATCGAGCTTGGCAAAACCCAGATTAGGGCTTACAAAACTAATGCAGATTAATATGCCGCATACCAAAATCGTTGTCTCTAATTGGATTCCTCTCATCTTTTCCTCCATTTGTGAATGCACAGTTTAACACTCTTCCGTCAAATCCCCATGCTTTAGCTTGTGGAATGTAGACGGCGAAGCACCTGATAGAAAAATAAACGTGATACTCCCATAAAAAATGTAGTATAATAATAGTATTATGTTGGAAAATAGCATACGATGCGTCGTCTTTCGGCTCCGTGTTGTTTTCCTCCGGCGTAGTAGTGGATAAAAGCGTGATACGTGATTTACCATGAGAAAAGCCCGCAAATACAAACTTCAGCATCAATCTAACACCGTCAAGTTAGGCAACATGCTTGACGATATGTGGGGTATCCATCTCCATATCATGCGTTTACAACGTAGGTATTATCGCATGTTTGGTAAGAGCCTATCTGCGTTTCGGATCAATGCGCATGTTGCGAAACTCAAAAAGCGGACAAAACCGCACTGGGCAGCCTTGCCGAGTCAAGTTGTGCAGGACGTTGTTTTGCGCTATGGTAAATCGCAAGGTGCTTTTCTTGATAATATCAAAGACCGAAAAGCAGGGAAGACGACACGTAAAGTCGGTAGACCGAAAATCCAACCCCGTCATAAATACAACTCCATGACGTTCACACAAGCGGGTTACGAACTTGAAGAGAATCGTATCAAAATCAACTGTATAGATACATGGTTCTCCTTTCACAAACACCGTGAGATCAAAGGGACGATCAAAACTATCACAATCAAACGCGATAAGTGCGGCGACTATTGGATATGCTTTTCGTGCGAGAATGTTGAAGATTCCGACCCCAAACCCAAGACGGGTAAGAGCGCAGGGTTTGATTACGGAAACAAAACATTCCTAACAAGTGCCGAAGGCGATAAGATAGAATCCCCGCAGTTCTTCAAACAATCCCTGAAGACGTTGCGATCTCTGAGCAAGGCACTGAGTCGTAAAGTCAAAGGTTCCGGGAATTGGTATCGTGCGTGTCGTGCTTTGGCAAGACAGCACAGAAAAGTTGTCAGACAACGATCAGATTGGCAGTGGAAACTTGCGACCGACCTTTGCACAGCGTTTGATACGCTCATTTTTGAAACGCTGAACCTTGATGGCATGAAACGGCTTTGTGGTCGCAAAGTCTCTGACCATGCCTTCTATCAGTTTCTGCAGATACTTGAACAAAAGTGTGCGAAGCACGGTAAGGCACTTGAAAAAATCGATCAATGGACAGCGACGACGAAACCTTGCAGTGATTGTGGATACTATAACGAAGAACTTTCTCTTTCAGATAGACAGTGGACGTGTCCCGAATGTGGTTCACACCACGACAGAGACACCAACGCTGCTATAAACATCAAACGGGCAGGCTTGGCTGCCTAAAGTGGAGCGACAGTCAGCCGGTGGACGCTCAGCGAAAACCGCAGTTGCGAGGAAGCACAAGCCCCAACCTTTAGGTTGTGGGTACCTTGACTAACGCTAATTCCATCACCGATTGTGCTGTTTATCGGCACGAACTATTGCGTTCAAAGCGGAACAGATCGTGCTTGTGGAGTGCCAAGGTACCCAAAGACTATCCAAAGTTGCTCGTTATTAACGACCTGATAAAGCAAAGAAAATAACAACGTTACTATGATAAATCTAAACACAGAAAATGTCAATGAACGGTTCAAAATGCCTCGCGCGTTTCAGCGAACTACAAACACGAAACCCGACATATACAGTTGAGGCGAAGTCTTTGAGCCTTGCCTTTTGTACCGTCCGCTCAAACGCCTGAGACAAAATAGACAAGCGTTATTGTTCCACCGCGCCAAGTAACGACCAATAAAAGGAGATCGCCAACAAAGGGGCCCGTAATAGTCACCACGTTCCCAATGACTGTCAGAGTTCCAGCACTTGACGCAACATTCTCAGGCTGCCCGTTAAAAAGGAGAACAATACTCGCACTTGAAGTAATCGACGAACCGTTCGGTGGGATTGCACTCAAGAATGCAACTGCCCCGTCCTCGTTTTCAACATACGCATCTTCGCGACCGCAACCCACAAGGATACACATAGCAAGTGAAGCTATAAATAGCGACATCCAGAATTTTCTCATAATATACGGAGGACTCAAATTTCAGGTTCAATAACCAAATAACTAACGCTCTTTGCTGCCATCTCAATTGGGATCTCAATGTTGTAATTCCGATCAATTTCGTATTGTTTGGGTTCGCCTTCTTGTTCACGCACCTTGGCAATTTCGGACAATCCAGTATAATAGACAGGTAATTTCAAAGTGGTCTGTTGCACCGTCCGAGTAGGATTATAGAGCATCGCTAATCCACACGGACTGATCTGTGGGTTCGCGTGGAGCACACAATCAATAGAACGTCCATCTGGGCGGCGCACATGAATCAGGTCAGATTCCAATATCGGGCGATACTTTTTGTAGAAGTCAACCCATTTCTTAACGACCGCTTTTGTCTGTTCGGTATCAAAAAGCCGGGGACCACGATAGCACGCAATCACACCACTGCCGAAGTTCTGTGCAAGGTGTGATTCGTAGTCATCAAGGTGCTCACAAAGCGGCTCAAATGTTGCGGCTTGTCCGCCACCGTGATACTCCACCAATGGGACGAACATCCAGCCCATACTTGGTGTCTTTTGATATGTCCCATCGTAAATATTCTGGCGCGCAATTAGAATTTGCCGCTCGCGCGGTAGGCTGAAATTCGTCTCGCGATACCCCATACCGCATTTGTTTGAACCGTTGAGGTAATAATCATCTGGCGAATTGATATAGATCCCACGTTTTCGGCATTCGTGATAAAAATGGACGCACGCTTCCCATTGGCGCAACTGCGAATCTGCCAAACCGTTATGGTGTTCATGTGTCGTTGAAGCGCACACATCACCATGATAAGGACCATCTGTCTCTATGATATTCATTCCGGTCGCATCCATGAAATTTAACACGCGCTTAAAATAGCCGTCTGCCCAGCGGCTCGCGAGACAAGCACTCTGCCCAAACCTACTACCGGGTTGCCCGGTATCTGGGTCAATACAGTTGAAGTCTTCGCCTACACCTCGAGATGCACACATCAGCGTATAACCGCCGAGTTGAATACCTTTTTGATGCGCGTAATCCGCCAACGCCTTCATTGTGGCAATATATTCTGGGTCTTCACTCTCAACATTGAATCCGCTCCCAAAGGTCATAATCACCATTTCAAATCCGACTTCGGCACACTGATCGATCGCCAGACGGACGGCATCCGGCTCGGCACTCCGAACGTGCATGAGGATTGGATTCTCTGTGACCTGTGGTGCGACCGTGCGATACATTTTGCGGCGTGCGAGTCCTTTTCGATCGCGATCATCACTATCCTGCAGAATCTCGAACGTGCGGAAACTTTTGAAAGTCTCGTCGGGTTGCAGAGGCACCCCCGGACCGAGTGGGTAGCGGCTTGTCATCAACAGTGGCATCTGATAGTGATAATCGACTTGGGTCTTGTAATCGACATCGGGTCCCCACTGTGTGGTTTCCATACGACTGAAGGCATAATCGCTTTCGACATGTAGCCGATGCTTCTCCTGCTCATTAACTGCAAGAATTTCACAACTTAAGGCATCCAATTGAATCGGTTTTTGACTCGCATTGTGAACAGTGATCCATTTGGACAATACCGGAATGCCTTGGTAGAGTTCATAATGCACACACACCTGAAAGGAGTCAAGGGATGGCGGTGGTGAGAACACAACCGTCAGTGTTACACCCTCTGGCGGATATACTGATGATGTCGTAGAACGCCTGTGTACCCACGGATACGAGGCTTCAGGTTCACCGACTCGATATTCGCGAAATTGGAATGCGTTTTCGTCACTCGTCAAGTCCGCAATCCAATCCGAATCAAGATAGGCGTAGTCGGGCTGCCCTTTCAAACCGCCCACCTCAAATGCGTGTCCGTTAATCGTAAGCACCGCCTCCGGTTTGATGCCACGAAGAAGACGACTACCCGTAATTTGATTGGCATAATCGACCGTTGCGAAATTCGGTGAAGTGACGAATGTACGCCGAATGAGCCCATTATCAAGGATAAGCCGATTGTCCGTTTCTTCTACTGAAGCCGACTGACGTAACGGCTGAACCAACCAATCATTTTGTTGTGATATGTATTGCATGTGAAATCCTTATTTTATGAGATCGAAAGTTTGGATATCTGAAACTTATGCTAAAGATTATATCGGTATATCATCAAACACAAGAAAAAGTTCTCAATTTCGTGGAATAATGATACAATACCTATAGAGAACTCTTGTGTGAGGGTTTAGTTTACCTCATTATACCAAATGGACGCGCTTTCTACCATATTTTTATCCAACTTACATTAGGACTAACGATCAAGTGGATATTCAAATGCCTTATCAATCGCTTACCGAAGTACGAAAACGCTCCGTATAAAGTGGCATCGAAGTAAAAAGGAAAATTTTATCATGAAAAATGTTACAATCATGACCTGTTGGGTAACGCTAATTACCTTCCTAATACCTGCTGAAAGCTTGCTTGGTATCGCCCAAGATGAACACACCGTCCTTCTCTATACTTTTGAATCGGGGGCAGGGAAGACCGTCAAAGACCTCTCTGGAAACGGAAATGATGGTGAACTTATGGGACCGAAATGGGGTGAAGGCAACCCAGGTGGTGGACTCGTCTTCGCTGGAAACGGGCCCAGAGATTTTGTAGAGATTCCCGACAGCGAGAGTTTAGATTTAGTTGAAGGGCTTACCGTGGAGATGTGGATGTACCTTGAGGCGTGGTCAACCGCTGGCGGTACCGGTGCCACTAAAGAGACAACATACAAAGTGGGTCCTCGAAGCGACAAGAAAGTATTGATCCGAATGACCACAGATGCACTCGCATGGGGCGCCGCAGTCGTTGCCGGTAAAACAGACGTGCCGTTGCGAAAATGGGTGCATATCGCTGGCACTTACGACGGAAAATCCGGTGAAGGTAAGATTTATATTGACGGTGTCTTAGATGGCGAAGGCAAAATCGGCGGTAATATCACCCCAAATAACGATGTCTTATGGCTCGGACGCGGTGCCGGACCGTTCTTAGAAGGACGGATGGACGAAGTCCGAATCTCTAATATCGCACGCTCCGAAGAAGAGATTAAGGAATTAATGAACAAAGGCATTGAAGGCGTGTTGGCGGTAAAACCGCAGGACAAGTTAACAACAACGTGGGGAAAACTGAAGTCAGGCTTTGCGCGATAGAAAGGTATTCAAAAGTCGTAAAAATGTTTAGGGCTCAATGGCTCGTTCCGTTTCTCATATCCTGTACAATAAGCGTACATGTAGCGGACGCTCAAATGAAGGCTGCGAGAAGTCATCCATCAATTTTTCAGGCGTGGAATGGCATTGAAAATAGGCCTGATGTGGATGAACTTCATCGCCTTGCGCAACACGATCTCGCCTTCGCCCATCCACATACGCTGCTAAAAATCGCTTGGAATATATCAGAAGAACAGCCGTATTCAGGGTTGGCAATAGCTCTGAGTTCGAGCCAATTAAATACTGCCCGACAAAGGAAACAGCAACTCCTATCCTTAAATCCGAATCTCTTACTGCTGGTTGAAATCCGATGTAGGGATGCAAGATATGTGTCTCGTCAGAATGAATCAGATGTAGAAAATTGGTGGGAGGTCGGTTATTTCCCACCAGATTCTCCGTATTGGCTGAAAGATAACAACGGCAGACCGGTCATCGGTTGGGGCGAAGACACGAATGGCAACGGAAAAATTGATGAAAACGATGAAGTGCTCAGTTACCTCATAGACTTCACGAATCCAGAGATGCAGGATCTGATAGTCAACCAAGCAGTTGCATTAAACGCGTCTGGTCTCTTTGATGGGATCATGCTTGATTGGTGGAACGAAGATTATGCGACCAGTCCAGTGAGTGTTGATGACTGGTCAGCGACAATTCTCACACCAGCAGCTGAATTAGAGGCGAGATTAGCGATCTTACGCAAAATACGGGAGCAAGTGGATGACGATTTCCTAATCCTTGTTAACGCGAATATGCGTCGGATTCCAAAGTCCGCCCCGTACGTGAACGGTCTCTTCATGGAATGCTATAAGCAGGAACACGACAAAGGGTATAACCTTAATCAGATTTTGCAGATGGAAAAGACACTCCTATGGGCAGAACAGCATCTCAGGGAACCACGAATCAACTGCTTAGAAGGCTGGCGCGTCGTAACGGATTATAGGGGAGACCGCAACACACGGGTTGCGGAGCGGAACAGTCCAGAAAACTTGCAGTGGATGCGCATGATTACCGCGCTGAGCTTAACGCATTCGGACGGATACGTGCTTTTTGGTGACGACAACGCTATACCCGCCCCTGATCACCTACACAACTGGTATGATTTTTGGGATGCCGATCTTGGACAACCTATCCAAGAGAAAGCTATCCAATATGAAGAGGTAGCGGGGTTATTTATCCGTGAATTTGAAAACGGTTGGGTCGTGTATAACCGTAGCGGCGGCATTCAAACGCTTACTTTTGATGCACCCGTCATAGGTGTTGACAGTGGTAAAGGTCATTCGCATTATGAGGTTCCAGATTTCGATGGTCGGATTTTTCTCAAGACTGCGATAGATTAAAAGGAACACCACACGTTTATGCTTCCGAGTGTTTTTCTTTCATCCGTTTGACAGCGTCTAATTTCGCCTGTTGCCAACCAGTCCAGTCTTTCTCACCTTCATATCGAACGACATCGTGGATTGTTGCACGCGGTTGGTAAGTGATATAGTTTCCAGTATGCCACGCGAGGTTACGGTAAACCATAAAATCTCCGGGTCCCAGATGCACTTGAACTGCACCGGGGAACTGTTTACAATGCTCTAAGCAATATCGCTCTGCCTCAGCATTGGACTGCCCTTCAGCAGGCTTCCGTAACTTCGGATCCTTTGTAGATTGTAGTTCGCCGGGCATATCCCACTGGCGAAGATGGCTACCCGGAACGAACCACGTACAGGAATCGGCGTAAATGGCACAGTTGACCTGATTAAAGTGGCGTAGATCATACCAGACTTCTGCTAACTTGGCATTGACAGTCTCATCCCGTGCTTCGATTGGCACCTCCACAACGCCATCTCGGTGCCAACCGATGTGCCATGGATACTCAAGCGGTTCAACAAGAAGTCCCATAATGTCAACATGACCATGGGTGTAGTCAGGACCGAGTAATTTTTCGATGGCATCGCGGAGTTCTGGTAATTCTGTATAGTCGTAAAAAGGTTTTAGGTCTAACTCGTCCCCATAATTGGATAGTGGTTGAATCCGTTGCGTTTGCGGTCCGTTGCGTTTATGTGCCAGATCGCGTGCTTTCTCAGCCTCACGACGCAAATCGGTGAGGAGTGAAGGCGGAACAATGCCACGAAAAATCAGGTACCCCTGCGAGAGGTACTCGTTTACCATTGAATCCTGAAATTGAAATCCCATTGTGTCCTATATCTCCTACTTATAGCAGTAGGCACACTCCACTGTGCCATCCACAAGTTTTGTGTGCACCGCTGGGATTATCGGAGTTACCCCGTCTGATTATATCGAAACAAAACAATTATTGTGCCACACACTGTTATTTTTCCTGCTCCTCTTCTGTGACAAATTATAGGTTTGCCATCCCAATCGGACGATGATGGACTGCGACAGGTCCCTTACGTCCGTGCGCTTCTCTCAATATCCGGTTTGCTTCATCCCGATCTACACCTAACACTTCCATCACCCGGTAAGGATGCCACGTCTTATCAATTTACGAGGCTTCCGCCTCAAAAGCCTCGCGTCTTGCGATTGTCTCTGGAAGTTTATCCAACCTGCCAGCGATCTCAAAGTCTTCCCAATCAAACAGCATTGTCTCTGGTGCGTCTGTAAATCCCGGCACCCGCAACGCCGTTTTCAAAACGATTGTCTTGCTCGAATTCTGCAATCCTGCATACGAAAGCATCCCTATCAAAGCATATAATGAATATTCCTCAGCGAGTTGTTGAATCCGCTTATCCTTGAAAACATAAGGATTCATTGACGCACTATAATCCAATGGCTCTACAGCATCACCAAATAGAATCTTTGCCTCTTTCCAGATCAGATGTGGTGGGTAATATGGTGTGCCGAGCAACCAAATTACATCTGCTCCATCAAACTTAGCCGCCAAAACCTTTGCCTGTTCTGCGATCTTCTTAAAAAAAACTGTTGGTTTGGTATTCCGGTTCTTAAGAGTGTCCTCCAATATCGTATTCATTCCCTCCCGGAGAACCAGCGTGTGTTGCGTGTCAGGTGTCCGTTGCACCTCGCGATGCACACCAATCGCAAACCGAATGCCGATACTTGACAACCCGAGTGCATCCCAATCCAAATCATAGTTGAGAATCGAGTGTGGTGAATGCATTTCGCTCCGCAACTGATACACACGGTTGCCCGCCAGCGTCTCTTTCATTCCTAAATTGTAGATGTCTATCTGCTCGTTTGGGAATGTCTTCTTGAGATATTCTTCACACAGCGAAGGCGAAAGAACCACCAATTTTTTTACATTTCGGTGTAACACCGGCGGGATCCAATACTGCAACCTACCCTTCTCAAAACACATCGGAGCATCCGCATCCCGTGTATAGTGATCGAAGAACGCCTTCAACGAATGCCAAGGTGTCCAACTCCGATACAGCGAAGTCTTCTGGATATTGTCAATGTTTTTAGCATCGTGAATGTCGAGCACCCCAAACGCGACCGCATCTTTCACGGACATCCCAATGCACGAAGAACTATTCTCTATTGCGGCATTCACCTGAAACATCTGTTCAACAAGTGCCTCCTCAGCGCTACCAAACGCCTTCACCACTGATCTAACACGGGTCGCGATATTGTCTGTCAAATCCTCTTTGTTGATATTGATCGCATTCAGCAATGCGTGTGCAAAATCTCCTAAAATCGAACACCCCCAATACTGAGTCCACGTTCTTAACTGTCCTACGGAGAGACGATTCTCAACAAACAGGTCGGATGCATACGTGTAATTCACGACATAGACTCGATCCGTCCCACTAAACACATCACTTATAGGATCGGCGTATTGCGGATTCATGAGCAGTTGGTGTGGCGTTCCACAGACCATTACAGCGGCATCTTTTATTGATTTATATTGTGATAGATACCCTCGCTCCTGACATTCTTCGTAGACAGGGCATTTCGGACAGATAATTTTGTCTGGGTTCCCACCCATATCGGACAATCTATTACACCGATATGAGTCAATACATGTATTCCCGTGTTCAAAAGGATGTTTCAACTGTTCGTCGATAGGAATATGTTTCAACACATAGGCAAGATAGCTGCGAGGCTTCCAATCTCGAGCAATAATCCCTTCGTTTTCATAATAGCGTAACGCAGATTCCGCATATTCGTCTGTCGGTAGATCCAGAAACAACAGTTCTTTTTCCAAAAATGCCCGTTCAATCTTTCGGTTCTCGTCTGGATGCCGAAGCCCCGTCTCAATCCCGATTACACGTGCATCTGTCTCCAAAACCTTCGCAATTTCAAAAGGTTTAGGTTCCGAATAGGGTTGCTTCGTTAGCACCGGTCGCGGACGTTTGATCGCCAATGGGCTCAAATTATCCTCTCGGATAGCCTGCGTTTTCTCGGGTATAGAGATCCGTGTATCCTCAATACGGAGCGGTTTGTAAAACGCCTCCGTCTCAGGTTTTTGAACACTTGGTTCCTTAGATGGCACATCACTTCCAAACACGGGTTTATGAAATGCGCTCCGAAAAAAGCCAAGCAACCCGAACAGCACGTCACTTGAAATTACGGGTGGTTTCAGCAACGAACCCATCAATATCTCATAGCGAGCGTCCCAGACGCTGTAATTCATATCCCCTTTCACTTCGACATACACCTCGCGGTGTTTCAGGTCCGTCGGCATCGGGCAGCGTTCATAGATATACTGTGTCGCTTCAGGTGTATCTGGGTGCAGATATTCCTCAACCCGGCACGAAAACCGTAATCCCCAGTCCTTTGTCAACGTCACCAGTGGTGTCACTACTGCACTGATCAACGCCTCCAAACATGCTGATACCGCATCCGGTGCCCTCAAAATCGCCTGATGTGTGAATTCGATGTCGTGCCAAGGCGCGTCCTCGTATCCAGAGGTTTCCCCTGTATAGATGCCCATCCCCCATGAAGCGTACCACCGCCGCTGTCGCCAACTCTGCGCATTCTGACGATGCTTGATCCGGTCGCAGGAGTTATCGCTTCGCGTCCAATCCGCCGGCGCACGATCAAACGGAACCTTTCCAATCGGCATAAACGAGATATTCGCTTTTTCCAGTTCATACAAGAGCACTGAGCACTCATGTGCATAATGCACTCGAAAGTGGTAAGGGTACTGCTCATGCCTCCCAGGTAAAACAATTGTCTTACGCTGGTTCAGCGTCCGATTCTCTGGATCACGGCAGCGTTTAATTATTTGTTTTAACTCCATTAGAGGGTAATCTCCTATCAGTTGATAACTGGTGTTATCTCCTGTAAACTACTACGGAGTGTGGATTGTGTGGGTCCGGCTCCTGCACAATCGCCCTGAGTCAACCAAAAAATAAGAATCGCAGATCGTGATTAGGACTTCACGTGTTAACTTCAAGAAATAGTATACATGTAGATAGAAATAAAAAACAACTCCCAATTGTAAAATTGAAGGTTCCTATAGCACTTATTTTCCTGATTTAAGTCTCCCCCAAGTGGTAGTGGTTTTTCCTGCAGCATCAACTGCCAAAACACCTTCAATTCCTTTGCCGAGTGACTTTACCTCGTCCTCAGAGAGTGCCACATTAAAGATAACAATTTCATCAATGATTCCGCTCCAATGACACCTGCCTTTACCCGCATTACAGCCCGCATCCGCACCGATGTAAACCGCCTCAAAAGAATCCCAAGGTTGTCCGACTGCGTCTGCACTGTTCTGAAGTTCACCATTAACGTAGATATAGATTTTCGTTCCATCCCAAACCCCAACAAGATAGACCCACTCTTTTTCGGGAAGCGGATCTCCGAGTGCTTCAAACCTTTCGGGCGCGCTCTTTAAACGATAATGAAACGATGCTTGGTTAATTCTACCACCGACATTCTCATGTGCACCGGTGCCAAGTAGATACTGCGACCAACTTGAACATCCATGTCCTTTCCATATAACGCATTTTCCGTTCGGTGGTGCTGTTGCGTATACCCAAGCATGAATCGAGAAACCTTCGGAGTCCTTAAAATTCAAGGCTGCTAAACTATCGGGATCTCCTTTCGTTCCGATACGAACATGATTTTGTGCCTCAGCACCACTGAACTCTATACCGCCACCGAATTTGCCTTCTGTCCATTTGACATCGCCAACAAATATGCCATCACTACCGTTCCCAGAGAGATCTGTAACGGTTTCACCCGCGCCTTCTTCAAATGTCCACATACCTTGAATCGTATCTTCATCAATTTTTGTATCACCCGTCAATATTATTACAAAACTGAGCAGAATAATAACACTTATAGCAAGTATGTAATTCAGATACCGTTTTGCGAAAAACATGGTTCCTCCTATTGTAGCACTATGGTTCCCCATATTTGGCAGCTTCATCCCAATCCCACACGAGAATTGTACCATCTTGCCCCTCCCTGGGAATAACGCAATCTCTTTACCCGTTTTCACGTCATAAAGCCAGATACCCATATCGTTACCGACAGCGAATTGGGTCCCGTCGGGTGAGAACTGCATATCATTAATTCCACCCTTCCCCAAACGTATTTTCGCCGCTTTTGGCAGCTCCCATTTTGAGTAATCTTTGACTGTTTCAGCTGATTGGGCTTCTGCAAATAGTGGTGTATAAGCCATAAGATATAGGACGCACGCAACAATTATTTGCTTCCCTCGTCCAAACATGTGGAATTTCCTTAAATTTTCACACCGCGCCATTCATCTGCGGCACAGGTAATATCGACAACGTTGCCATCTGGATCTGCTACTTTGAAAGAGCGTTCAGGCAATTTATCGGCACTGATTTCGTCGCCTTTTTTTACATTGTCCATCAGCAACTCAAATCCGCCCTCGCGAAGCGTGTTATAGATGCTCGCCAAATCTTCAACGATGATGCCGAAATGGATAAATTCTGTGCCTTCCGCAAACGCTGCCCGTTCCTCGCCGTTATATTGGAGGATCGTCATGTTCAGTGTACCGTCAGAGAGGTCGAGTCCACCGCGTCCGCGGTAACCGACAAACTCAAAACCGATGGTCTCATAAAATCGACGGGAGGCTTCCATATCCTTCGTACGTAGTGCGATGTGTCTCAAAAATGCCATTGTTGTCGCTCCTTTTTGATAAAAAGAACTGGATGGGTCGAAATTTTGTTGGAATCGCACTCTATTTTACACAAGCACTATTTGAATGTCAACATATCTCTCGCCCGAAATTTTCTTTTTGAAAAAAGGGGAGGTGTGCTATAATAGAATTGTGCTTAGCACTCCCCCGTCAAACCCCCATGCTTTAGCTTGGGGATATAGACGGCTAAGATTATTGTAGGTCAAACTATATTGTAGGTCAAAAATGTCAATGAGAAAAGCCCGTAAGTTCAAACTTCAGAACCAATCTAATACGATAAAGATAGGCAACATGCTTGACGATATGTGGGAAATCCATGTGCATATCATGAAACTTGCTCGTAGGTATTACAACATATTTGGTAAGAACCTATCAGTATATCGTTTAAAAGCACACGTTACAAAACTAAAAAAGCGAACAAAACCACATTGGGCAAACTTGCCGAGTCAAGTTGTGCAGGATGTTGTATTGCGCTATGGTAAATCGCAAGGTGCTTTTCTTGATAATATCAAAGACCGAAAAGCCGGTAAAACGACGCGTAAAGTCGGTAGACCCAAAATACAACCGCGTCATAAATATAACTCCATGACGTTCACACAAGTGGGGTATGAACTTGAAGATAATCGTATCAAAATCAACTGTATAGATACATGGTTTTCCTTCCATAAACACCGTGAAATCAAAGGAACTATCAAGACTATCACCATTAAACGTGATAAATGCGGAGACTATTGGATATGTTTTTCGTGTGAGAATGTTGACGATTCCGAACCTAAACCCAAGACGGGTAAGAGCGCAGGGTTTGATTATGGAAACAAAACATTCCTGACAAGTAGCGAAGGTAAGAAGATAGAATCCCCGCAGTTTTTCAAACAATCACTGAAGACGTTGCAATCTCTCAACAGAGAATTAAGTCGTAAAGTCAAGGGTTCTGGTAATTGGTATTGAGACACAAAAAACACTATGCTAAAACCGAAACCGAGTATTGAAACAATTCAACCGTATCAAGGCGGTAAACCGATTGAAGAAGTCCAGCGCGAGTTGGGTATCACCGATATTATCAAATTGGCGTCCAATGAAAACCCATTGGGTCCGTCGCCGTTAGCGGTGCAGGCGATTGCTGAGAGTGCTACGCAGGTACATCTCTACCCCGATGGTAACGCCTACTATCTCAAAAGGGACCTCGCGCAACATCTCGGTATTTCTCCTGAGTCTCTGATTTTGGGGAACGGTTCAAACGATGTGCTGCAGTTAGTCGCTGAGGCATACCTTGCTCCAGACGATGAAGTCATCTACGCGGCGGGTGCGTTTGTCGTCTATAGCCTTGTAACGAAGTTGTGTAGTGCAACAGCGGTTGTCGTGCCGATGGTGAATGATACACACGATTTCCCCGCCATGGCAGCGGCGATCACCGAGAAAACAAAGGTAATCTTCATCGCGAATCCGAATAACCCGACTGGAACAATGGTCACGGCAGAAGAAACAACAGCGTTTATAGCACAAGTGCCTGACGATGTACTCGTTGTGTTTGATGAAGCCTATTATGAATATGTCGCCCGTTCGGATTATCCGCAGACGTTGCCTTATGTGCTGGAAGGACGAAACTTCATCATCACCCGAACGTTTTCCAAAATTTATGGACTCGCCGGACTACGCATTGGCTACGGTATCGCGCCCCCTCCATTGGTAGAAACCTTGAATCGGGTACGACAGCCGTTCAATTGCAGTTTGGTAGGACAAGCCGCAGCGCGCGCCGCACTGAAGGATACAGATCACGTTACGAAAAGTCAGAAGAATAATACAGCCGGAAAAGCGTTCCTCTATAAAGCGTTTGACGACATGGGACTTCTTTATATCCAAACCGAAGGCAATTTCATTATGTTGCACGTGCCACAATCCGGAGCAGACATCACTGACGCGCTTTTGAAACAAGGCGTCATCGTGCGTCCGATGGCAGGCTACGGCTATCCAAACGCAGTCCGCGTAACAATCGGCACACAGCAAGAAAACGAAAGGCTTATTACCGCTTTAAGAGTGGTCAACTGATAAGAATAAAAAACATGAAAGAACTCATACAGCTCACCAACAAACGTCTTACACGGCAAATCATGGTAGGAGATGTCCCCATCGGCGGTGGCAGTCCTGTCTCTATCCAGACGATGACGACAACACTGACGCATGATGTTGATGCTACATTAGCACAGGTAGAACGATGTGCAGAAGCAGGCGCGCAGATTGTCCGCGTTGCTGTTCCAGAGGAAGCGGACGCGAAAGCACTCAGTTCGATTGTGAAGCGCGCATCTGTTCCGATAGTATCCGACATCCACTTTAACTACCGGTACGCACTCGCTGCTGTAGATGCGGGGGTCGCGAAAGTCCGTATCAATCCAGGTAATATCGGGAACCAGAAACGGATTGCAGAGGTCCTGTCTGCAGCGAAAGCAGCGAATATCCCAATCCGTATCGGGGTCAATGAGGGATCGCTCGAAAAAGACCTGCTGGATAAATACCCGTCGCCGACAGCCGAGGCGTTGGTGGAGAGCGCGATGCGGCACGTCAATATCTGTGAAGAACACGATTTCAGAGACATCGCTATCTCCGTTAAATCGAGTGATCCGATTCGCATGATAGAGGCGAACCGCCAACTCTCAGAAAAAGTGCCGTATCCATTACATCTCGGTGTGACAGAAGCAGGGACACCCCGGCGTGCGCATGTCAAATCGACGCTCGGCATCGGTACACTTCTAATGGAGGGCATCGGTGATACGATCCGCATCTCAATCACTGGCGACCCCGTTGAAGAGGTCTTGACGGCGAAAGAACTCCTGCGCGCACTCGGTATGGCGGCAGACATGCTGGACGTTGTCTCTTGTCCGTTCTGTGGGCGCGGTGATCCAGATGCGGATTATGAAAATATCGTTGCTGTCGCCGAAGAACTCTTGGAGAAACACGGCATCAACATTCCTGTGGCGGTGATGGGCTGTGAAGTCAATGGACCGGGTGAAACCCGTAACGCTGAGGTCGGTATCCACTTGGGCGGTAAAGAACTCGCAGTCCTTAAAGTTCGCGGTGAACGCGTCCGAACCTTCCGAGGACGCGACGAGGTCAATCCTGAGTTTTTAGCGAATGCACTACTTGAGGCAGCACAGCAACTACAAGTCTCTCAGATTGATAATGCCTCATAAAGGGTAAAAATGAAAGATATTCAGCAACACAATCAAAAAGCCATTCAGTCAATACCTGTTCAAATCGGATTAATCGCGCTATTCTTCGCTGCTTACCATCTGCTACTAAAATATATCATGCGCGAGACAGGGCTCGATTTAGGCGCAGTCGGGTATAACAATCATGTTGTACCGCTTTACGCCCAACCGAGTTTTGATTTCAGTGTATGGACGTTACCCGCTGCATTCATCGTATGTATGTGCTATTTGTATTTTCGCCATCTATGCTTGGATTCACAAGTATCTGATCGACGTTTACTCTGGGTAGCGATTGCACTTTTCTGCGTAATTAACATTGGGGTCGCCCAAATTGATGGATACCGAGAAATCGGGGCAGAAGGCGCGAAAGAGCGAATCTTGACGCTTTTAGAACCTTATACACGAACTTCATTGGAGTATTACGGTGATGTGCCACGCGTTGACGAACTCGGGATCACGTTCTTAAGGGATTACAGCAAACCTGAATTGTTTGATACACTTTCAGGACACACACGCACGCATCCACCGGGAGGCGTGCTTTTCTTATGGCTTGTTAGCGGACTCTTCGGTTACAATCTCGTATCGGCATCGTTGCTTTCTATTATATTCACTGCCCTCACGGTAATACCGATCTATCGGCTTGCTGAGATGCTTTACGGCAAAAAAGTCGCACGTTACGCACTCCTCCTGTTCCTTATCACACCCAACTTTGTGATGTTCACTGGTACCTCAATGGATGGTCCCTTCAGCGTCTTCCCGATCTTGAGCGTCTACCTTTTTTATATGGCGCGAGAACGGGAGACCATAGCCGACCAGAAATGGAATGAATTCCGTCCTTATAGTTTATTCACAGGCATCTCGCTTGCACTCGGGATGTTTATGACCTATTCAACAGTGGTTGTGGGTGTGTTTTTGTGCGTTATCGCCTTATTGGAGCGAAAACGGTTCGTGCAGTATCTTAAAGTCCTGCTGTTCGCGAGTTCAGGATTCATCGGATTCTACCTTTTGTTATTCGTCCTGACGGGATTCCGTCCGATTGAAGCGCTCTGGGCAGCGATCAAAAAAGATGAAATGGGCATGGGAACAGGGTACGAAAGTATCGGACGTTATTTCCACCTGAGTTTCGCAAATCTATTTGCTTTCCTCATCGGTGTGGGGTTCCCGATAACAACTGTTTGGCTCCGGCAACTCGTCTCAACAATAACGGAGTGGCGACACAACACGCGTACATCTGAACAGCCAATTGGTGAATCACGAATTTCTTGGATTTTCCGGCACGAGCACACAGATACTTTCGTCATCAGCTTCCTGATTACACTCCTCTTTTTCACATTCTCGACTTTGTTCACAATGGAAGTTGAGCGTATCTGGATTTTTATGGTGCCATTCTTCGTTATCCCCGTCGCCAAACACCTCACGGATCGCCCGATCTCCGATTTCTACTGGGTCTGCGGTATACTCGTGGCACAGCTTATCATCGGGGAAGTCCTGCTCTATACATATTGGTAAATGCTTTTTTAGTTTTGCCTGCGCGCAGTCAACGTTGCTGCCTACCACGCGCATTAACCAAAAACAGCCAGGCATACCCAAAAGCAGTCCGTAATGAAATGGTTCTCACTGCGAAGCAGGATATACGGAGAGGCACGTGTTAGCGCGACATACCTCACCGAACCGCAAGGAAAGTTAAAAAATTGCGAATACTTTATGTTATTGATTCCATGACAAAAGACGGTGCGGAATCGCAGCTGCTCAAGACATTAGCACAATTACCACCTGAGCGGTATGAGGCATCCGTTGTGCTGAGCCGTGCCGAGGGCGAACGCGCAGCAGAACTTGCAGCAATACCTTGTGTCCGAGAGATTATCACTCTCACAATCAAAGACAAACGCAGGTATCTATTAGAAAAAGCGTTCGCGATCGCCGGTGTTATTAAAGCGACGCAACCCGACATCGTACATAGTTGGCTATGGTACTCCAATTTTCTCTGCGGACTTTCTCGGAAGTGTGGCTTTTGGCGACGTATTCCGTTTATCGCTTCCCAGCGCGGCGATTACCATGCGAGATACAGTAAATTTCGGCTCTGGCTTACGGAAAAATTTATCTACAATACCACCAATATACTGCTAACGAACTCCCAACCAATTCGAGACCATCTCTGTGAGCTGTATCCAGACAAAAAGATTTTTAGCATCCCGAACCTATTAGAATTACCGACTGAAGTATGGACCCAGCGTCAAGCACCCAATCCCAAAGAAAAATTGATAGTCAGCGTCGGACGGTTCGCACCCGAAAAAGGGCATCGGTATCTGATCGAAGCGTTGAATTTACTCAAGCAGCAAGATATCGCCTGGCAATGCATATTTCTCGGTGAGGGTGAACTGGAAGCAGAACTCCATGCACTCGTGGCAGAATATGGACTTTCCAATCAGATAACATTCCCCGGTTTTTGTGAGGATGTTTTCTCTGTACTCTTGACAGCGGATGTTTTCGTGCTGCCCTCACTACACGAAAGTTCACCAAATGCACTAATTGAGGCGATGGGGATCGGGATGCCTTGTATTGCATCAGATGTAGGCGGTATCGTAGACCTGATTGAAGACAATGCAAACGGCGTTCGAGTTCCCGCGAAAGATCCAACATCATTAGCATCAGCACTGCAACGGGTATTGACTGCTCCCGATTTGGCAACGGCGTTAGGTAAAAACGCACGCGCAACTATTCAGGAGAAGTTCGATAGTACGGAATCTATCAAGAAATTGGAAGCTCTCTATAAACAGTTGTTATAATATTTAAAAATGGAAAATAGATTGACCAAATGGCATGATGCCTATATCCAGAACGCTTACCACGAATTAAAACACGGCACAACGCGAAAACAACTTGAAACACTGAATATCAATGCTACTGGTAAAAGGGTGTTAGATGTCGGATGCGGACCAGGAAACCTCCTCGTCGCACTCTCCGCCGATGCACCGGAACTCATCATCGGTGTTGATGTAGATGAAACGTTCTTGGTGTTTGGACACTCTCAAATCGAAAAATTAATAGCCTCACCTTCAGCAGTCCCGACCTTGCTCCGTGCATCACTCCCGACATTACCGTTCGCAGATGAAACTTTTGATCTCGTAACCTGCTTCCTCGTCATGCCACATGTGCCTGATGACAGCACTGCTTTAACTGAACTCGCGCGCGTCTTGAAACCCGGCGGAACACTCGCTATCTCCGGACACGGTTTAGGCTTCCCACTCCGCTATCTCAAACGCTTTCGGTTAAAACCGTTGCAGATGTATCTCGCCACTCTGATTTATAGATGTACTGGCAGAAAATGGATCCGAAACACACTCCAGAACGACAAGAAAATTTGTGACCTCTTGGAGAGTATCGGTGTCGTACCAGAGGTGTGCCACTATAATCAAAAAATCTTGGGATGTGTCGCGACTTATTGGGTTAAGGCAATTAAGAACGATACTGACCCTAAAACGATGCAGTAATAAGAAAACAGAGAAAATTTACCTCGGTTTAGCACAGCCAATAGGAGCCGCAACGCGAGATAGCCAACAATAAACGCAGCGAGCATTCCTGCCCCGACGATGTATAGTGGTATGGTAGTATCTCCAACATCCCGGATTTTCAGCACAACCGCACCGAGTATCGCAGGAATTGAGAGTAGAAAAGAGTATTCCGCAGCCGTTTTCGCTGGAATCCCCAAAAACAGCGCCAACGAGATTGTCGTGCCGGAACGAGAGATGCCGGGTGTAATTGCGCCCCCTTGTGCAATCCCGATAAGCGGTGCGTGCCACGTCTTCAATTCACTGCTTGCCACATCCCGTTTGCGAAGTCGGGGCAGTTGTAGGATAAGACCCGTCAGAATTAACATGATGCTCACGAGCTGGACTTCATGAAAAAAAGATTCTAACTGATCTTTGAACAGCACTGCGATGACACCCGTCGGAATAGAGCCGAGCAGTATCAGTGATATGAACTTGAGTTCGGTGGATGTGTTGAAGGTAGCACTCGGTTCCCGCCAAAATTGGGTGTCCACAAGTGTAGAAACGCCACCTACTGCTAACTTCGCTATCGCTTCACGATATACGACAAGGACCGCCATTAACGTACCGACATGAAGCATCACATCGAAAAAAACGAGTGGCTCCTTCAGTCCGAGAAACTGCTGTGCCAAAACGAGATGTCCTGAGCTGCTAATAGGTAGGAATTCTGTTAAGCCTTGTAAAATCCCGAGAAAAATCGCTTCAAGAAAGGTCATAGGATTATTGTAGCACTTTACGTTCTAACCCGCAAGATGAAATGATTCTATGCGTGCTCACAATAGAAGAAACGGCGACTCAATGATCAGAAAATTGCTGAACCTCTACAGCTTCGCTGAAAGCTAACTCCTGAAAATCAAATAATGCTTTGACACTGTTCCCCATTTGTGTTAGAATTATTTCAATTAGTTACATCAATGGAGGAAGAAAAATGCGTAGAAATCTATTTCTGTTGGGGCTTTCAGCAGTATGTATATTCGCTGTGAGTCTCTCCTATGCTTTCGAGGAAGAGGACATCCTTGTCTATTACTCCTTCGACAAGCTGAACGGTAACAAAGTTCCTGACGATTCCGGTAACGGGAACACCGCAGAACTGGCTGGAAAAGGCTCACTTGTTGATGGCGCGTTCAAAAAAGGGATACGTCTCAACGGTGGTGTTGTCCAGATGGCTGCAAATGATTTTATCGTTCCGATCGGCGAAAAAGGCGTAATCACGATGGAAGCGTGGTTCTATCTCAATAAACACGTAGAGTATGACGGTATCATCTCAATTGAAGCCGCTGCTGCTGGATGTTGCGAATACCGGATTATGGTGAACCCCGGTTTCAACCCGTTTTGGGATGCTGGGCACCACGCCGACAAGAGTCTCGGAAACTTTAAATTTGAATTGGATGAGTGGTACCACTACGTTATGGTCGCCGATGGCAAAGATGGCAAAATCTATATCAACGGCGAATTCATCGGCGCACAGCCTGAGAATTTTGATTTGCCTGAGCATAAAGAGGCGGCGATTTACATCGGCGCAGGCGAGAACCCTACCCTTCACAAAGTCGAGGACGCGATTATTGATGAAGTCGTCATATACGCTGCCGCTTTGACTGAAGAGGAAATTCAAGCGTCAATGGAACTCAGCATTCCAGGTGTGCTTGCAGTTGAAGCGCGGGACAAACTGGCGGTAACGTGGGGGGAACTGAAAACCAATTTCTAACACTATTATTTTTGGGTGGGACATAACCTGTCTCACCTCACCCTACACGAATTCGGAGAGATCATGAAATTTGGATTTTTATCAAAAATTTTTGAAGGCGCGTTAAGCATAGAAAAAACATATAACGAATGCGACAAAGCATTGGGGGAATTAAAAGCCTACAATGAAAAACGCAAAGATGCAGATTTTCGCATCTCGGATGAAGAGAAAACCGCATTAGACGAGGTTGTTAACACCGCCCTCGAAAATGCAACCCGCATTATCAATAAAGAAGGCGATCGGAATTGGCCAGGTGTGTTTCGGGAGATGCATAAGAATCTGGCAAGCCTCTATCTGGAACTTGACGAACACGATAAGGTTCGGGCAGCGTGTGAACGTTTGGAAAACTATGGCGAAGTCGGCAAACTGGATGCTGAAGAGGTCATGCAAAGTCTCAAGGAAAAAGAAGATTCTTAAGGTTCCTTGCGATTCGGTTAGGTAGGCTGAGGGCTTCAAATTCCTTTACGTAGCCCTGAAGAAATCCGCAGAAATACCCAAGCAACACTCCAAGCAAACCCTTCCACTACGTTTCGGGTTACGCGCTTTGGAAGAAGGGAAGGACTGAAAACTGAAAACTCTCACTGCGAGGCAAACTGAAAACTATAAAAATGCTGTTCCTGAACCCTGCCGCGTTTTATCTGCTCGGAGTCATCCCAATTGTGGTGGCACTCCATTTTCTGAAATTACGCCGCCACACCTACCGCGTCCCCAGCATCATGCTTTGGCTCTCCACTGATGAGGATCGGAGAGCGAATGTTCCCTTCCAACGACTCCGGAATCTATTACTTCCACTGCTACAAGTGCTGTTTTTAGTGCTTGTCACGTTTAGCGTAGCACGTCCCGCATTACGTAGACCTGGATCTATATCGGGGAAAGCAATTCTTATTGTTGACAACGCTGCCAGCATGCAGGCAGTGGAAAAAGGAAAAACTCGCCTTGATTTCGCAAAGCAAGAAGCCCTGAAACACATAGAACAGATTTCTGCAACGGGTGGAATGATGCTCATGGTGACGAGCACTTCCAAACCCGACGCTTACATCCGAGAAGCCTTCACGACTGACACCGCCAAGCTCCAAAATGGTATAAAAAATATCACACCGACCGATATACCACGCGACCTACGTCCTGTCTTTGATGCGGCATCGCGCTATTCGGAGTCGTTGCAAGACAAAGTCTTCTTTATCAGCGATAACTTTGAAAATCTACCAGATACGCCGCTATCCATTCATAAAATCGGAGTAGGCGCGGCGCCTGAAAATATTGGTATCGTTCATTTTAGCGTTGAAATTGTAGCAGAACAATATGAAGTGCTGGTCGGTGTCCAGAATTTCACGGATACGCGCAGAGACGTTGATGTTCAATTAGCGGTCGAAAACGTTCATCTTGATGAGAGGACAACATCTATCCCGCCGGGCAAAACCAAGTCCGTCCTGTTTTCAGGGAATCCGAGCGGTTTAGAACGGAGGGTTATCAGTGCGCGTCTTCGATTAACAGACGACTTCGCCCTTGATAACACTGCCTCAGCAATCTTGCCCGCTATATCTCCGCTGCGCATCTTACTTGTCAGCAACAATCAGAACTCTTTACTCCCGCAGCTTCTAAATTCATACGGCGATCACACGCAAGTGAACGCGATTACCCCGCCGGACTATCACGGCACTAACGATGCGGATATAGCGATTTTTGATGGAGGGACACCTTCTGGTCAAGAGGCTTTCGGTGGTTTTTCTGAGATCGCCTCCGGCACGCATTTAATCTTTTTCAATCCGGGCAATAATCTGCCATTCATAGCAACTGAGAGCCGCAGTGTAGAAACGGATACAGAAATTAGAAGCGTTATCAAGACAAACGAAACCCATCCACTCATAGCAGGTGTTTCACTACGAAATTTACAGGTGCGTGGGACTACACACCGAAGATTGCCACTCTCAGGGCAATCACTCGTTGAAACAGAGAAAGGCGCGCTCGTATGGATCGGTTCTGAAGCAGATAGCCAATTTCTTGTTTTTGAGTTTGACGCGTTCAATCCGAGAATCTCTACTTTCGCTACATCCATTGAGGGACCGCTGTTTGTCTATCAGTGCTTAGCATGGTTTGAGGCGAGAAGCACCCTGCTCCGACCGCTTGCGCTTGATACAGGGCAGACACAGCGCATGTTTCGGACTGGAGAACAGATAAAGATTGTACGTATAGGTGATGACGCTACGCTTCACGTGCAGAAGCCTGATAACAAGACGGTGAACGTTGTTGATTCCATGTTTGCTGAAACGGATCAGGTAGGGGTCTATACACTTTTTGCTGACGATGTACAGATTGAGCGATTTACAGTTAATCTACTTGATGCACAAGTATCGGCACTGTCGCACTCAGCAACGGCACCCGTAGCAGAAACACCAGCGGTAACAGCAGACGGATTCCAACCGATGACACAGGAGGTATGGCGGATACCGGCACTGCTTGCGTTTATTGTTCTACTATTGGAATGGGGGTTTTATCACCGAGAGGGGGTATCTGTTCGGGGAGGTGTACTTTCCAAAGGTACTGCTTAGGTTTATAGTAAAGCCCGAAAATAGATTGACATTTACCAAATCTCCAGATTCCCCCCTGATAAGGGGGTGTTTTTGCTGGGGTGTTTCCCCTAGGGGGGTTGTACCGATTAAGGTGTCCAATTAATTATGGATTTCACTATAAAATTCGCAATAAAATTCATAGGACTTACCCAAAAAGCAGCAATTTCGGTATTTTTAACCCCCTAAATCCCCCTTATCAAGGGGACTTACAATGCCCGATGGAAGAAACCCCCTAAATCCCCCTTATCAGGGGGACTTTAAGAGTAAACTTGTAAATCCGATCTCTATTCAGTCTCTTCAATTCCCAAGATGCCGAGAATATTTTCTACCAACTTAGCACTTGGCATCGCGCCTACAAACCTGTCTATCATCTCACCATCTTTAAACACAATATAGGTAGGCGTTCCGCGTATGTGATACGCAACTGTTTTTTCGGGTTGGGTGTTCACATCCAATCTGGCGAAAGTGAAGGTATCCCGATATTCTAATGCGACCGCTGTGACCACAGGCTTCATCAGTATACAGTATATTCAGAAATCGGATTTGAATTCTACGACAATCGGGAGTTCGGAACCGAGAACAATATCGTCGAAAGTAGCATCGGTGACTTCAAGAGGGATACCGGATGTTTTACCGAAGAAACTTGCCACAAGCACCAAATCAAGAATGTTGACGATGTCATCTCTATTGATGTCTGGATTGGGAACCTGATCTTCGGTGGGCATCGCACCCAAGTGTGAAGCAATGAATGTTAAATCGAGGATATTCACGAAGCCATCAGCGTTGATATCGGAGGCACTCCGAGCATCAAAATCTTCATCTTCGGCGTAACTCGTTATCAAAAATCCGAGTGCCAAACTTAATGTTAGCAATGAATAGATCAATCTTTTCATACGATTTGTTCCTTAGACCCTATACGATTTACGCCTTAATTTCCTTCAACGTCTATAGCGTTAAGAACGTTCTGGACAAACACATCCTTCGGTGTCTCGCGTACGAAACGCTCAACTAACTCCCCATCTTGGAATACAAGATAAGTAGGGTGCCCTCTAACCTGATATTTTTGGCTTGTTTTCGGATTGTCAATTGCATTCAATTTCGCGACGATAAATGTGTCCTTGTACTCTAAAGCAATTTCGGCGACAACTGGCGCCATTCTTTGGCAGAACGGTCAGCCATCCTTATAGAAGTCAACCACAATAGGAATCTCAGACGCAAGCACAACGGTATCAAAGTCCGCATCGGTGACTTCAATGGGGATGCCGTCGTATGCACTGGCAGTGACAAAAGTAATGCTGATATCGGTTTCGTTGCCAGCAGCGTCTTCAACTTTTCCAGCAATAACGTACGAGGTTTCAGGATCAAGTTCCTTACCTTTGACGAGTTCAAGCGTCGCTTTGTTGCCTTCAACTTTGCCGATCCATCCGACATCATCGCCGCCTTCGAGTTGCAGAGTAATATTGCCGCTTACCTCTTCGCTGAACACAATTTCAATCAGCGCACTACTACTATCAACACCTTCCGCTCCATCACTGATAGTTCCACTGGTGATCGAAGGTGCCTCGGTGTCCGGTTCGGCGACCTCGTACGTAAATTCCAAGCTTCCATCTGCCCAAGTAACTACCAACTTAAGCGTCCCGGGGGTAAAAGGACCTGTGATTGACACAGTATTATCCGTGATTGTCGCCACACCTTCATTGACTGTAACATCCTTTGGTGGATTGTCAAACGTCAGGGTAATAGTATCGTCCACCTTAAGCTGTGTCTCAACTGTAGGATCTATGTTCTCTAACAACACAAGTTGACGGATAGTGTAGTTAAGCGTTTCGGAACCGTCTGCCCAAGTAATCGTCAACGCAAGCGCGCCCGGCGTGAACGGTCCGGTAATTGTCACTGTATTATCCGTGGTGATACCAACGCCTTCACTGACCGTAACATCCTCCGGTGGATGATCAAATGTCAGCGTGATACTATCGTTCATGGTAATCTCCGTCCCAGTTGCAGGCTCCACAGTTTCCAAAGCCGCAGATTGACGGACGGTGTAGTTGAGTGTTTCGGAACCATCTGCCCAAGTGATTGTTAATTCAAGCGTCCCAACGGTGAAAGGTCCAGCGATTGACACGGTATTATCCGTGATTGTTGCTACACCTTCATTGACTGTAACGTCTTCGGGTGGATGATCAAACGTCAGGATGATACTATCATGCGTGGTAATTTCCGAGTCGGCTGCTGGCTCGACACTCACGAAGTCCGCAGGTTGACGGACGGTATAATTGAGCGTTTCAGAACCGTCTGCCCAAGTAATGGTCAACGCAAGCGTGCCAGGTATGAAGGGGCCTGTGATTGACACGGTATTATTCGTGATTGTTGCCACACCTTCACTGACCGTAACATCTTCCGGTGGATGATCAAACGTCAAGGTAATACTATCATCCGGGATAAGTTCCGAACTGATCTCTGGTTCTGCACTCACGAAGTTCGCAGGCTGACGGACGGTATAGTCAAGCGTTTGGGAACCATCTGCCCAAGTGACTGTTAACGCAAGCGTACCGGGTGTGAAGGGACCTGTGATTGACACAGTATTATCCGTGATTGTTGCCACACCTTCGCTGACTGTAACGTCTTCGGGTGGGTTGTCAAACGTCAAGGTGATACTATCGTTCACGGTAACCTCAGCGTCAACTGCCGGATCCACACTCACGAACGCCACAGGCGGCTTAACAGTTTCACCAATATAGCTTGCGACAAGGACTAAGTCAAGGATATTGACCGTACCATCGCCGTTGATATCTGGGTTTACGGTTTGATCTTCTGTAGGTGTCTCGCCCAGGAATCCAGCGACCAGCACCAGATCAAGGATGTTTATCATCCCGTCAGCATTAACATCAGCCGCCCTCAAGGTGTCAATATCCGTCTCTTCTTCAGCGTAACCGGCTGTTAAAACAGATAGTGCTAAACTTAGTGTTAGCAACGAACAAATCAATTTTTTCATGTGATTTTCTCCTGCACGATGCGCTGCTGGCGGGGTTTTAAACTCCGCCAGCAAAACGGATGCGTAAGTCCTATTTGCGTGCGTAAATCCTATCTATTATGCCTGTGCACGGTGCCACTCTTGAACGGCTTCAGGGATGGCTTGGAGATTTTCAATCGTGGTCTGCAGTGGGATTGCACATTCGGGTCCAATGAGCGGAACGCCTGCTTCCAAGTTTTTTACCACCTCTGCTTTAACGTCTTCTGGTTCTTTAGCAAACAGCGTTTCAGGGTTATTGATGTTCCCGACAAGGGCGATTCGCTCTTTCACAATATCCATGGATTCTTGGGGCTCGTTCTTAGAATCATAATGGAAGGCTGCCATGCCGGTTTGTGCGATGTACTCCATCCTGTCAACGGTACGTCCGCAGATGTGTAGTATTAAAGGGATAGGGATACGCTCGACGAATTCGATGTGGAGATCGCGGAGGTAGCGTTGGTAGTATTCACCACTGACCAGATCACCAGTTGCGTGATCGGGAAGGGTCAGCGCATCAGCCCCCGCTTCAATTTGTGCGACACCGAATTGCACAGTGGCTTCCTTCATCCGATCAAGCGCAAGTTTCGTCTTCCCCGGATCATCAAGCGACAGCAGTAGGAAAGGCTCAACACCAAAGCAATGATAGCCGAGTGACCACGGTCCCATGGTTTTTCCGATAACAGCGACCTCATCACCGTATTCTTTCTTCAGGATTTTAATCGCTTCAAGCACACATTGCGTATCTGGGTGTGTGAGGAAATCATCAGGAATCGTGATATCATCGACATCTTCCCAGATCGGTTCACGCATTTTAACGGTGGGCCAATTATCCTTCTGTTCCCACTGTATTTTGCACCCAAGTGCACTGGACTCTTGGATAATCGTGAAGACGGGCATGATAGTGTCAAAACCGAGTTCGGTATAGCTTGTCGCCGCAAGCCGTGCCATGAGTTCCGGTTCTCGATTCGCCTCAGGGAAGGGTGCCTCCATCAAATCCATCAACTCGACAGTAGCGACAGAGGTTGGATTGCAGATTGGGGTTCGGTCAGTGGGTTCATTTCGGAGCGCGGCGAGTACACGTTGGCGACTTGTCATAGCATTTTGCATCCTCAATTTCCTTTACCTTTGCTGACTCGGTGCAGCGAGTACACCGCGGGCGGCATCCATCTCTTCTTCACGGAAGACAACTCTGACATTCGGTGCGCGAGTCAGCAGGAGTCCGACAAGGGCATCGTGAGACTGCGCACAACTGAAAGCGACAGTGTCTTTAGCATCTGTCTCAATGCTTTCCATTTCCCCCAATTTCATCAAACCTCCCGCAATCGCAGAGATTCGCCGGGACGCGCCTCGACCTTCGCCTTCCGCACTGACTCGATAGACACCTTCTCCAGTGGAATCAACCTTAATAGTGAGTTGGGATTTCTTATCAAGTATGTTGAGGGGACGTGGTTCGGTGAAGGTGTCCGGTGCGAGTTTACATGCTTCCAAAAAGACCCGACGACACGCAGCTTCATGGCCACTGTTACAAGGGAAGTAGAGCAAACCGTCGGCGGTTTTCAGCATCCCACCGAGTATTTGCATCGCTTGTCTGATATTTTCAATTCTCTCGGCGATACCCGAAATGCGGCTGTAGGTATGGACACAAAAAACGGGAGACGCTTTGCCCGTCGTTGCGTCAACAGTTTGCTGGCGATAGAGTCCTATAGTAATGTCGTGGAAGTGTGGGTCAATAGGTACGAGTTCAATGCGTCTGCCTATGTCAACGATGCGTCGCATAGAATTAATTTCCCTTCCAACGATTAACGGCGGGCAAGATTGCCGCCGTAATGATTTTCCAAGATGTATTTATAAGCCTGTTCGGAGAGTCTTCGCAAGATATAAGAGCGCCGATTCTTCCAAGTAAAAAAAGATTGCCACCGATTTCTTGTGTTTGTCTTTGTCCTATCCTCAATCATTCCGATGAAAATATAGGGTCTCGATCTACCTTTCGGATCTGGGAAAACCAACACACCGCCGTCCCCTACAAGCCCATAGACGGTTCCCGTTTTGTTGTAAACCGCTACTGAAGCCGGAATGTAGGTTTGCTTGAAGATATAATCTCCGTTTTTGAGTTTAAAGTACCACTTCATTTTCTCCGAATGGGGCAGTTTTCCTTGCCACAATTTGAGGAAAAAGGTACTCAGATCGCGCGCCGAAGTCATGTTCTTATAGGTGCGTCCGCCGTACGGAATACGTTCCACAATCCGAGTCTGCTTAAAATACGGATAATTGCTTTTCAGTATCCGATTCACCTTTGCTGGTCCGCCAAGCAGCCGAATAAAATAGTTGGTCTCAGCATTTGAACTCCACTGAATCATTGCCCGGAGTTTACCTTTGTTAACATCGGTATGCCTTTGCCGCCCATATTTAACCTCGTGGAAATAGGCGAGCATAACAAAGTTCTTAATGAGCGAGGCTGCCATCATCTGTCGATCTTCGTTGATCGATACTAATTTTTTATCTTTTGAAATATCGTAGACGACGAAACTTGTCCGATCTGTTGTTGCCAAAACGCGCCGACTCCGCCGGCTTTTGATATAGCGTTCAAAATCAGCTTCCAAAGGCGAATCAATCGTACTTTGGTATTTGCGCGGAATATTCCGGTACGTTCCCGCTGCCGATATAAATATCGGAAGCAAAAACGAGAGGCTACAACAGACTAAAAGTGGGACTAATTTCGTTGTACGTCTAAGCATTCTACTGTCCTTCTCCTTCCCTATTTATCCTCGAAGATAGAGTGTTGTACGTGGAGTCGACCAAGGTCGAGAATCATTTCGCGTTAGCACCCCGGATTTACACAAGCGAAGATCCCGTCATCAAGTCCATACAGATAATTTTTGTAATAGATAATATTGGTGAATTTTGCTTTCAGGTACATCGTCTCCCAAATAACTGAAACGTTGAATTCACCAGCAGGGTTACGTGAGATTTGGTAAAGCTTAGCACCCACACCGTAACCAGTTGAGACGAGAAGTTTATCATCAGGAAGTGGCACCGGCTGGGCGACACGCTCGGCTCTTATCGGGAACCAAGATTGCTTCCATATCGCCTTCCTGCTTTTGTGTGATCGCTGAATTTTCGACGACTGCCAAGTCCGACCAACCTGCACCAACAGGCCACCGCCACACTAACTTTGGTGGGTGTGTTTCCCAGTCAAGATTCAACTTGATACCAGTAACCACACCATTCCGATTTTGTCCGAGGAACTGTGGATAATCCATAGCAGGCCCCTCAGTATTGGAGATGCTGCTTGGATCCTGCAGAAAAGTTGAAAGTTTTTCTTGCCATCGCCATTCAAATATGGGTGTGAGGTCACCGCTGAAGCCTTTGAATTGGAATAGATTCGCACCAAGAAAAACACTGAAGAGGACTGCCGCAAAGGCGATTAACCTAACCCGCCAACTCAGACGCGAGAAACCTAATAACCACAGAATCCCGAGAAAAGTCGTAAAGATAACAACCAAGGATGTCTGTAGAATTTTGTCCTGACGATGCCCTGCCTCCGAGATCCAGATGACCACGGCGCCTAAAATGGCAACGACAATGATGACAAACAGGAGCCACCAGCGGACTGGTTTTTGCGAACGCGCCACTATGAAAATCCCTTTTCCCACGAAATAAAAAATTACGCTTAAACAAATCTCAGCGTCTCACGCTACTTTAAACTATAATAAGGTTTTTAACAAAGATTTGTCAAGTTAAATTTCAGGAACATTTAGTTTTACATATCTACTTTATAGACGTGTATATTTTTTTCTGCAGGAGCGAGCTGTGCTCGCAATCTTGCCGAGAAAACGTTAACACCTATAAACGAAAATTAGCGTCAAAACCGAAAACTAAATCGTCCTGAGTTAAATCTGAATTATATATAAATTTATCAGAGATTTCAGTGAAGATTTATAAGCCCAATGGCATCTAATAAACTGTAGCATCATTCAATACTTACACTTTGACACTCTGCTTCACCAACGAGGCTTGTGCCACACCTAATGACTGCTAAAAACTGATAAAAAATAACGCCAAGAATAACAGGGTCATTCAATTGTAGGTTTTTTATGTTGTATTTTTCACAGGTGTTAACATTTCTATACAAGCAGAAGTCGCGTGACTTTTCACGCGACTTCTGCTATACTTCACCCTAAAAATTACCACACTTTTGAGGTGAATCA
>JAJEDN010000028.1 GCA_022821495.1 Candidatus Poribacteria bacterium
GAAGCATATTTGGAATATATCCGAGCGTCTTCAAAGCGGCGCATGCGTTTTGCTGGTTGCCTGCGAAGTATCTCGCGGCAACAATCGCTGTGGTCATCACTTCAGCATCTGTCATCTGTGTTTGTGGATGCTCTTGATGTCTCAGTGAAATTAAAAGGTCGTCACAAATCGTATAAACTGCTACAATAGTCAAGTCCATGGGGTGCTCCTTTGGTTTTATGCTGATACAAAAACTATAAAGGATATCCCATGGATTTACAACTCTTTTATACGTGGCAACTTAGGTTATTATAGTAAAGCCCATAATTACCCATACACCAACGGAAGGGAGAGGTTATAAACCTCACCGACCATAATGTCTAAGTAATTCTATAACCCATAGATACCGGTTTTGCATATTTCAATCTTCACTCCCTCCGACTTCAACATGTGCCGTCCAACCTGTAAAGTCTCCGCCTATCTTGATAAACTCGATTTTCCGTGTTTCTCCTGGCGAAAGATCTATTGCATGCGTTGGACCGAGTTTTACTCCGTTGGATAGGCGGACTTTAACCCTGACACGTTTCAATGTTTGGTTGGTCATGTTCTGTACATGTCCTTTGATCGAGCTGCTCTGGGGATCGTAAGCCAAGATCATGCTCGCGCCGCCTTGGGCGTGTCGGACGGGGTCTAAACGTTTATTCAGACCGAATTGTCCGCTGAAGCCTATCCCTTCAAAATTAATGTAAGGACGAGTTACGCTTGAACAGCTGCTCATCAGAAAAACAAACAATCCAATAACAATGAGGACGAAACCCCTAAGCATTTGATTCATGGATGGTCTCCTTGTCTAAGCCCATGCTTCGCGTAAAAGTCGCAGTCAGTGGAATTTTCGCCAGTAACCCAGTAAGGTCTTAACGTTTAACGCTGTGCGTCTGTTAGAAACACCTCATTGAATTGCGCTCATAAATCTGACAGCGCAACAAATAGTTTTGTTCAGCATATCTTTTGATATATTATACCACTTTTAGTGTTTTTGAAAAAGGTATAAATTGAGGAACAGTTGTTAGCGAAATGGTTTCCATCAGCAGCCAGCGGTCAGAAGGCACCCTGAAAACAGATAGACTCAGTATTTTGTGGGCGGGTTTAAAAAAGGAAAGATGCGTGGTGTGATAGCAGGTGTCTGGATCGAACCGTTTTCCAAATGCACCAAGTTTCTTAGGAACTTCGTGTTCATTTTTCGGGCAATCCAGCCGTAATTTTGGCTTCAATTTTTCGGGCAACGTTCCGGGCGAACGGCAGTCGATGTGCCGGGGGGCGTTTCACGAGGACGTAGACCAAGACATTATGCTTCACGAAATAGAGGCCTGGTGGTTTTCCGACGCGCCATGTTGCATCTCCTATAACCTCCTTGGGATTTGGCTCGGGGCGATAGCCTTCCACGTCAGGAAAGAGTGGCGGGGTTGCTTTCTGAGCAGCGGATGTGGAGTTAAATAAAAAATATAAAATAACCAACTCCTCACTCCACAACTGCTTGAATTCTACGATATGAGATAATCCCTTTGTGGGACGACTGCTGCGCTCATTCGTTAATTGCATTGTCGGAAGGTCATCCTGTGTAAGGAGAACGGAACGAAGTGACATGACGGGATAGGCATTAGAGAGAACCGCACACGCGACTTGCGTTGTTGTCACGAGTAGAAAAAAACTGATGATGTTTATCGACGCATCCCACCTTGAGAAACTCTGTGTTTTCATTTTTTCTCCAATACTGCGGTAATTTTGGTTTCAATCTTTTTGAACCAGTTCATAGGGAACTTCCGTCAAAATCAATTGTTAGGATTGCTTAAGTTGTAAGCGGAGTACACCGCGATGCCGCGTGCCGATGTAGCAGATACCACGGTCAACCGCGAAAGCCGTTATCTTGTATGGTACCTCGGACGACATCTGAATCCACGTATTCGTCTCGGTATCCATACGATAAACGCCTTGATTGCCTATGCCGTAGACCTTATCACCCTCCACGGCTATCCGAGCCATAAGCGGACGGTTACCATCCGGATCGGTGAGTGCCTTCCAATTGATGCCGTCATGCGAATTCATAACGCCTTGATCTGTTACGACATAAACGGTGGCACCCGCAAAAACGATCTCTTCAAAATATGCGAAAGGAAAAGGTAAATCTGCGGTGATCTCTTTCCACTTCTCTCCGCCGTCAAACGATTGAAATAGGGATCCATCGCGTTTACCGGCATAGACGACGTTCTCCGAAGCTGCGAGCGTTAGCCCTTTAGATGTATCAGCACCGGGGGCGCGCTCGGTAGTATCCACAAAACCTGTATTGAACCATTGCGCTTCACCTTTCCGCCATCTGAAGAGTTTGTGCCGGAATTCCATGTAGACAGTCGCGCCAGTTATTGTAAATCCACCGTTTGTCAGATACTCTTCAATGATATTGGGCATATTTGTTCTCATCTGGTCACCCAATTCACTACGGCGATGTCCAGAAGGCGCATTATGGATCTTTTTCCGCCATTCAACTTGTAGCGTATCTTCAGCAAATGCAGGCACTCCTTGAAAAGGTATCAGCACATTTCCATCAAGAGAAAGATGAAAAAGCATCACCTTATCGGATGTACTGTTGCTGACATAGAATGAACCATTGGCTTTCTCGATTTTCGCAAGGCTCAGTATATCTGGGGCTGCCTGCTTCTTTCGGAGCCGCCCTTTTTGTCTGATGCCACCGCCAAGATTCGGGTAAATAGATGTCCATGATTCCCCCAGGGTCATTCAATTGTAGGTTTTTTATGTTGTATTTTTCACAGGTGTTAACATTTCTATACAAGCAGAAGTCGCGTGACTTTTCACGCGACTTCTGCTATACTTCACCCTAAAAATTACCACACTTTTGAGGTGAATCAT
>JAJEDN010000123.1 GCA_022821495.1 Candidatus Poribacteria bacterium
CGCCTCACTTTTCATCAGATAAAACTCCAACTTTCCGGTGATAGGCAGATGTTGTCTATCATCAGCGCGCATTTTCATCAACTAAATACACAACAACACCTGTAACTATTGACTCAAACAATCTTTTGAGAAATATCAGTATGATTAAACATCCGTTTTGTCAAATTAGGCGTTTTCGGTCTCTAAAGCGTATGACCCGCACCAGACGATGGCATATAGAGGTTCAAGGCAAAACTAATGAGACTCAAGATACTGCGCGGGATGTAATCCCCTAAAACGAGACCGAGGAAAAAAGGGATCGCTTTACGATACGTCTGCCATCCCCAAAACCGCAGGATAAGAAACTTGATGAACCAACTCACCATTACGGGGAACCAGAAATAGATGAGCCCACCCCATGATGCGCCTGAAAGCACGTAACCCGATGGGTGAAGTGTCCACCACAACAAACGTGTCCGCAAGAAATGGAGCAGAAACACGAAGCCGAACCCACCTGACATAAAAACGACAGCACTAATATCGGGTTCTTTCGGATGCTGCAGCCAACTCTGCAACGGGTTGAAACTCTCCCATCCGAAGCGTCCGACCACGCCTTGGCATTGTGCGAGTACACCATACTGATACGCTACTTGTAAATACGTCCAGAACGTTGCTAACGCACCGACCGCAATGGCGAGTGCCATCCCTAAGAGTAAGGTCTTACCTGGCATGCCTGAGCGTTCACCGATCCGTAGCGATTCTATCTGGTTCGGCATCGGATGCGAACGGTTGCAACGGTTAAAAGCATAAAGGAAGGTCATTACGGTGAGGTTTGCGCCGCCCAATTGCCGCGTCCCGAACATGCTCACCATCATCTGCCTCGGATTGATACCGATGACTTCGTGGTAAGGGGGCCCAAGTTCCGCGCGCACACGTCCTATCGCGATCGCAAACGCGATGAACAGGGCATAAAACACGCCGATTGCCCATAGCGACATCCCCGCCACATAACAGAATCCAAAGACGAGACCGACGCTAAGGACTGTTAGAACTGCCACAGTCCGGTAGGAAAAGGGCTCTCTGCTATCGTCGCCCTGTTCACGTCCGATGACGTGTCGGAAGAAACTGACGAAGTGCCGACGACTCATCCAGAGGGTCAACACAGCAATACCTACCCAAGCCCCAGAAGCCCGGTCATTGAGATGCAGAACACTGATGTTCGTGACACCGACTGCACTGGCGATGACCCGTTCTGCACGCGTGAGCCAAAAGAAAAACCATGTTGAAAAAGCGAGGTCGAGCGGCATGAAATAAGTGAGTCCAACAATCGCAAGGTTAAAGGACATTGAAGCATAGCCGATGGCGTTCCAAGGACGTTCAGTAAAATGCCGGTCAAGTCGGTAGTTAGGCGGTAGCGCAGGAATGACCGGGAAAATATCGTGTAACCCTGCCATCACGCGCAGCAACGCAGCGATTCCGAATCCAAACCAGAGGGTACGCGACCGAAAAAAACTGCGATTCGTCGTCATCTGCAGCGGCAGTTGTGTTAGCGGGAAACTGAGTTTTTCGCGTTCCATCCACTGCTTACGGAGGAGCAGCCCTAAACAGAGCAGTGAACCGTAGAGTAGAAAAATAAAGCCTGACCAGAGGAGTGCCGGTCTTATCCAGATGCGGAGATGTTCCGCCCAGTAGATGCTCGATTCGCCTTCATAATAGCCTGCTAAAAACTCAAACTCATGCACAGTGAGCCATGCAGGGATGTGGTGCAGGAAGAGTTGGGACCATTCGTTTTCAGGGCTCGCAAACCAGAACGGATGCGCGAGTGTCCCCATCAAAATTGCCATCATCGCATGCCCTGAGATCGTGGACACCATTGTCACCATAATGTAGATGAGTAGCAATTCTGCGGGGGTGAACGCAATACGGGGTGAGAGCTTGCGGAGTAAGACGTTGAACGCTATGAGGACAACTAACGTGAAAACGGCGTTAGAAAACGGTGAAACCAGTGTGTAGACTGCATACCAGAGTTCGCTGGCGATTCCCACCCAGTAAGCGTTAACGACGACTAAGATTAATCCGACAATCAGTGCTTTTTTCGTGATGACATCGGGTGGGTTTGCTGTTCTGGAATTCATGCGCTGCATTCAATAGGTTATTCCTCAGTTGTCACCGCGTCGGGGATTATAGGTGTATTGGCTTGCGTCGTTGAAAGCGGTTCCGCCGGTTCTGGCGGGTTAAGATACTTCGCGACCTCATCCGCGTTAATGATTCGGATCGCCTCTCGTAACTGCTGGTCGTATTTCAGATTAACGACCTGCTCAATACCGACATAAAGGTTAAAAACCTGCTCAGCACGCTGTTTTAGCCACTTTAGGCTGACATGGATGCGCTCTTCCTCAAGCGTCTGTTGTAACTGTGGGAGTTCGTCTGCAATTTTGGAAAAATCTGTCGGCAGCTTCTCGAGTTGCTTATGCTGTTCATCAATCCACTTTGTGATAAAATTGCTGAGCGTATCGGAGGCATCCACCTTTCTGAGCATTATCTGTTCTATCTCATCGGGTTCTTCATCCGCAATAGAGACGTGCGGCGTAATGCCGACTTCGTTGATTGCGGTGCCGTTGGGTGTGTAATAGGACGAGATCGTCAATGATATGGAACCGCCGTCTGATAATGGATACCGTTTTTGGACGAGCCCTTTGCCGTAAGTCTTTTGCCCGACGAGGATACCGCGGCGCGTATCTTTAATCGCACCCGCCACAATTTCGGAAGCACTCGCACTGAATTCATTGACGAGAACAACGATCGGAATGTCCTGTGGACACAGCGTATCAGATGTCGCACGATACGCCTCATTAAAATCGCTTTTTCTCCCTTTTGTTGAGACAATCACACCTTCGTTAATAAAAGTGTCGGCAATATGGTATGCAGCGTTCAGCAAACCCCCCTGATTGTGGCGTAAGTCTAAAATGAGTGCTTTCATGCCAGCAGCTTTATGGGTTTCGAGGGCTTTGTTAAATTCATCTTCCGTGCCTTCTGTGCGTTTACTACCGATAAAACCTGTAATTCGGATATAGCCGATATCATTCTCAAGCATCGTTGATTTGACGCTGTTGATAGGGATCCTGCCTCGGGTCAATGTCACATCAAATGGGTCAAGAAATTTACGTTTGACTGTAATGGTGACCTCGGTGCCAACGACACCCCTGAGTAGGTCAATAACATCATCAATTCGCATGCCTGTTTTTTCACTCAGATGAATCTGTTTACCGTTAACCTTGGTAATGTAATCCCCCGCTTGGAGGTTCGCGCGTGCGGCGGGTGTGTTTGGAATCGGTTTAGAGATTTTAATGAACCCGCGATGGTCGTAGTAAATTTGAACACCGAGTCCTCCAAATTCAGCATTATAGAGGTTTTCGACAGCGCGTTGATGTTCGCGCGGTGAAACATAATATGTGTATGGGTCATCGAGAGAAGCGAGTGCCCCTTTAATTGAACCCCGTAACATATCATTGCCATCTTCTATCGGTTTGTAGTAGTTTGAGGTGGCGATTTTGATAACCTCACTGAGCGTATCACTTCCGCTCATCCCATGCTTTTGGCTCGGATTGATAAGGAAGAACGGAATACCGATAGCAAGCACTAAAACGATAAAGGACAAAGTGTATCTTTTCATGGAGTTTTCCTTAGTATTTTAGGATTTATTCTACGCGCTCTTCAATTGTAACACGGATACGACATTAGTGCAATAGATTTTTTTGCGAAATAGTTTTCGGCTATTGGCTATCGGCTGTCAGCAAGAAAAGAGATTTTTGTGACGCTTGCGTTTTTGCTGATGGCTAATCTCGCGGTTGGGTCTTCCAGCGATTGTGAAGCCATAACCACTGCTCTGGGTATTTATGGATATACGCTTCTAACTGTTTCAGCATCTGTGTTGTATAGCATTCGATGTCTCGTTCAAAATCATCGGAGGGTTTGACATGGATTGGAGATGAAATATGGACGTGGTGTTTATCGTTGGGTTGGCGTATACTGATCGAAAAGAGGAGCGGGGCACCGGTCTTACGGGCAATCACAGCAGGACCGCGAGCCGCTGAAGCCGGTTTCCCCAGAAAATCGACGAATACACCTTCCCTGCCGGCATTCTGGTCCGCGAAAAAACCGACCGCTTCATTATTTTTTAGGGCGCGCAGCGTTTCACGGACTGCCTGTTTCCGAGGGATGAGTTCCAAACTCATCTGCTCGCGGTGCCGCCAAATATAGGTATTAAGTGGCGCATTTTTCAGAGGGAACGCAATGGCTTTCGCACGATTCGGGATCAGCGCACCGTAGACCAACGATAGAAGTTCCCAATTCCCGAAATGCGGGAGAAATACAATCGCACCTTTGCCTGCTTCTAAAGCCGTATCGAGATTTTCTGTGCCTTCTACAGTGACCGCGTTCCAAATATTTTCGGTGTTAAGTTTCGGGAACCGGAGGAACTCGATGCAGGTTTTGCCGACGTTAATGAAACTCGCCTTACAGATTTCTCTCTGCTGCTCTGCCGTGAGATGGCTGCCGAACGCGATTTGTAAATTAGACGCGGCAATCTCACGGCGTTTTTTGACGAGATAATAGAACAAAAGTCCTATACAGCGTCCGAGTTGCAGTGCCCATCGCTTAGGAAGCCAACGGCACCATCCCCCGAAGAGAGAGACGATCCTGTATATGCATCTATCTTTCCATTTACTGCGCGCATTGGGCATCCGATTGTTCCTTTGTGCTTTAAACCTATTAGGACTTACGGCAGCCCTTTGCAGGCGGGGTTTGAAACCCCGCCTGCACGTAGGATGTCCGTTATCAGGGAAGATGCGTAAGTCCTACCTATGATGAATAGAGTATACCACACCTATCTGTCCAAAGCAATGCATTCGTTCCCGAATGGGTACCAACGAATGCAGGGTCATTCAATTGTAGGTTTTTTATGTTGTATTTTTCACAGGTGTTAACATTTCTATACAAGCAGAAGTCGCGTGACTTTTCACGCGACTTCTGCTATACTTCACCCTAAAAATTACCACACTTTTGAGGTGAATCA
>JAJEDN010000066.1 GCA_022821495.1 Candidatus Poribacteria bacterium
AATATGCCCTATATCTGTCCCATGTGGGATATAGGGGAAACGCCCGCAGGTGGAGCGAAAATAAGACGGTGGACTCTTTGAGAAAACCGCAGTCGCTATGAAACCGAAGCCCCTACCTTTAGGTAGTGGGTGCTATCACCAAACTCAACCCCGAAAACTCTGGTAGATTTTAGCATTACTGATATACACTCTTAATGCTAAAGTCAACCCCCTAAATCCCCCTTATCAGGGGGACTTTGAAAGTTTTGAGATTACTGATGTGCTCTTAATGCTAAAGTCAACCCCCTAAATCCCCCTTATCAGGGGGACTTTGAAAGTTTTGAGATTACTGATGTGCTCTTAATGCTAAAGTCAACCCCCTAAAGAATCAGAATCAACGGTATGAATGCCTTATGGGCATTCACCGGGTATGAATGCCTTATGGGCATTCCCCGCCCCTTATCAGGGGGACTTTGAAGACTTTGCGAAGGACGGGGGTATTGATAAATGTCAACTTATTTCTGTAATTCACCATAAATCCCTTTAGGTTTCACCTGGGGCGTTCGGTTCTCAATTTCGGTCTTCTCCGTGGAACCTTTTTTCCTTACAACCGAGAAATGAAAAATTTGCATTCCTTGTAAGAATATGGTATCATTAAATATACAAATATAGCGAATTGTGTGACTGCAGTTCCAGCACTGTCCACAGTCGTAACCTCACTACAATTTGTAGCGTTATTTTCCCTAAATGTTCCAGTTTGTTAGGTCCAATAATCTCTTTGGCTTATTGTTAGGCGACAATTCGGTAGATATTAAGGAACCGTAAATGCGGATGCTTTTTGTGACGTTATCAATTGTTATAGGTTTTATTGGATTTGTTTTCATTATATTGGGGGGTATCCATCCGCGTAAGTATCAAGAGGCACTCTCAGACCCCGTAAGCGCAGTCCAAGTCACGCAGGTTTATACGGAGGCAACATATACGATAACAGTTGGCATCGGCATTATTAGCATTGCTGTTTTAGTCGCAGTTATTGGCATACTTTTTCAGACGAACAAACCCTTAGATCCAGAGACACAATCAATGGACAATTTTGAAGTCTAACCTGCTCTTGTCATCGAACCGACTTTGGAATTGAAAAGAGATTCACAGTACCCAGTCGAGGGGTGTACCCATTGAACCCGATTGTCAATAATCTTTTCAGCATTAACGAACGTATCGCCCGCGCGGCGGAACGAAGCAGTCGAACACCGGATTCAATAGAGCTCGTTGCTGTTACAAAAGGACGTTCAGTACCGGAAATGCAGGCGATTCTCGATGCAGGCGTTACAAACATCGGTGAAAACCGGGTACAGGAAGCGCAACAAAAGTACGGAGCCGTCAACGCAACCGCGGATGCCATATCTACTCGTGAAACATGTCGTTGGCATCTCATTGGTCACCTACAAAGGAATAAGGTTAAAACCGCGCTTGAGATGTTTTCGTTGATTCATTCTGTTGATAGTTTGCGGCTTTTAGCGGAAATAGCACGCCGAGCCGAAGCGCGAGCACAAGGGATAGATGTTCTAATTCAGGTGAACACGACTCGCGAAACAGGTAAGTACGGCTTAGATGCAGCGGATTTACTGGCGTTTATGGAAGACGCGCAAGCGTATCCGACAGTAAATATCATCGGGCTAATGACAATGGGACAGTTCAGTTCTTCACCGGAGACAAACCGTCCCGCGTTCGCTTTACTGAGAGCTCTTGCTGAAAAAGTGGAGGCTCAACAGTTTCCTACGGTTACCATGCAGCACCTCTCTATGGGGATGACAAACGACTTCGAGATCGCTATTGAAGAAGGTGCGAACCTCGTTAGAATCGGTAGAGCAATCTTCGAGGTTTCAGAGGAATAGCCATCAATACTGTAGCCCGAAATGGAATGGAGGGCGGTTCTACGGAGCGGGACTTGATAAGTAAGACCTACCTGACCGAACCGCAAGGAATAATTAAAAATCTTCGATTAGGTGTAATAGGTGTAGGAAAGATGGGCGGTATTATCGTCCGAAGTATCGCTGACACCGTATTCCCCGCAGCACAGATTTGGGTTACCGACCTTGATGAAACGCTTGTAAAACAACTTTGCGAAGAAAAAGGGACTAACAGCGCAAGCGATGTTGTTGCCTTAGTAGAGAATACCGAAGTTATTCTCTGTGCCGTCACGCCGCCAGCGGTCCCACACGTCTTACCCGAAGTCGCACGAGCCTTATCAGCACCACAATGGTTGATAAGCATCGCTGCCGGGGTTACGACCACAACGCTTGCATCTTACTTTGACGAGGTGCCACCTATTATTCGTGTGATGCCAAATATTTCAGCGTCGGTAGGTGCCGCGATCTCAGTCCTAACGGCGGGCAGTGCAGCGAATCAGGAACATCTTGAAGTAGCATCACAGATTTTTAATGCATGTGGCACTTCTTTGGCGATGGATGAACACCATCTTGACGCTGTCACTGGTGTGAGTGGAAGCGGACCCGCTTATGTGGCACTCTTCATTGAAGCACTCGCTGATGCAGGTGTCCATGTCGGTTTACCTCGGACGGATGCTCAGCAACTTGCAATCCATACGGTGCTGGGGGCAGCCACGATGTTAGCCGAAACACAAGAACACCCAGCAGTATTAAAAAACCGGGTTACGACACCCGGTGGCACAACTGCTGCCGGACTCCACGCCTTGGAACGCGGTGGCTTACGCGCAACGATTAGTGAAGCCATCCTTGCTGCAACAGAACGAGCCAAAGAACTCGGCAGGGCATAATTTCTGGAGTAACAAACGAGTACCTAAACGATAATTATGCTCAACTTTGCTTGGTTCATCGCTCAACTGCTTGAGATTTACACAATAGTGGTTTTTGCAAACGCAGTGCTCTCTTGGTTTGTTTTTGGCACACAGAATTCAGTCATTAGGCAAATCTACTGGTTCACAGGTCGCCTCGTCGATCCAGCTTTAAGACCGATCCGTAGCCTCCTTGAACCCGTGTCTCGAAATTTTGGTATTGACATTTCACCTTTTGTACTGATTATTCTGTTACAGATTTTGACTCGGATGCTCTGGTGATATACAAACGGAGATACCAACCCGCTTGATGCAGTAGAACTCAGAGATGGCTTACACGAAAAGCGGAACCTCATCAAACTGACAAGTGGTTCAGAGACGATAGTACGAAAATATGAAAAAACCAAATTCCCCCGCAAAAAATGCGACGCGTAAACGGGGTAGAACCGCCAAGCCAGATGAGAAACCCCAATTGACAGAACGGACAAACGAAAAAAACGTTCTGAAAGTTTGGGAAACCCTCAATGTTTATCCGCTCGCGAACAAAAAAACAACGTCCGTAGAGCGCACTGCGCCAAATGTGAGTGACCCACCAGACGATTCCGCTCAACCAGAAACTTACGTCCTTCGGGAAATGCCGACTTCTGTTCACGCCCTGACGCTTGACACGCTTTCCAGAAAGATCTGCCAAGACATTTTCCTCAAAGCCTCGTTGATACAAGGACACGACGTTACATACGTTCCCGCGTGGGAAACCTATCCGCTTTGGATTGAGGAAAGCGTTGTTGCTGAGTCGAAATCTAAATCCCCACTCAAACTATCTGTCCTTCGCAAGCGATGTCGCGCACGACACAAACAGGAATTGGAAGTCCAAAAACAGAAATTCTATCAACTCGGTATCTTTGCGGATTGGGACGCTTCGCAGAAAACACTTGAATCCCGGCAAGAAGCGAGACTCATCGCACTCATCAGTCGACTGCGGGATTCTGAGTACCTGCATGATTTGCCGCAACTGAGCCCTTGGTGTCCGAAATGCACCGCTCCAATCAATGAAGCGAATCTTCTACAAGTACCGACGCACGCGTTGAACGGTTACGTGAAATTTCCATTCACTTCTGGGTTAGAAGAATTCGGTATTGATGTCTCTTTTTGTGTTCAGATGCCACACCTATGGGAAGTCGCCGGTATCGTTGAACTCGGGATTACCACGAAGGGTACCTATCGGCTCACCAAATTTGGGGACGAATATCTCCTTTTTGCTGAACCGCAGTTTGAATATTTTTGTAAACACCTCGCTAAAAGACAGCCTAAACCGAAATTGGTGAAGAAAATCAAGGCGACTGAACTTGCAGGGTACACTGTAGCACATCCACTCTTTCCATCCAAAGCGTTAAAGATTACATGTATCCCTGAAACGTTAATCACAGAGACCGATGACGAATTAAGCCCTGTCTTAAAATCGGGTGTTATGCCGCTAAACCCTGCCCATCATCAACACAGTTACGATATCGCCCAAGCGTTAGAGATAAATGCCACGCCTATTTTCGATGAAACCGGAAAATTCACTGAAGAGGCGGCACAATTGTGCGGTTTGTATCTGTTTGATACAGAAAAGTTTATTGTTCCGCAGTTAGAAAAGTACGGCTATCTGCTAAAAACACATAACGATGAAGTACATGCACCTCACTGTCCGCGCTGCAAAGAATTAGCCGTTTTTCGACCGTGTTCAAAATGGGTGTTTTCGACTTCAAAAAACCACAACACCACACAACTTCTCCACGCGCAAGAATATTGGGATAATTATGGCGATACGGAACATAGACGAATTGGTGACATCCGGGATGTTGTCCTTAATTTTCGAGAATTGCAAGTTTCAACACAACGCCAGTGGGGCATGCCGCTGCCTATCCTGCTCTGCGACCAGTGTGATGAACCGCTTACCGATAAAAATACGCTCAACGCAATCCGTAATTCTATTCAACGAAGTTTTGAATTTTGGTTTGGATTAAGTATTGAAGAACTTCTGCCCGCAGATACCCGTTGTCTCAATTGTAATTCGGGCGACTTTCGCAAAGAGGCGACTCTGATCGATAGTCATTTTGCCAATCTGCTTCAAACCATTGACAACTCTGACTTCAAAAAACCGCTCGGCGGGCACACCAGTGTCATGTTTGTACCACAAACGGGTATTGACGATTCTGAATGGACAAAATGGTTGGCTGAAATCAGCATCATTTCCGCTGCGTTGAGCAGAAGCCGTCCAGTTAAAGAAAGTCAACCTTTTAAGCAACTAACCCTTAAGGCACTACCGAAAATTAATGGTGAAGTGCGGATTGAAGACGCATTTCTTGACAAATATCCGGCTGATGTCATACGCCTCGTTGCTATGGCACCGAAAGTCAGGGCAAAGCAGGCGGTGCCTAAACAACTTGAGAGGCTTGCAGAAAGTTACTTGGAGCAATATCAGCAGCTCCAAGCACTATTGGATGATGTACAGGAACACCTCCATCCGTTCCTGCTGGATTCCGAAAATGTGAGCAAGAGAAAAAGGAAAGACGCATCTTCGAGGGACCATACAAACCCTGAAGCAACTCGAGGAGATAAGAAAAGAGAGACTTCTACGAAGAAAATCCTCTCAATTGATTCACTCGCGGTAATCGTTACAGCGCAGCTTTTAGAAGAGGTCCAGCAGGCTTACCAACAGGAGAATTTCCACGAAATGTGGACAAGGTTAACGAATTTCTGTCAGGACGACCTTCGTTTTTATGTCCGCGCTATGGAATCTGAGCATCCAGCACTGAATACGCTTTCACAAATAACTACTGAGATCCTGAAACGATTCGCACCCTTGACACCTTTTCTCGCTGAACATTTCTATCGGTTCGTTTCTATAGAGGGCGCGACCAATAGTCATAGTATTTTTCAGAAAAACGGGCACTTGCACTCGCCTCTGGTTGGACAAAATTTAGAGCCTACCGATACAAAAAAAGACGAGGCAAAAGCGGAATGGGAGGCACGCAAGCGCGCATACGATGCAAAATCCTAAAAAAAGTAAAGAGCGGAACATTATACCCTTAATCTGTGTAGCTATTCCGGTGTTGATACTGGATTGGGGCACCAAGTGGTTGGTCCAGAATTATATCACGCAAGGAACAGAGGTGATTCCGATTATTCCGGGTTTCTTTAACCTTCGGCACGATAGAAATACGGGAGCGGCTTTCGGTGTGCTCGCTGGACATAGAGTTTTGCTTATTCTTATTACTATAGTCGCGCTGGTTTTCATTTTCTCCTATTATCTGCGATTCAGGGAGAGTCGGTGGATGCAGGTCTCATTAGGTTTTTTACTCGGCGGTGCTATAGGGAATTTCATTGACCGACTCTATTTGGGTGAAGTTGTCGATTTCCTTCAGTTCGGTATAGTCAGTCGACGGATTTTTTGGCCCACTTTTAACGTCGCTGATGTTTCCGTCTGCATCGGTGCTGGTATGCTAATTGTTTATCTGTTCCGCATCCGAAATCAAGATCAGCCGTCCTGACCGGTTGGTGTGCTTCGCTGCATTATGAGAATTGATGTTGTTCTTCCTCAGTGGAGGTGATCCATGTATAAGTTTAGTATCCAATTGTTATTGATGAGTTTACTTGTTTTTCTTTTGACGCTGCCACACGCAAACGCTCAGTTTCAAACCACGCCTCCAGGACAGGAAACACAACAAGGAGATCCTGCTGACTACAGCGAAAGCGCGCTGCGTCGATTTGAGATTATCACGCTGAGTTCCCTACCATTCACAGCGATTCACAGTTATGTCGCTGTCAGGGGGATAAAAATGTATCGTGAGAACATATTCGCCCCTGAATTGACCCCTAAGGACTATCGGATGGTTGGGATCGGTGCCGTCTCATTGTCTCTGTTTATTGGTGTATGGGATTGGCTACATACTCGCAACGTTGACCGGTCAGCACCACGCGTGCCTGAACCGAAAGCACCGCCAACGGAAGAGGATGATCCTGTTGAAGGCACGATCGCGCGTCTCTCCAAAACAGATCCTTACACAGCAAGATATAGAAATATGTCTTTACAAAACGCGATGCGTAACAACCTAAATGGATGGGCGAATGAACCCGGTAGCGGTTTTGTGATGCCTTTCCTTCAGATTCGCTTCTGAGTTCAAGTAGACCGACCCCTGTTATTTTTCACAAGAGACACCTGGAAACTCGCAGCCCTCTTTAACTGATAACCGAAAACTGAAAACTAAAGTCAAAAATGCGTATTCTTTTTATGGGGACCAGTGAGTTTGCTGTGCCAGCACTCAGAGAACTGGTCACTCACAAGTTTGAAATCGTTGGTGTTGTGACACAACCTGACCGGCCAAGTGGACGCGGAAAACGGCTTAGTGCTTCACCTGTTAAAATCCTCGCGACAGAATATAATTTATCGATCTACCAACCCGAAAAAGTGAGAGAGCCAAGTTTTCTACGCACCCTTGAACGCCTCGCACCAGACGTAATTATCGTCGCTGCCTTCGGCCAACTTCTACCACAAACCGTTTTGGATATTCCGCCGTGCGGGACTATCAATTTACATCCGTCCCTACTCCCGAAATATCGCGGTGCGGCACCGATTCAATGGGCGTTGATTAACGGGGAAACCGAAACGGGTGTAACACTTATGCTATTAGATGCAGGCGAGGATACTGGCGATGTTATTTCTACTGCCTCTATCCCAATTCGAGATGAAGATACTGCATTCACATTAACAGAACAGTTAGCGGAACTTGGCGCGAGTCAGCTTGCCCGACTTTTGACGGATATGCCAATGGGGACCCCGCCACTAGCGACACCTCAGAACGCCGCGGCGGCAACGCATGCACCACGGCTCACAAAGGAGAACGGACACATTGATTGGCATCAACCGGCAACAACGATTCATAATCTTGTAAGGGGCACCGCGATCTGGCCCGGTGCTTATACCTTCTTTCGGGACAATCTCCGACTCAAGATTATTAGTTGTCAACCGCTTCCACAGATGCTCGCTACCCCTGCTGGGACGCTGGAAATAGTCGAGAAACGAAAGCTACGCGTTGCGACAGCAGAAGGAACGCTACAACTCCTGAAAATTCAACCGGCAACCAAGAAGGTTATGGAAGCGGATGATTTTATTAACGGTTATCAGGTACAGACAGGCGAACAATTTTTGACAGTATCATAAAATTATGAATAGCCTTAATAATACTCTATTTGCTATTGTCAAAGTTTCACTCTACTTCCTGATTTTATCAGGTATCATCGCGCTCTTAATCGTTTTCGTGGTTATTCCAAGATGGGTTCGGACAGAGGAGGTACTTGTACCAAACGTTATAGGTAGGACCTACTACGAAGCTGTCCCTATCCTTGATAAGGAAGGACTTCGACCTGCGAAGAAGATTCTGGAGGCAAGTAGCGATGCCCCGAAAGGTGAAATCATCGCTCAAGATCCAGTGGCAAATTTTAGGATTAAGTCCTATCAACCTGTTAAAATTACAGTCAGTATAGGGGCAGAATTGGCGCCTGTTCCCTCTGTCATCGGTAAATCGCAGGATGCCGCTTTTGATACGCTCGAAGCTGCCGGTTTTCGTCGAAATCGGGTCGCCAAAGTCCACTCTGAAACTCACCTACAAGGTACAGTCATCTCACAAACCCCGCCAGAAGGTGGGGGGCAGCGACGCGGGACACCCGTTAACCTCTTGATAAGTTTAGGACCTGCCCCAAAATCCATTCAACTCCCAAATTTCCAAGGTCAACCCGCTACGGACGTACTCGTTGCTTTGGAAACAGCTGGGCTAAATGTTGAAACTGAATATAGCTCACACCCTAAAATCCCAGAAGGCACAATTATTACACACAAACCGGTGGGCGGTGTAATACTGAAAACAGGAGACTTGGTACTCCTTGAAATCAGTGGGCAAGCGGAGAACAAGAACATCGGTAGGTTGCTACCCTTTGAATACTATGTTAGCGAAGAAGGCGATCAAAATCTATCGCGCCACATCAGGATCATTATAATCGATGATTCAGGTGAACGCGTTGAAGTTGACCAGCATTACTCACCCGACACAGTGATTAACCTTGAGCAAAAAGGGGTCAGGGTCTTTGGACACACACAAGTGATTGTCTTTGAGAACGGGGAAAAAACACTTGAAAGGCTTTATAAATAATACCAAAACGAAGGAGCATATAAATTCATACCCCTAAAATTGCCCCCTCATTGCTTGCTGCAGACTTCAGCCGCTTGGGTGAAGAGACCAAACGGATGGTTGATGCTGGCGCGGATATGCTGCATTTCGATGTAATGGACGGAGCGTTTGTACCGAACTTTGGTATCAGTCCTCCTTTTATTGCTGCTGTTCGCCAAATAACCCCGATTCCATTTGATGTTCACATTATGGTGACACATCCTCTCCGTTATATTGATGCACTTGCTGAAGCAGGTGCCGACCTCATTACGTTTCACATCGAAAGTGCTGATGCGCCGAGTGAAGTTATTTCAGCCATAAAAACCCACGGGATTAAACCCGGATTAGCCTTTTCACCTAAAACGCCGATTACCGCAGTCACTCCATACCTTTCAGAGCTTAACTTGATCCTACCTATGAGTGTTCAACCCGGATTTGGTGGGCAAACCTTTCAACACGATACGCTCGGAAAAATAGCGGAATTGCATCAAATCCTCCAAAAATCGAAGCAGCCGATTGATATTTCCGTTGATGGCGGTGTAACTACAGAAATCGCACCGCACGCAATTCGCCAAGGCGCGACGCTGCTTGTCGCTGGTACTGCTATCTTCCGCAGTCAACAGCCAGAAACAGTTATTGAAAAACTTCGCACGGGTACAACCTAAGGCATCGTTTGAATGATGCACACTTTCTATGTTCCGCCGCCTCAGATCCGAGCCGATGTCGCAATAATTACCGGTTCAGAACAGCACCATCTCCGCAACGTCCTGCGTATGACCTCCGGTGAGACGATCCGAATTATTGATGGACAGGGCAATATGTACACAGCGGAAGTGCTTAATACGGACACAAATCCGGTTTCAAGTGCCGCCCGAATTCTCACGCACGAATTTCACCCGCAGGTACCACCTTCGCTTACGCTGTTCCAAGGGCTGCCGAAAAATGATAAAATGACGTTGATCCTCCAAAAAACAACGGAACTCGGAATCACACAGATTGTGCCGATGGACTCAGTGCACGCCTTACAAAAACCGAGCCAAAACCGCTATGAACGCTGGCATCGTGTTGTTATCTCCGCGACAAAGCAGTGTAAACGCGCGTGGTTGCCTGAACTCTGTGAGCCACAGACCTTTGAGGCATCTCTCGCACAACCCGAAAAATTTTCACACCGCCTAATACTCGATCCGAAAACTGAACAGGAATCGCCAACACAGCATATCAAGACAGTTTTGCGAGAAACACCGCAGGCAACTGCTATCGCGTTTTTTGTCGGTCCAGAAGGCGGTTTCTCAAGCCAAGAAGTCGCCACCGCAGTTGAAAATGGATGCATGCCTGTGACGCTCGGCACGAACATCTTACGCACAGAAACCGCTGCAATCGTCGCCGTCGCTGTTGCAGCCTATGAATATCAGCTGTAGACGGAATCTTCCGTAATGTCGAAGTGAAGGAGAGGACAGGCATCTGAGTCAACACGTTCTTTACTGACGACTGACAACTGAATGCCTCAAAAAAAATTTATTGACAAACTTCGTCCTTTTTTATAGAATCCCTAACTATGGATGCAAAAGAATTAACCAAAACCCTCATTGGGTATAATACAGTTAGTCCTCTCAGCAACGTTGAGGTCATGGATTTTCTTACAGAGACGCTGGAATCCATTGGCTGTGAGGTGGAGCGGGTTGCGTACAAGGACCCTGCAGGTGTACTGAAGGTAAATCTCATCGGACGCAAAGGACCGGAGAACGGTGCGCGCGGGCTTGCGCTGCTCGGGCACATAGATACTGTTCCCGCTATCGGTTGGTCGATGGATCCGTTTGAGGCACGGATTGCTGATGAGAAAATGTACGGCAGGGGTAGTTGTGATATGAAGGGCAGTGTCGCTTGTATGATTGAGGTTGCATCACACTATGCAGCATCGGATCTGAAGGCACCGCTCTATGTCGTAATCACCGCTGATGAAGAGGTAGGCTACCTCGGGGCAATTGCAGTTGCCGAGAAGTCGCAGATGTTCAAAAAGCACGGCTTTCCGAAGTATGGGGTCGTCGGTGAACCGACAGAACTCCATGCGGTATATGCCCACAAAGGGACTGTCCGTTTTACTGCCACAGCCCACGGACGTGCAGCGCACAGCAGTACAGGCGAAGGTGACAACGCGAATCTAAAGTTAATTCCGTTTCTCGCAGAAATGCGGGATATTTATTACGAATTGACAACCGATACTCAGTATTTCAACGATGAATTCACGCCGGCTTTTACGGATTGGAATATCACTATCAGTGATGGCGAGTGTTCAGGGAATATTACTTCGCCTTTAAGTGTGTGTTGTATCAACTACCGTCCGATGCCTGGAGATGATGCACAGGTATGGATAGACCGCGCGCGGAACTCGGCTGAAAAGCATGGGTTAATATTCGATTTGTATATTAATGCCCCGCCGGTACGCACGCCACCGGATGCGGAGATTATCCAAGCAGCCCTTGAAATAACCGGAGAAACCGCACCGCAAACCGTCGCCTATGGCACCGATGCTGCTGTCTTCGCACAGCACATGGAGACTGTCATTATCGGACCTGGCAGTATTCTACAGGCGCATACAGTGGATGAGTGGATGGCGTTGGACCAATTCCCAAAAGGAATTTCAATCTTTAGTCAGTTTGTGGATCGGTTTTGTGTGGCTTAGGCGCGTCGAAAAAGACTGCATCCGGTTTCACCCATTCCGTTTCACCGTCTGCCCATATCTCGCGCTTCCAGATAGGGACAATCTGCTTGAGGCGGTCCATGGCGTATTTGCAGGCTTCAAACCCGTCTTTGCGATGCGGTGACGCGACTGCGACTGCCACGCTCACATCGCCAATCTCTAACTTCCCGACGCGATGAACCATTGCAACGCGGGGAATCCCCCATTTTTCGGAGATTTCCTGCGCGATTTCTGCCATCTTCTTCTCCGCCATCGGTGGATATGCTTCATATTCCAGACATCTTACCGCTCTGCCATCAGTGTTATTACGGACAGTGCCAAAAAACAGCACGACCGCGCCAGCATCCGGTCCTTCCACCGCTTCGCGTACTTCCGCACCGGTAATAACTTCGGTGGTTATTTTAAACATCGAAACCTCCTGTGACAGGTGGAATCAATGCTACCTCATCCCCTTCTGAAAGTTCAGTGTTCTCAGTGGCATATTCCCAATTGACAGACATTTGCATCACTTCATAGAACTCAGCGATTTCGGGCCACTCTTCCTCAAGTCTTTTTAAGATTGTTTTGATGGTAGCCCCTTCTGGGAGGTCCATTTCTTCTTCAGATCTATCTAACATTTCGTGGCATACGGCAAAGTATTTGACTGTAACGTTCATAGCGATTCCTTTAAAAAAAGAGTTTTGGCGGTTAACAGCATCCTAACTGCCCTAAAAGTATAACACAAAACTCGTTATAAAGCAAAATCCAAAAATATAAGAATGCCTTTTGTAGATGCACGCACAACCGCATTTACTGGCAACTGACAACTATTCCTCTGAAAACTAAAATTAAGTTGATTTTTATCGGAGATTCTGATAGAATGAAAAAAGTGTGTGAATGGCATTCACCTATTTTGGATGGAACGCAGGAGGTAAATTATGAGACCGAAAGCGATTTATTATTTCATCGTCATGTTACTCGTCACGACTATGATTGCTTGTGGCGGGGACGATGACCCCGAACCCGCAGAAACAAAGACACCCACGACTGCATCCTCACAACCAGAAGAACCAGCGGTAACTGTCGAAAGAAACATTGACTTTGCGGCGGAAGAACAGGCAATTCGCGAACTTTATGCCGTATACGCTACCGCCCACGGCGACGAAGATGTTGATACACTCGCTGACGTTTTTCTCAAAAGCGAAAGCAAAGACATTTTTACCGCTTGGACGTTTTGGGCTGGCACTTTTGAAAAAAATGAGGGCGCGAAAGCAGTATCGAATGCGTGGGAAGGCATCTTCCGACTCCGCCAAGGAAACGTAACGGTTGACATCACCTATATCGCTATTGATAACCGAGGTAAAGATGCTGTCTTGCGAGGCGCATATCAATGGGGTAATCAAGGCGGAGATCTGATTTCTGCACTGCGAAAGGATGGCAGCGACTGGAAAATTCGTGCCATTGATTACACTGGCGGAAAACACGGAAAACAGGTCAAAGACTTAAATGAGCCTGCACATGTCTTCGGAGAAATTGCTGAAGAATAGGGTTAACAGCGAACTTCGCGAAAATGGACAAACTCATTATCAAAGGTATTCGATTCCATGGCCACCACGGTGTCCCAGAAGCAGAGCGGCACGTCGGTGGCCATTATGAAGTTGATGCAACTTTAGGGTGCCCGCTTGTCAACCCCGGCAATACCGATGCCCTCACAGACACGATTAATTACGCTGAAGTCGTTTCATGTATCGTTGAGATTGGAACACAGCAGTCGTTCCAACTCATTGAGGCACTCGCCGAAAAAATGGCTGCAGTAATTTTAGAACAGTTCGCAGTAGATGCGGTGCATCTCATCGTCAAGAAACTGCGTCCACCGATAGAACAACCGATTGACTATTTCGCCGTTGAGATTTCCCGTGATGCGTAAATTCTGGATTACCATTTGTCTCCTCTTGATGATTGCCACTATCGCGCATGCGGGTGGCGAAAAAGAGGTGCTGTTTCCTGACCTGACCCCCGGACTCCATCTCTATCGTTACAATTGGGACCTTGAAACATGTGTGCTTTACGTCGCTGAGATGTCCCGTAACGAACCGACGCTACACTTTGAAGTCGCACTCGCAAACGCGCAAGTTTTAGGGAAAGAGACCGTCCGCTCTATGGCGAACCGTCGTAACCAACGTGGTGATCGGCGCGTACGTGTCGCGGTCAATGGCGGGTTCGGCGTACTCGGGGATATGCGCGGCTACGGTGGCGTGTTAGAGAACTTACACATCCAAGACGGTGAATTAATCACACAACCCACTGATACCGAGGCATGCTTCGGTGTAACCGAGTCTGGCGAATTCTTGAGTTCCGCCGTAAAAATGGAAGGCAGTGTCGGGATAGGTACACATACACTATCGCTCGGATGCGTCAACCAGCGGAGACTGGATGGGTGTCAGGTAACGCTCTACACGCCACGCCTTGGTGAATCTACACGCACCAACCGCCGCCGCGGCGTAGAGGCTGTCATCAGTGGACTTTCACTGCCATTAACACCGCACTATGCACACCCATATCGTGTGGAAGCAGTTTCACGCGATGGAAACAACGCAATTCCGAGAGACGGGGCAATCCTCTGGATTAACGCACGACTGAAAGATCCGGCGGTGTCTCAGTTCAATGCTGGTGCCAATGGTACGCTGACACTCTCCCTCTCGCCACCGGAATGGAATCACGTCCAACACGCTATCGGCGGACGGCTCCGACTTCTCAAGAATGGTGAGATAAATGAGCTGCTGGTGAAAATGCACAACGAAGAGAAACGCCACACACCGGGTAAACGCACACCTGTGCTAAATCTCAGCCATGAACCCCGAACCGCGCTCGGTTACAATGCAGACAAACTCTTTTTGGTAGTTGCTGATGGACGGCAACCGAAATATAGTACCGGTCTAACGCTCTACGAACTCGCCAGCATACTCATCGAACTCGGCGCGACGGAAGCGATTAATCTTGACGGTGGCTCCTCCAGTACCTTTGTCGTTAACGATACCCTCATCAACAAACCCTCTGGACAGCAGGAACGGGATGTCCTCAACGCCGTCTTTATCACAGCAGATGTCCAATAAGGCGCGGTTCTTCTGTAGGCGCGATCTCTGGTCGCGATAGGCTTTTCTGTAGGCGCGATCTCTGGTCGCGATCAACAATCTTGGAGACCTATTTTGAAAATCTGTTTTACCGTAATGTGCCGATTGTCAATAATTCTATCTCTGCTATTTTGCCGTATTTTGACCACCAATGCAGCAGATGTCCCAAAACTGCTGAAGGCAACCCCACTTTCACAAACCGCAATTCAACTCCAGTTCGACGGACAATTACAAGCTGAAACCGCGGAAAACCTTGACAATTACCGTATCGCACCAGATGTTCAACTCGAATACGCTTTATTGGATCAACGTTTGAATCGGGTTCTGTTACTCACATCTCCGTTAGAAATAGATAAAGACTACCGTCTCACGCTGCCAAATATTCAGACCGGAATCGTTGTTACGCTTCCATCCATAAACGAGATAACCTTCGGCGCGGGTGAATCGGTTACCTTCTCCGGTGGCTTACAGGATACGACGCTACATGTCAATAAAGACCGGAAGACACGGAACAACAACGCTGGTGCCGAACCGACCCTCTTATGTAATCCGACGGGAAGCGTCTTCTTCGTCGCCTTTGATATGTATGATGCGTTTGAGGATATGGGGATCCGAGAGCCGACACAGGTTTTAGAAGCAACGATAACCCTGCATGTCCAGCAATGTGAGACAGATGCGGCACAGACCGTCCTTTTTCGTCGTGTCCTGCTCCCTTGGAAAGAGGGCAGAGGTACGTCAACGCGCGCCGAAGATAACGAACTCACTTATAACAGTGCATTGCATCGCAACCTCCCATGGAATAAGCGTCCCGCGCAAGCCATGCTATCAGGCATAGACGGCGACACCGAAAGCGATTATAACGGTTCCGAGGATGTCGCCCACCGTATTGATGGTAGGGTTGAGATTCAAGGTGCTGGAAAACGTTATACGATTAAAAGCGAGCTCCTCACCGATGCCGTCCGTTTTTGGGTAGCGAACCCGGATTACAACTACGGCTACCTCTTCGCCTTGCAAGATGGAAGCGTCCCCATCGTATTCTCGTCAAAAGAAGCAACCGACGAAACCCTCCGCCCAACCCTAACAATCCGCTACCAGACCCAGCCACCTGTCAGAATCGAGGCACCTGAATAAAAATGGACATAAATTGCTTATATATGTTATAATTTACCCAAGTTGCTACTAACACACTTTGGGCGTTTCAAGAAGATTTTTTCAGGAATTTCCCACTCCGTAGGGGTGATATTGCTTCGTAGTGAGAATAGAAAACGGTGTATTTAAGCAATTGCACCCCGTATGAAGTTTAACAAATAACTTGGGTAATTGCGGTTACGCGACGTGCGATGAATCGCACTACTACGAACCGATCTACTTGTTATTACGCGTCTTAGCGTTACCCGATTAAATTCTTAATCTTCATTAGCGGTGCTATTTCTATGCATAGGTAGCAACTTGCGTTATAATTTGTTGAAAAAAATGTGTTGAACCAACGAAAGGCTTTAAGTGGCAAATTTTGATATTGCCTCTAAGAAAACCGCTGAAATATCTCCTAAAGATTTCGTCGACCTTTGCTTCGGTTTTGAGACAATTGACATTACAGTCATCGAACTCATCCAACCGGAACAACCGACAGTCGATATGCGCCAAGCAGATGTCGTCATTAAGGCGGAAATTAATGGAAAACAGGTAATCGTACACTTTGAATTTCAAACCACTGACAGTTCTGAAACCGATATGCCTCTCCGCATGGTGGGTTATATTGTTCGTCTTATTGAAACTTATGGATTAGAGGTTTATTCCAATGTCATCTATCTTCGTCCAGATGCAGGCCGCAGCGACCCCGGACAATTTGTACAAGATATAGCCGGGCATGAGGTTTTGACTCGATACAAGGTTTTTCGTCTCATTGAGATGGATGGACAAAGCATCTTAGAGGCAAAGCCTATGGGGCTTCTGCCTTTTACACCCTTGATGAAACGTCCCAAGGAGGTAAGTGCAGAGGCATGGTTACGGCGTTGCGTACAGACAGCAGATAGTGTGAATGTAGAGAACAAAACCGCTTATCTTGGGACATTGGCAGTTTTAGGCAGCTTAGTCTATGAACCAGAAACGATTTTGAATATTATCTCGGAGGAAACTATGGAACGCCCTTCCATTTCTGAACACTTCGCGGCAGAAGCACTACAGCAAGGTATTGAACAGGGCATTGAACAGGGCATTGAACAAGGTATTGAACAAGGTATTGAACAAGGTGCCAGAGAACGCGCCCTGAAAGATATTCTTGAGGTGCTTACACTCCGATTAAAGCCGTATGCAGCGACTGTCTTCAAACCTACACTTGAGACAATTGACGACTTAGATCGGCTTGCGCAATTGCATCGCGCTGCGATCCTTGCAGAGACGCTTGACGACTTCGCACAGGTGCTAACGGAAAATAGTAATTGATATACTCGACTGCTCAGACACAACTCGTGGAGGATGCTCGCGCATACCTAACGCAACTTCGCGCAAAACGGGCTATCCTCGCGGATAAATATCACGCGCTTATTGGAGAAGAGCTCGCCGGTGCAACCTTCCTAATCAGAAACCGACCTGATCGTTAAAAACCATACCTCCGAAAATCCTTTTACAATCCTAAAATCGACTCTATTTAATCACGCAATTTTTGCAGAATTATGCAATTTTTACACGCTAATTCTCAGTTTTTTGCGTGCCGAAAAAAGAAGAGAATCACAAACAGATACAGTTTTTAGGAAAACGGACACTGACACTCTTTTCGATAAACCTAATACCCTCCTATGTTTAAACGCGTCGCTTACAAAGTATGCTTAGCGTTCTAACTGTTTTCCACAAATATTAAATCTTGTTGAGGGAGTTGGCACAAAATTTGCTGCTATAACGTCACAATGAGATTCTGTTTGCTTGAACAGAAACGGAGTTATTATTAGGGTATATGCAATTTTCTGGTAAATCTTTCCAGAATTAGTGAATGGAAACGAACTGTAATAGGAGTATATATGAGTAAACGAAAAACTTTCAATGTTTTGTCAATTGATGGTGGCGGTATTCGTGGTATCATCCCAGCTCTAATTCTTGAGAGAATTGAGAGACTGGCTTCCTTCACGCCAATCTGTGAACTGTTCGATTTGATTGCTGGCACCTCGACCGGAGGACTGATTGCTTTAGCACTCACGAGACCCAATGATGCTGGAACAGCACCGGCGTACAACCCGAGCAGTTTAGCCATGTTATATGAGAACGAAGGAAAGCACATTTTTGATCGTTCATTTCTACACAACATGCGGGCATTAGGCGGTCTGATTGATGAACGATATCCAGCGGCAGGACTTGAAGAAATTCTAAGTACATATTTCGGAACGACTCATCTTAGCGAGACCTTAGGGGCAGAGGTGTTAATCCCAAGTTACGATTTGCAGGGTACACGCCGCTATTGGGAGGCTTGTCAAGAAGTAGATCAGGAGGCGACACTTCCTGAGCATGAAGGTGGATATCCTCGCTTCTTCAAGAGCCGTTTGGCTAAAGATGAAAGCCGAATGGCACAAGAAGACTATCTCATGAGAGATGTCGCCCGGGCAACTTCTGCTGCCCCAACCTATTTTGAACCGCTTGAGATAGAAGGGACACGGTTTAATGAGCCATCGGGTCAACAATCGTCCGAAACATTAGTTGACGGTGGTGTCTTTGCAAACAACCCAGCGATGTGTGCTTATGTAGAGGCGAAAGAGATGCTGAGATTAATAACTGAGGATACTGATACGGAGTGCGAGGATACGGACATTCTACTGGTCTCTATCGGAACAGGGAGTTTAACGCGCCGGTGGCAACTTGAGGATGTGAAAGATTGGGGAGCGTTAAAGTGGATCCCACCTCTTTTCAGGATCATTGCTGATGGAGCGAGTGATACAGTGGACCATCAAGTCCGATTTTTACTTCCTAATCGTGGAGATGAACAATTTTACTACCGATTCCAACCGAAACTATATATCGGTAATGACGATATGGATGATTCGACATCGACTAATTTGTATGCTTTGCGAGGTGTTGCTAATAGTTTTATTAATGACAATATAGCTACCTTGGAAAATTTAGTTGAGCAATTGACGCGTAATAGAGATGAGTGAAAATTTTGAGGCTACCTTAAATGATTCAGTCTGAATACAATTATCGTAGCCTCTTTTCTTTTATCCCAAGATGGACGGTATAACAGCGTTAATTCGTCCGAAAGGGTTCGGTCACATTACACATACGCCCGCAAATGCACCAAAGTCCGGTTCACCGCGCCGAGATTCTCTTCAATCAACTGTTTTCCGAGACTACCCGCTGCGGTTCGCGCCGTGTTGTCCTTCAGCCACGCAGTCATCGCCTCTGCTAACGCTGGCACGGTGTGAACCAGTTTCGCACCACCGCGATCCACAAGAAGAGACGCTTCATAGGCGTTCTGGATCGTCGGACCGAAGATAACAGGTTTCGCCATCGCAGCGGGTTCCATCACATTGTGCACACTCCCGCGAAAACTCCCACCGACAAACGCTACATCTGCCAATCCATATAACTTTGCAAGAAGACCTACGCTGTCAATGATGACGACATCCACTGCTGACAGATCCACTTCAGGTGTGAGTTCAGAGAAACAGAGATATGCCAATTTTTCTCGATCCAGATGCTCACGAATCTCCTTTATCCGGTCCGGTGTCGGTTCATGTGGAACCAAGATTAAATGCGGAAAGTGTTCCGAGTCATTTTGACGTAGCAGTTGATAGGCTGGTAACAACACCCTCTCATCCTCCGTGTATGTACTACCAGCGATGAGAATCGGACGTTTTAGGGTTGCCTGTCCGGGGAAAAATTCGGCATCAGATTCAACAGAGGCAGCCCGTCGGTAAACCTGCTCATAACGCGTATCTCCGGTAACAACAATCTCGTGTTCCGATGAACAGAGTTCTTGAAAACGCGCCGCATCCGCTTCCGAAATCGCACAATGCACACGGATATGTCGGTGCACACTCCGAAAAAACGGTTTCGCAAAACCGGATAACCGTTTCGATTCAGCATGCAACGTACCCGCGACCACGATAATCGGAATCTCATGCTTGGAGGCTTTCCAGACGAGGTTGGGCCAAATGTCGAATTTGGAGAAAACTATTAACGAGGGTTCAATCAGTCGTATCAAGCGTTCCGCGTTCCGCGGTGTGTCTAAAGGGAGGTAGACAGCGGCATCCGCATAAGGGTAGGATTGCGCATTCGGCGCGACGGAGGGCGAAAAGAATGTTAAGACAATTCGAGTTTCTCTATAAATCGCTTCAATGAGCGGTTTCGCCTGCTCAAATTCTCCGACAGAGGTGAAGTGAAACCACACCGTTTTTTCTAAGGGACGCGCGATCTGAAGTTGGTTTGTGAGTTCCGTGAAGACTCGCTTCCGCCCTTTGATGCCTTCCTGAATTTTCGGATTGCAACACCCCGCGCTGTAGAAACCGACGAACATCGCTGGCACTGCAAAGGCGTTATAGACAAGTTTCCAAAGCATAAGGAAGTAAAATAAAAAGGGAGAAAATAAGGAAAATGGAAGGATAGATGCGAGAAAAAGTTAATTTCTCAAGGTACCGACCTTCCATTCAGGAGATAGGTGCTTACAGGACGTCTAAGATTTTCTTTTTCAGCGCATCTTTAGGCATTGCCCCGACAATCTGCCCCGCGACTTTCCCGTCTTTGAACACCAGTAGCGTTGGGATACTCCGAACACCATACTGCATCGCGGTTTGACGATTGTCATCAACATTTACTTTTCCAACTTTGAAGGTTTCTGAATTTTCCTCAGCGAGTTCCTCTAAGATCGGTGCAATCATTTTGCACGGGCCACACCACTCCGCCCAAAAATCTACAACAATCGGGGTATCCGATGTAATCACCATTCCTTCAAATGTATCGTCACTAATTTCAAACGTATTCGCAGACATGATAGCTCCTTTTGTTTAGAATCAAGTAGGCAAAACTACCTCTCTAATTAATAATACTGTGCTTGCGCAATTCTCTTATAAATCCATCAAGATCGTACATCAAGATGTTAATATGATACTCCATTTTGAGAAAAATTGCCAATCATTTTTTCCTATCCATAGCGATAATATTTTCCGTTGTTTTTTCGCTTGATAAAAAATGTAAAGTATAATATACTGAAAAAACCGAGATAACATATTATCTAACCAATGCAATAACTTTAATCCGAATCCATAATTGATTGAAGGAGACACCGCATGCCTGATAAAGAGAAAAAACAAGGCACGAACATCTCGCGCCGGAACTTCTTAAAAGGCGTAGGCACCGGCACCGTTGCCGCGACCGTCGCACCGAGCGTTTTAATCAGTGGTGAGAAAGCCGCTGATGCCCAAGCGGGGGACGCTGTTGAGAGTGCAACAATTCAACTCAATATCAACGCGAAACTGTATCAAGTTGAAGTTGAAGCACGCACCACACTCCTAACCGTTTTACGCGACGGAATTGATACAAGCGGGGCCAACATCGACTTAACCGGTGCCAAGCTCATTTGCGACCGGGGTGAATGTGGCGGTTGCACCGTCATGGTCGATGGAAATCCAGTTTATGCCTGTATGATGCTTGCGATGGACGCACAAGACAAGCAGATAACAACCGTTGAAGGCTTGGCAGATGGCGACGATTTGCATCCTGTCCAAGATGCATTCATCCAGCATGACGCATTGATGTGCGGATTTTGCACACCCGGTTTCGTCGTTGCATCCGCAGCGCTCTTGAACGAAAATACCAAGCCGACGCTCGAAGAAATTAAAGTCGGTTTGTCTGGCAACACCTGTCGCTGTGGAACTTATCCATTCATCTTTGATGCTGTCAAAACCGCATCACGGAAGATGTGATTCCTATTGCTTACTTGAAAGCGCGTCTCGACTTGCGAGACGCAAAAGCCCACCGTTCTCTTTGAACGGTCGCCTATAGGAGGAAAACGCATGGCATCATGGGGAGAAGCGAGTGAATCTCGTCTTATCGGCAAACGGATCCCTCGTTTGTCAGGTAAAGATAAAGTCACTGGAAAAGCGAAGTATACCTTTGATATTAATCGACCGGGACTGCTTTACGGACGCATCTTACGTTCTGAAATTGCGCACGCAGACGTTGTAGGGTTAGACCTCAGCGACGCAGAAGCACTGCCCGGTGTCAAAGCGGTTCTGCCGCTTATTGAAGTCGGAAAGAAAATTCGGTACCAAGGGCAAGAAATCGCTGCAGTCGCAGCCGAAACCGACGATATCGCTAAAGACGCGATTCGATTGATTCGTGTTGATTTGGAAGAACTACCGTATGTCGTTACAGAAGCAGACGCGATGGCAGAAGGCGCGCCCCAAATCCGAGACGATTGGGAAGCGAATCAGAGCAATCCTGACGTTAGAGAAGAAGGAGACATCGAGGCAGGATTTGCGCAAGCGGCTGTTGAGGTCGAGGTGACCTACCACGCACCTGTCCAAACCCACGTCTGCTTGGAAACACACGGAAACGTTGCTGAATGGGAAGATGATCAGCATCTAACCGTTTGGGCATCTACACAAGCCGTTTTTGGGACTCGCAGAGATTTAGCGGGCACCTTTAATCTACCCGCGAACCAGGTTAGGGTTATTACTGAGCACATGGGTGGCGGTTTCGGTAGCAAATTCGGCCCGGGTGTCGAAGGACGTACCGCCGCTGAATTAGCACGTATGACCGGTAGAGCTGTCAAGTTGATGCTCACTCGCAAAGCGGAGCATCTCGTCGGTGGCAATCGTCCATCAATGACGCAGCACGTGCGCGCAGGCGCGACGAGCGACGGACGGCTCATCGCTTACGATATGAAAGGGCACGGTACAGGTGGTATCTCCAGCGGTGCCGGTTTCCAAGCACCTTACGTCTATCACGTACCAAACCGACGCACTGAAAGAGTGAACATCGCCGTCAACGCCGGGAACCAGCGCGCAATGCGTGCACCGGGACACCCACAAGGCGCGTTTGCTATGGATTCACTGATGGATGAACTTGCCGAAAAACTCGGAATGAATCCATTGGAATTCCGCCGTATCAACGATCCAAACGAAACTCGCCAAGCACAATATACGCTTGGGGCGCAAGAGATCGGATGGCACCGTCGTAACAGCGTTCCAGGTGCTGGTAATGGCGTGAAGAAACGCGGCATGGGCGTTGGCAGCGGTTTATGGGGCGGCGGCGGTGGGAATAACACCCAAGCACGTGTCACCATTAATTCGGATGGCTCCGTTGAAGCTGTCACCGGTACACAGGACATCGGCACAGGTGTCCGAACTGCGATCGCCATTATTGTCGCCGAGGAATTGGGCTTGAACCCAACCGATATTGGCGTAAAAGTTGGCGATAGCGAACCAGGGCTGCCCTCCGGCGGCAGCGGTGGTAGTCAGACGACGGCATCTGTCGCACCTGTTATCAAAACAGCAGCAGCGGCAGCGAAACAAAAGTTGTTTGAGCGTATCGCACCTCAGCTTGAGGCACCTGTGGAAGATTTGCGTGTCGGTAACCATACCATCTACGTTGTCTCTGACAGGACGAAGACAATTAAGTGGCAAGTCGCTACTGGACTGCTCGGCATGGAAAGTATCAGCGAAGGTGGACATTGGGATGAAGATCTCCGCCAGGGCGGGGTCGCAGGCACACAGTTCGCTGAAGTTGAAGTTGATACCGAAACCGGCGCAGTCAGAGTTATCAAGATTGTCGCTGTTCAAGATTGTGGATTGGCAATCAACCGCTTGACGACTGAGAGCCAGATTAATGGTGGAGTTATCATGGGGTTAGGGCAAGCACTCCTTGAAGAACGTTTCATGGACCCGCTAACCGGACGTATGCTCAACGCGAACCTTGAGGATTACAAAGTTCCCGGCACTTTCGAGATCCCTGAGATTAAATCCGTCGTTTTCGATACACATCGGAAGGTGACAGGGGTCGGTGAACCGCCGTGTATTCCGACACCAGGGGCTATCGCAAATGCTGTTTATAATGCAATCGGCGTTCGGGTTCGGGAGTTGCCTATCACGCCCGATAAGGTTCTCAATGCACTTGCCGAGCAAAAGGCATAAGGAAGAAAGACGTTTTCGCAACATCAAAAACCTAAGCCTGTAATGAAGCAGATCGCTTATGGGGTTTTTGCAAACGCTAAAATCCGTCCAGCAGGACAAAAAATGAAAATGCAAGCATTTTCATACTTTTTGCTTCCGCAGCGAAGAAAGTGTTTCTTCAAGTACGCCGCAAAATGGAGGGGTGTTTTTGCTTGGGTATTTCTGCGTATTGCTTGGGGATTCCTCTATAACTACGGAAAGGTCCATCATTCATTCAACGCACCTAACCGAACCGCAAGGAAAATTAGAAAAATGGAAAAATTTAGTTATGTCAACGCCACCAGTCTCGAACAGGTCACCGAACTGCTAAGTGACAGTGGATGGGGCGAAGTGATGCTTATCGCAGGCGGCACGGATCTGCTCGCTGAACTCAAGGAGTACGTTGCGGCTCCGAAAACGCTCGTTAATCTCAAGACATTGCCCGGAATGGAAGGCATTGAAGCCGATGCATCGGGCTTAAAAATCGGTGCCTTAACCACCGTCGCTGATATCGCTAAACATCCAACGATTCAGCATCACTATACCGTCTTGGCACAGGCGGCGGTTTCAGTCGCAACACCGCAGATCCGGAACGTCGGCACACTCGGTGGCAATCTCTGCCAACGGCCTCGATGCTGGTATTATCGCGATGAGAGCACCAACTGCCTGAAAAAAGGTGGCGACATCTGTTATGCAGTTGATGGCTTGAGCAAGTACCATGCAATCCTCGGTGGTGATCCTGTTTACATTGTGCATCCTTCAGATCTCGCCCCGGCACTTATCGCCCTTGGCGCATCGGTAACGATTGTTGGCCCCGAAGGTGAAAAAACGATGTCGCTTGAGGAATTCTTTACCTTACCGGCAGCGAACCCGTACCGTGAAAATGTGCTGCAACCGAATGAAATCGTTGTTGGTGTTCAGGTACCACCTGCTAAACCTAATACGAAGAGCCTCTATCTGAAAGCACGCGAGAAAGGCGCGCCGGACTTCGCATTGGCGAGTGTGGCAGGCGTTTTTGAAATGGATGGGAAAACCTGTAAATCTGCCAACATCGTTCTCGGTGGGGTCGCACCGGCACCGTGGCGTTCCAAAGAAGCGGAAACCGCCCTTACTGGCAAGATGATCAATGAAATGGTCAGTAAACAGGCGGGCGCGGATGCCGTCAAGGACGCGCAACCGTTGAACGATAACGCCTATAAGGTGACCTTAACGCAGAATCTCGTCAGCCGCGCCGCTATGATGGCCGCAAGTTAAAGGAGTATTAATATGTTAGAAGGAAAAACACTTCCAATCCTTAATCGTCCGATATGCCAGAACCTCCGGACGAAGGCGATTTACATTCCGGGCGGCAATCTGCAGAACCTGGTTGAAAACAATCCGGGTTCGCACTATTGGTGCAACTGCACGATGCAAGTCGTAGGCCCCGACGATCAGTTTGTATCGCCAGATGCTTGCAAACAATCGCGCGCCTGTTTTGATCCCATTGGCGGAAAGCCGGTGGTGTAATCACGAAACCAATGGTGAAGGGCAGTTGGTGGCAAATCAGTTGCCCTTCCGCTAAATTTTGTGCAGCGTATGACCTCCGGTGTTGTTGAAATGCATCAAAAACCCGATTTTGACAACGGAAAAATCGGAGCGGAAACCCAATATTTAAAAATATGTTTCTGAAATCTTTGATGCAATGGATACACGTTGGATCCGTCGTCCTGATGATAGGAGGTTTCTTTTTTTTTCGGGTTGTTCTGCTCCCTATTGCTAACCGTTCCGCTGATCCCGCAGCGTTGATTACATCGGCACTGCGACGTTTCAGTGGTGTCGTCTGGACGGCGTTGTTAACCATCCTTATATCCGGGTTGTATAACTTTATAACTTTTTTTCGTGCCGCGCGCGCCGATACCGCTGTTGACCTTGTCGCTTCAGATTACTCGCTCTATATCTTCGTCTTAGGTATCAAACTCTTCATTGTCTTTTTAATATTTACATTGGCAATTGCCCTAACGTTCCCATATCCGGTGTTTGGCGTGTATCAAAAGAAACCCGCACCGTGGCTCAATCTCACAGTAATTTTAGGATTGATAGTTATCTTCTTATCTGCGTATTTGCGTCGATTGGGTTGAACAGCAACCTGTGAAAATCCATAGATATAAGATTGGAGGAAAAGATGGCAGTTTTGAGTTCCGAAGACCACGCTTTTTGGGAAGAACACGGCTATGTCGTTATCCATGACGCAGCACCACCTGAGTTAATACAGACTGCCGCACAAGCAGTCTGGGACTTCCTCGAAATGGATGCCGACGATCCTGACAGTTGGTACCCTGACCCACCGCGGAAGGGGATCATGGTAGAAATCTACCAGCATCCCGCCTTGTGGGCAACGCGTCAATACCCACGTATCCACCAGGCTTTCTCGGAAATTTGGGAGAATGAAAAACTATGGGTAAGTTTTGATCGCGCCAGCATGAGTCCGCCCAATATCCCCGATAAATTTGAACGTACAAACTTAGGACTCCACTGGGATATGTCCGTGGAAGCACCTGTCCGATTCCATGTGCAAGGCGTTCTTTATCTCACCGATACCGCCGCTAACCAAGGCGCGTTCACTTGTGTCCCAGGGTTCCATAATAAGATTGATGAATGGCTAAATAGCCTTCCCGCTGATGCCGATCCGAGGCAGCAGAATTTGGAGGCACTCGGCGCAATCCCAGTCCCGGGTAAAGCGGGTGATCTCGTCATTTGGCACAGCGCATTGCCACACAGTGCTGGCATTAATACCGCAGATAAACCACGGGTCGTCCAATATATCACTATGACACCGACGGGCGAGGCGAATCCTGAAGCACGCGAGCGACGCATCAACGCTTGGAAAGAACGGATGGCAGGCTTTGGTGGTGAACGTCCCGAAAAAGAACACGAATCAGGCGAGACCGCATACCTCACCGAGCTTGGCAAAAGGCTACTGGGGCTTGAAACGTGGGGATGAATCCGCAACTTAACCGACTGGTCCGCGGTTATCTCTGGTGGTGCCCGGTCACTGACGGGAAACGGCTACTTCTGAACCTGACCAGAGATTGGATTACACCGGAAGACCGAATTGTTACTTTTGAAACCAAGTACCCGTTCCGCTTAAAAGCCAATTTAGCGAACCCAGAGCACCAGTATCTCTATTTTTATGGCACGCATGACGAGAGATATATCGTCACTAAACTCCGAAAATTAATCAAACCGGGGGACATCTGCTGGGACATCGGGGCTAACATCGGGTTCTATACATGCCTTCTCGCTTCGCGGGTTGGAGACAACGGGGCGGTCATAGCATTTGAACCCGCATCGCGCACCTATGGTTACCTTAGGGAAAATGTCTCTCTAAACCAGTTTGCGAACGTCACTGTCGTCAATAAAGGGTTGGGTGACAAACAAGAACAGCGAACTCTCTACTATTCCGAAGCGGGACTTGCCGAAGGCACTGCTTCGTTAAAATATGCTGACGGGCGCGCAGCATCAGAACGCGTAACGCTGGACACGATTGACAACCTTATTCGCGAACTTCCTGCCCCTGAATTTGTCAAAATTGATGTAGAAGGGTATCAGTTGGAAGTGTTGCGTGGTGGAGAACGCTTCTTAAAAACACACGCACCTCTCTTAATAGCAGAACTTAAAGATGTTGGCGAAACAAATCGTGACATTTTTGAGGAGATTGAAAATTACGTTACAGATTTAGGGTATCAGTTATATAAAATCAGGAAACATTCTATTCAACGATGTAAAAAGCTTTCTGACATAACTGAAAGGAATTTCCTTCTTGTCAAAGCGCATTCTCGGGCTTTTTCCAGAATTTTACCGTGGTTGAAGTAAGCGAAAGCCTATTCTATAAACTGTGGTAAGGTTTTGCCGATGGCACTCTCGAAATTTCGAGAGACGTTTCTCAGGCATTGGACAAAATAAGACAAAAGCAAAGGAGATTTTTGTCATGTTGTATAGTATCTGTGGTATAACCTGTAAGTTACGATCGCAATTCAAGATTTTCCTGTTAATTGGAATCCTTCTCGGATGTGCTGTGGTAACGTGGGCAGAAGCACCTGAAGTATTCCTCTATTATGATGAAAACTACGGTTTTAACCCTGACGGTTGGGGCGATTGGAAATCGACGAAGAAGATTGAAGATGCCGTTGTCGCGGAATTGGATGCCGCAAAAATTGCCTCTGTTGTGGGGGACGCTGATGCGTTCCTCGCCTATATGGAGGAAAATCCTGAGGGGGTTATTGTCTCTCCAATCGTGGTTCCCGAAATTGTTTACACAATCGGCATGAAAGATGACAGTCCGATGGAGAATTTCCTATACGGCGGTGGGGTACTCATCTATTCTGGTGATACGCCGTTCTATGCCGTTGGAAAGAAAGGCGCGCCGGGTCAGAAAATTGTCCCCGGCAACCAAGGCGTGATGGATGTTCTCAACTTTTCAGCACAGTACATCACAACCACCGCTGCCGCTGTTGAACCGACACCGGAAGGCAAAGAACTGATTCCGAGCCTTGAACCCTTTAATCCGAATCGCCCGGGACTAATCAACGTATTGGAGGATGAAAAGTGCGACCCCATTGAAGTCTATGCTGCAGCCGGTAACTCAGCGGATCCGATCCTCTTTGCCGCACCCGACATGAAAGGCTATTTCGTCCACTTCCACATGGAAACACTCGGCAATAAGCCTGACGATTATCTCGCACAGGTCGGACTGGAAATCGGCGAACTCATCACCAATCGATTCGGTGAATTGTTGGATGTTGAACCCCAAGGAAAACTAACGACGACGTGGGGTAGCCTCAAGTCTTTGAAGTAAATTCACCTTGACCTGTTTTATGCTATTTTAACCACGGATCCGCTTACCCATGCGAAGGGTTGCGGGTCCGTGTATCAATTTTAGGGGTTAAGCGTCCCTGTTAAAGTCCCCCTGATAAGGGGGATTTAGGGGGTTAATTGAGTTAGAGTCTCCCTGATAAGGGGGATTTAGGGGGTTAATTGAGTTAGAGTCTCCCTGATAAGGGGGATTTAGGGGGTTAATTCAGACTGATCGTCCCAACACTGGATACGCTGGGTCATTATATCCTTTCCCAGTGTGTTCCCCAGGTGGCACGAGTTGGTTAATAGCAGTTTCATCGGCTTCCGTTAACGTGCAATCTAAGCACCCCAAGTTATCCTCAAGTTGTTCCATCGTGCGCGGTCCAATAATAAGGGAAGTAATCGTTGGATTCGCTAACACCCACGCCAACGAAAATTGGGTCAACGTTTTGCCGTGCGCGTCTGCCAGCGGTTTGAGTTGTTGTGCGACTTCGTAACTCTCTTCGCGGAGTTCAGTCTGTAATATCCGTCTATCTTTTCGTGCGGCTCTCGAACCTTTCGGCGGCTTTTCACCGGACAGATACTTGCCTGACAGTACGCCGCGTGCCAAGGGACTGTACGACACAACACCGACACCATATTTCTCACAAAACGGCAGCAACTCCACCTCGGGGTCCCGATTGACGATATTATAGAGCGGTTGAACGCACACAAATTCTTCCAGTCTCTGTTCTCTGCTTGTCCAGAGTGCCTCACAGACGCGCCACGCCTCAAAATTGGAACACGCTATGTAGCGCACCTTCCCCTGTCTCACGCAATCGTCCAAAGCCCGTAGCGATTCCGCAATTCGCGTAGAGGCATCCCAACGATGCAAATAATACACATCAATATGATCCGTGTTGAGACGTTTAAGACTCGCTTCGACTGCCGACATGATATGAAATCGGTGTGAACCTGCGTCATTCACATCCTCTCCCATAGACCCGTGTACTTTCGTAGCGATAACCCATTTCTCTCGGTTTTCGCGAACCGCTTTCGCAATAACGCGTTCGGATTCACCATCGTTATAGACATTCGCGGTGTCCATAAAGTTGATGCCCGCATCCAACGCCTTGTGGATAATCCGAATCGAATCCCGTTCGTTTGTCGGTCCGCCGAACATCATCGTACCGAGGCAGAGCGGTGAGACTTTTACGCCCGCGCGTCCAAGTGTTCTGTATTCCATATCATTTCTCCTTTTTATTTCTAACGGCTACCAGAAGAATAATTTTCAGTTATCAGTTACAAGAGTCTTCTTAACTGACAACTGAAAGATTTTTTTCGGAGAAAAAAATCGTACTGACAACTGACAACTACTCATGCCATTCGTATCCCACCGTTAACATCCAGCGTCGCACCCGTCACATAGCGTCCCTCTTCCGATGCGAGAAACACGATGGTACTCGCAATCTCCGAGGCATCGGCGACGCGCCCTAATGGAATCTGATCTGTCATATCTGGATGGTTTTTCGCCATTTCTGTCGCTGCTACACCCGGTGCGATGGAATTCACCGTGATGCTGTACGCCCCAAGCACACGCGCCAACGATTTCGTCAAACACATGACGCCCGCTTTTGAGGCAGAATACGGCGCAGACGCGACCAATCCACCGACCTGTCCTGCCAACGAACCGAGGTTGATAATCCGCCCAGACCGTTGTGCCTTCATCGTCTCCATCACTGCCTGAGAACAGAGGAAGGGACCCTTGAGATTTACCGCCATCATCCGATCCCATTCCGTTTCGGTGCATGCGTCTATTCGGGTATAACTGAAAATACCGGCGTTGTTGACCAAAATATCAATGCGTCCAAATGTCTCAAGTGTCTGTTGAACCATGCCACGCACGGATTCGCCGTCCGCCACATCTGTTTCGATCACGAGGCATTGTCTACCGAGTGCTGTTATTTCTGCTGAAACCGCCTCTGCGTTCGCGATATTCACCTCAGGGATGACAACATCCGCACCTTCTCTCGCGAACGCGAGGCATGTCGCTTTTCCAATGCCCCCTCCGCCACCTGTAACAATCGCAACCTGCCCTTCTAAACGCATCACTGTGCTCCTTTATCTATTTTTTAGAGTAAAAAGCCCGTAAATACGTGAACACTCCACCAAGTGCCCACACGAGACACTCGGCATGGCTGGGGTGTCCAAATAATTGTGGGTTCTACTATAAAGTGCAGTCGAGTCAGGACTGCACTCTTTTCGTCCTTGCAAAATTGCAATAAATGTAGTAATATAATTTTACTAAAGTTTGGATAATTTTTTCAAAAGTGAGTTCCGTATAAGCAATGGGTTCATCACATCTGTTCAATGCAAGGAAATTAAGAGCCAACACAATACAGACAGAGAACCTCCTTGCTCCAGTGGAGCAACATATCTATAGCAGTAAGATGGGCGAAGACTTCCGCTCCAACGGAGCGGTATGTGGATATTACACATAACACTCCGCTGGAGTGTAAAAGGTTGACATGCCATTTCTATAGATATAGCACTCCGCTGGAGTGCAGTATTTTTTATCAATTTCCTCCATATAGGAAACTACGAAAAATACATAATTCCTTGAGAATTCAACTATCACGCAACATGCATTTTCCAAACTTTAGTAATCTTATTATCACACGAAATTTGGAAAAAGTCAACAGGTTTGATTGGTCAGTGCCATTCAGTTTGCTGTTGGTTTCACAGATAGCATCTTGGGATAGAAGACGATTGGAAAGCGGCATTCTCTATTATTTGTTATCGCTATTTTACTTGAAAGGGGTTGGATCATGAAAATAAAAGTGTTTTTGTGTTGGCTGAAGCCTGTTTTGGTCTTGGGTTTCGTTTGGAGTTTGGCATTTACAGCCGCAGCCCAGAATTATTATCCAGCAGAGGTCGGCAATATCTGGGTTTTAGAGGACGCAGATGCTGAAGAACGGCGTACCTATAGCCTTGAAGGCCCCGAAACGGTTAACGGGACAGAGGTCATCACTTTGAAAATTGAAATAGAAGAACTTAGCACTGGAGACGTTGTTGATACTGACAAATATTTCTTAACTGTCGGCAGCGAAGCCATTAAACTCCACGGAACTGTCTTCGAGGAAGCTGCCATCAGCGGCACCGTGACAGCAGATTTTCCAACGCCTGCGACTTTTTTTCCGTTACACTTAGCACTGGGCGATAAGTGGCAGATCGTGGCGGATGCCGAAGTTAAGGCGGGCTTTTTAAAGGTAGGTGGAAAAAGCACCACTAATTTAGAAGTTGTCGGGTTTGAGGACCTTGAGACACCCGCCGGAACGTTTCAGAACTGTGCGAAGGTTGAATTGGCGTTAACGTTCTCTGCTGGAGGCTTCATAAATATCGAAGCAACGACTTACCAGTGGTTAGCTCCTGATATAGGTCCTGTTCAATATCAAAATAGTGACCGCTTGCTCTTTCGTTTAACAAGCACTAACCTCCCCACTGCGCCTGAGGTGCCTGATACCACGGAAGCAGAGGCGGAATCTGATCCTACGGAGGAAGCGGTTACAACCGAAGCACCCCCCGAAGAAGAGCCTATGCCTGAATCGCCTCCTGAGGAAGACACTACGCCTGAACTGTCGCCTTATGATGTGAACGCTGACGGTGTTGTGAATATCTTGGACCTCTCTTTTGTCGCCGCGCGTTTGGGTGAAATGGATCCCGAAGCAGATGTAACGGGTGATGGTATCGTTAACATTTTGGATTTAGTGAGCATCGCCCAGAATTTCAGCAGTTAACCTTATGTTGTTTAATTTTACGCGCCAAATCCGATTTGGTGTTTTTTCTATAGGAATCTACCACAAATTACCTGTAACCTTGAATCCAATTAAGGTGTTATAATTTTTTGCTGATAGTGTTGTAAAGTCGTTATCACACGGAATTTGGAATAAGTCAATATGGTAAACTGGAAAGTGGTATTAGCCGTGATTATCATTGCTATTCTGGCTATGGCAGTCGGAATGTGGTTTGGGTACCGGTATGTATCTGAACAGGAGGAGATCTCCCCAGAAGTATACCCTGAACCTTCTGATGCGGCATTACCGCGCCACAATCAGCCGCGCATGCTTGCCGTTGCTCCAGCGAAAATTCCGTAGAGATGGTTTTCTATAAACATCGTTCAATTTCATGTTTTTTGAAAAAGGAGTTCTAAATTATGAAAATTCCCAAATTTACGTCTTGGCTGAAACCGATCTTGGTATTAAGCATTGTCTGTAGTTTCGCACTTCCAGCAATGGCACAAAATTATTATCCATCAGAGGTCGGGAATATGTGGACTTTAAACTCGACAGATGGAACACAGCAACGTCGCTACATGATTGAGGATGCTGAAGATTTCAACGGTTTGGATGTCCGCCGCCTTAAAATTGATGAGGAGACACTTGGCACCAGTGCAATTATTCCCGACCGCTATCTTATTACAGTTGATGACAAAGGACTTACGTTGCATCGTTCTGATACGGATGAAGGGACGTTCGGGATTGCTACAGTTATCTATGATCCGCCTACCTTCTTTTTCCCTGCGTCGCCAACACTTGGGCAAACGTGGCAGATCATGGGAGAAACGGAACTGCTGATCGTAGGCGCGGCATCTAACACAACGACTGACGAGGTGGTCGCTTTTGAGGATGTTGTGACACCAGCTGGGACCTTTGAAAATTGCGCCAAGATTCACTTAACCTACAAAATAACGACTGCACTCGTAACGCTACGTCCAGAAGAATACATCTGGCTTGCACCCGATGTGGGTCCCGTCAAATTCCAGAATTCAAACGACGTTGTTTTTGAGTTGGAAAGTTATACCTTAGTTGAACCAGTCGCTGAAAAGATGCCGCCTGCTGAGGAGACTACTGAAGTACCTGCAGAACCAACGGTTGAGGAACCAAACGGTGATGGTGGTATGGGTATCGCACCCAATTATTATCCCTCGGAGATTGGGAACACTTGGATTTTCCTGAGTACCGACGGGACTGAACAGCGCACCTATGCACTTGAGGGTCCCACAAACATCGATGGCGAAGCACTTATCACACTGAAAATATCTACTGAAACCCTCGGGACAAGCGAGGTTGACATTGACAACTACTTTGTATCTGTGCGTGATGGAGGACTTGTACTGCATCGAAGTGTCACGGACGAAGGCGCGTTCGGCATCGCGGAGGCGACTTTTGATCCGCCTGTTCCTTTTTTCCCTGCCCTATTACCAATAGGACATACGTGGGACGTCGTAACGAACACGGAATTAGAAATAGCGGGTCCAGTAACGAGTACCAGTACTATAACAGTTGTCGCATCTGAGGATGTCGAAACCCCGGCTGGCACATTTGAAGATTGTGTGAAGCTTGAGATCACGGCGAAAAGCGTTAGCGCGCTTGTCGTTATACGTACAACTTCTTATCAATGGCTGGCACCGGATATCGGTCCCGTTAAATATCAGAATGATCAAGATATTGTATATGAACTGCAAAGTTACAACTTGGTTGAGGCACCAATTACTGAAGAAGACCCGGCAACACCCGTTGTCGAAGAACCTGTGGTAACCAAAACCTTCGGCTTTGATCTCACGCTGGAACCCGGTTTGAATATGATTTCTGTCCCATTGATGCCGGAAGAGCCTTACACTGCGAAATCATTAGCAGAAATGTTAGAGGCGACCCTTGTTATCCGATTAGATGTGTCAACTCAGGATTTTATCGCTTACACTACGGTTGATGAGGGGACTGGATTTAGCATTGATGGCGGCAAAGGTTATATCGTTAATACGCCAACTGCTGGGACAGTAACGTTCACCGGTACAGCGTGGGATAACCAACCTAAAGCCGCTGATGACGCACCCGCTGCGCCTGTACTTTCTGCCGCGAAAAATACGTGGGCGTTTGTTGTCACGAGTGCTATCCAAGGGATGGAAACGGATACGTCTTACATTCTCGTTGCCGAAAACCTCCGGACCGGTATTATTGCCACAGAAAATATCACGAGGGGTGTGAAACGTTCTTCCGCTGTTTGGGCTGACCTCAACCGTAAGAGCGTCGTTGCAGCTGGCGATAAACTCGAAATCGCACTTTACGACGAACGCGGGAATATCGTCTCCGGTCCTTTCCAACGCACCGTTTCAACCGCTGACATTCGTAACGCCTTCCTGAATTTGCAACTGAGTGTTGGCGATGTGCGACCGAAGGATACCATTTTGGCGCAGAACTACCCGAACCCGTTCAACCCAGAAACATGGATTCCGTATCAGTTGAGCAAATCCGCTGAAGTGTCGATCCATATTCACAATGTGGCGGGGCATCTGGTGCGTACGCTGGATTTGGGTCTGAAACCGACAGGTTCCTACATGACCCCTTCAACTGCAGCGTATTGGGATGGCAAGAACTCGGTGGGTGAGCGTGTCGCGAGCGGTGTCTATTTCTTTACGCTCCAGACCGCGGACTTCGCTGCAACCCGACGGATGGTTATCCTCAAGTAGGAGACACGCATATTTAACACGCTTTAATGAAACGCCTTGATGTCAGCATCAGGGCGTTTTTTTTACCACACCGTAGGCGTACTTTGTATTAAGTAGGACCTACGCATTCCGTCTTAAAGTCCTCCTACCCCCCTGATAAGGGGGGATAAAGGGGGGTTGGGGATTTAGGGGGTTTAGAATACCAAAACCCTATTAAAAAGAAAAGGGGATTCAAGTGATAAAAAACACTGTATTACTCGCTGTGATACTCTGTACTTTCGTTAGCACAACATCCGCACAAAATTACTACCCTACAGATATTGGGAATACTTGGATCATGGAAAGCACTGATGGTACTGAGCGTGTCACTTACACGCTTGAGGCAGCCGACGAAGCACTCAACGGTGAAGCATTTCGCACCCTTAAAATTATAACAGAGGTGTTAGGGACAAGCTCGGCTAATACAAACACATTCCTTGTTGAGATTGATGAGGAAGGGCTGAAACTTCATAAAGTTGTCGCAGAACTCGGTGATGTGTTCGGTATATCGCGTATCGAATTCTCACCACCTGCTATCTTTTTTCCACCGACACTTCAAGTTGGAGAAGTATGGGAGACGCTTGGTGAGACAGAGGTATCGCTGGTAGGCATGGTTACAGTCTCAAGTACAAACGAAGTCGTCGCCGTAGAAGATGTAGTTACACCGGCTGATATTTCTCAAAAGATTGTTTGAGTCAATAGTTACAGGTGTTGTTGTGTATTTAGTTGATGAAAATGCGCGCTGATGATAGACAACATCTGCCTATCACCGGAAAGTTGGAGTTTTATCTGATGAAAAGTGAGGCGT
>JAJEDN010000021.1 GCA_022821495.1 Candidatus Poribacteria bacterium
AAAAGCAGGCGTTTCTAACACAATAGAGACCCAAAAACAGGTTTAGAAGGCAATCCTAACATCTGTTCGGGAGCTCTAACGGGAGAACACTGCCAACTTTTCATAACTTGTAATTTGATCAAACTGTCCAAACTATAGTATCAGATATAGCGTACGCTGTCAAAATTAGGACTGTATGAGTTGTCAGTTGTCAGTTTTAAAGGGACGCGGACCTTACACAACGAAAACCGACGTTGTTAATCGAGTACGAAGGTGTGAACCGGAAGCGAGGGGCAACACGCACGTAACGTGGTATACTCATCCAAGAACCACCCCGTAATACACGGTATGTTTTAAGGGATGTAAAATTATTAAGCACGTAGGTTATATCGCCACCAGCAACTGGGTTCCGATGTGGTGAAGCGGCATAGAAATCCAAAACATGTTCATCAAGGCACCATTCCCAGACATTCCCAACGATGTCATACACACCGTAATCGTTAGGTGGGTACTCGCCGGTAGGTGTTGTCTGTCCGATATTCTCACCGTAGTTCGCTTTTGTTGTATCAATTTGATCGCCCCACGGGTATTTTTTTCCGGTTAAACCGCCGCGTGCAGCTTTTTCCCACTCTGCCTCCGTTGGTAAACGCTTTTTTGCCCATTGTGCGTACGCCATCGCTGCGTACCAACTCACATTCACAACAGGATAGTTAGCTGCTCCTTTAGGGTAATTATTTCGATGCCAAGTTCTGAGATAGTTTCCATTGTGATAGTCTATCAGTATGTTATCTTTCTGCCACTGCGGGCACGCATCCAAGAATATCTTGTATTGCTCGTTGGTCACTGGGTATTTATCCATATAGAACGCGTCAAGGTAGACAGGATGCAGGGGCTTTTCACTATCGTTGGCATCTTCGTCGCTGCTGCCCATCAAAAACTCACCCGCGAGGATGACCACCATTTCGGCAGGCACATCGAAACTTGAAATCGTTGGTGCTGAGGTAATCTCTGATGTAACTGAAGACAGCGATTCCGAGTTTTGCCGTTCGTTTGCTAAAGATATTGATTCTGGGGCGGTCTCAGGTGTTTCTATAGGTATGAATTCTGGTGCCAAAAATTCGCTCTCGTGGGGATCTTCCTGAGAAAGGAACGTCGTGAGATGCTCTTGTCGTTTTTGCGCGTCTTTCAAAGTGTCCCGCGCTTGATTCAGAATATGTCTCCACTGCTCTTCTGTTTTTCCATCAGGACGGATGCGTCCTCCCGCATTTAACGACGCTCTATAGGACTTTTTATGCGCAGCCTCAACGAGATTGGCGATGGCATCCTCGTTTAAGCTTTGGATATCTTCAATCGAAAAGCCCAAAACGTCAAAGTAGTTTACCTCTTCTCCGACAACCAAGTTAAAATCTTTCAGAATTTCGGCGGCTTCCTGAGCAGAAAGTCCGTAATTTTGACATGCCTGCTGGAGAAGCCCGATGTGTTGTTTGCCAGTAATAGTCGGCGAGGCTGCTTTGAGCGTGCGGATAATTGTAACGAATTCATCGCGTTTGGACATACTGTAGTCCTTGTGTGTATTCCAAGATGTAGGGGATTAAGGTTATGGATTGCTACGATCAGAAAATGTAGGGCTACCGACTTATTCGACTGTCAAATCTTGTATATCTGTTTGTGCCTGTGCGACTGCGTCTTCATCAAGTGTTGGTCGTTTAATGATGGTGAAGACATCATAAACTGCGGTTGCTCCACTGCTGCTCAGAGATTTTGCTGTGACTTCAAGCACTTGGTCGAGGTTGTATTTGTAAGTAACATGAATCGGCGAACCTTCTGGTAGCCCTGGTGGTAGTTCAAGCGTACATTCCCCCAATTTATATTCCTCAAAAAGGTTTATCTCGTTTTTCCGTTGATCCTGTTCAAGGCTCTGGACAACCTCAATCAAGACCGAACGTTGATTGTTGTCCACCGTTCCAAACTGGTCTGCCATCTCACAAGGAATAGCGGTCATTTTGGGAATCATTACATGGATAATAGATTCACGTGCTGCGTTAAGCACAACAAGTCCGAGATTATGTGTGGCACCGTCGGTCACAGTCACTTTAGGAGCACCATCTGGTCCAATGAACCGTTCAATAACCGCGCCAGATACATCTGCTGTTGCGGTGTCAGCTTCAGAAATCTGACGGAGTGTTCCTTGGATCGCTGCACCGAGGGCGACGGCTTCGTCGGGATTAATTTCATTGGGATTGATCTCTTTGCCACTGATGTTTTCGATCATCTCACGTACCATTGGCATTCGGGTTGAGCCGCCTACTAATAGGATCGTGTCAATATCTGCCCAGGTCATGTTTCCTTCGGAGAGGACTACATCGCATAAGGCTCGGCATCTCTCAAGGAGTTCAGTGGTGAGTCCCTCGAATTTTTCACGTGTCAATTCCACGTATGTTGTCTTACCGTTGTATCCGCAAACGATGCGTGCGGTTTCGCGTCGGGATAGAGACTCTTTCGCGCCGATTGCATCAAGTTGAAGGTCTTGATACGCGTGGAGGTCTTGCAATGGGTTTTCACCGTGTTCAACCTCAAACATCTCGGCAACATAGGTGATGATTTTATCGTCCCAGTCTTTACCACCGAGTCTGTGATCACCGTGCGTGGCGAGCATCTGTATATTGGATTCGGAGACGTTCATGATGGTTACATCGAATGTTCCGCCACCAAGATCAAATACAAATACATTCTGGTCGGTTCCCATTTGATCAATTCCATAAGCGAGCGCGGCTGCAGTCGGTTCGTTCAAAACCTGCAAGACGTTCAACCCAGCGATTTTACCCGCATTGCGTGTGGCTTCACGTTCTGCGTCGCGAAAATAGGCGGGGACGGTGATAACAGCATCGGTGACTTCGGCATTGAGATATGCTTCTGCATCCTGTTTAAGTTTCGTTAAGATCAGTGCGGAGAGTTCTTCGGGTGAATAGTTTTTGTCATTAAAAGTGCGAAAAAACGTCTGTTTTGATTTTCCCATCTCGCGTTTGGCGAATTCGACGATCTGTTCTGGAACAGATCTGGCGTTCTGTTTGGCGATTTTCCCGACGGTGACGAGATCGTCCTCGAACAAAGTCACCGATGGCGTAATGCGATCGCTTTCGGCGTTTGGGATAATCTCCGGTTGCCCATATTCGTCAACGTGTGCGATGGCTGAGAACGTTGTCCCCAAATCAATACCAACGACTTTACCCATCATTTTCTCCTTCTTCGGTCCCAACGGGTGTATATTTGTATTCCTTTATTATTTTTTTGAATGCGTTCAGGGTGTCTTTCGCTTTTAACACGTCAGATAGAGTGTATTGTTTACACAAAATCGCAGCTCCATGTAAAAGATTTTGGTTTAACGGGCGCGGGGCACCACAGCAAACTGCGCGTGGTAAAGATTGCAGAGGTGTAGTGGGTACTGTTAGGTGAGTCTGCTGTGGTTTTAACCGATTGGTCCTGTTTTTGCTGACAACATTTAGGTTCGTTTTCCATTTCTAACGGGTGGCACTTTTGCTGACTGGCAGAAAGGCGGTTACCATGACCACCCCTTTCGCTCGCGGTGATCGCAGAGTACCTTGACCGTTTCATGTGCTTTCTTTTCTGCTGCGATGTGCAAAGGGGTATGATGATTGTCGTTCGTTGCACTTGTATCAGCCCCGTTTTCTAACAGCACTTTTACCGTTTCGTGTGCATTGTGGGCTGCTGCGACATGCAAAGGGGTATCACCGTTTTTGGCTTTCGCGTTGACGTTCGCGCCATTTTCTAACAACACTGCTGCGACTTCGGCAGTGTCATCCTCCGCTGCGGTGTGCAGAGGGGTATGCCCTTTATGATTCGCTGCGTTGGTATCCGCCCCATATTCTAAGAGCATTACCGCAGTTTTATAAGCGTTCCGCCATGCTGCCCAGTGTAGGAGGGTGTAGCCAGATTTATCTGTCGGATTGCTATTTGTGTAGCCTTCGAGTGATACGCCTTTTGCTTCGTAAACATTCCGCCACGCTGCCCAGTGCAGCGGTGTATCACCATCTTCATTCCTTGCGTTAACGTCAGCCCCATTTTTTAACAATACTGCCGCTGTCTCGTGTCCATTGTTCCACGCTGCCCAGTGCAAGGGATTAAAGTCTTTATCGTTTTTTGCGTTAACGTCAGCCCCATTTTCTAACAACACTGCCGCTGCTTGGTAAGAATTATGCCACGCTGCCCAGTGCAGAGGCGGGTAGCCATATTTATCTTTTCCGTTGGCATCGGCTCCATCTTCTAACAATGCTGTTACTGCTTCGTGAACGTTGTCACGTGCGGCATCATGTAGGGAGGTATACCCGCGTTTTTCCACTTGCTTACCCTCATTACTGATAGTGTCTCTCTCGGAAGGGTTGATGGGGATGTCAAGGGTGTCATTAGGTTCTGATACCTCAGGTCCGTTTTGTTGTTGCTTCAAAATAGCATCCTCCTTTTTAATGTTGAATATTCGCTTAAGTGTGGCATATTTTCATGCAAACGCTCAAGCGGTTTACAATCCATACATTTTCAGGAACGAGACATAGTCGAAACCTCACAAATGTGAACGCATTCAATAGGATAGGACAATTACTGTTGCCACGGCACACTTCCCGCTTTTTGCGTTTCTGCTTGAAAGAGTTGACGCATTTCTTTGAAAAGCGCTCTCTCTGTCTGCGCACTGTCTGTTGTTTCCAGCGGATCGTTTGATAGATTGTAAAGTTCCAAGGATTCAAACGGACTGTTGTGCAACAATTTGATGTCCCCACGTCGGATGGCATGTTGACATTGTCCGAAAAACCGCTGTCCGCCTTCTCTTCGCAACCAGTAGAGTGTGCGCTCCGAAAAGTCTTGCGCTTCACCTTGGAGTGTCTGCCAGATTGAACGTCCTTCGATGCCTTGTGGGGTTGGTGCACCAGCTGCTTCGCATACTGTGGGAAAGATGTCCATGAGTAAGGCAACCTGATCCGTGACGTGTTCCTTTGGGATATATCCGGGCCACATCGCACAGGTCGGGACTCGGATACCGCCTTCATACATCTCGCCTTTTTGACCGCGTAGCGGCCCGTTATGTGCCCCGACATTTATTGACCCGCCGTTATCGGATGTGTAAATAACGAGCGTATTCGACAATTGATCGGTGTCTTCGAGTGTATCGAGTACGCGTCCAATGCCTGCATCCATGTGCTCAACGAGAGCGATGTATTTTGCGCGTTGTGGTGAAATATCGGGTTCGCGTTCCTGCACCCGCGTTATCCATTCGTCCGGCGGTTGGATTGGCGTATGCGGCGCGTTGTAGGCGAGGTACAGGAAAAAAGGATCGGAGGATTGCGCTTGTGCACGGATGAAATCCATACTCCATTCTGTAAAGAGATCTGTGGCGTGTCCTCTCGGATCAATGGTGTCAAAACCGTGCCGCATGTAATTTATATCGTGTCGGCGGTGCGTATAGTAGTCGTCCATCATATCACCGAGAAAACCGTGAAAATGATCGAATCCACGTTTACACGGATGGTTCTCTGGTTCGAGTCCGAGATGCCATTTGCCGATCAGTGCGGTGCGGTAATCCTTCTGTTTTAAGGCTGAAGGGAGCGTGACCGCGTCTTGTCGAAAATAGCCCCAACTGTTTTCGGGGTGGGTTCGGATTACACCGGGGACCCCGACTCTATCTGGGTAGCGTCCGGTCATGAGGGATGCGCGACTTGGCGAACAGACGGAGGAATTCGCGTAAAATCTGGTAAATCGAGTTCCATCTGCAGCGATCCGGTCGATATTAGGGGTTTGAATTGAGGGTCCGTTGTGTGCCGAAATATCGCCGTAACCGTGGTCGTCGGCAAGGATGAGGAGGACGTTAGGCAATTTTTTCATAGTTTTTCCATAAATATATTGTAATGCAAAACGCGTAATAGTGTAATATTAATTTTTTAATCCACAAATTCACACCATACAGCAGGGACACCGACTGGCACGCCAATAGGTGAAACATGAAGTTCTGATGCATCTATAGTTTCCAAACTACCGGTTACTACTAAAAGATTGGTATGTGCTTCCTGCAAATCTTCGGCTTCGACCGCTGTTTTGAATTCTGCGATTGCGGCACCACGTTTGCCTTGTTGATAGTAGGCGATTCCCAAATTGTTGTGTGCCTCAGCAATGGATCCAGCCTTTTTGTGTAGTGCAATCGCCGCTTCGATGTTGCCTTGGTGGGCGTGGATAATTCCGAGGTTGGTGTTCGCCTCTGCAGCGTTTGGGGCACTACGGAGTGCGCTTTCTAATGAAACCTTTGCTTCGTCGAATCTGTTTTGGCAGATGTAGGCGAAACCGAGATTGACCTGAACCTCTGTTGAATCGGGTGCCATCTCCAGTGCTTCTTTGTGAAATGCAATCGCTTCATCATATTTCCCTTGCCAACTGTACACGAGTCCAAGATTCGTATGCGGTTCTTCACCGCCACCAAGTTCAATTGCAGTCTTGAATGCCTCGATAGCAGGCGCGAGTTCGCCTTGCAACATATAAACAAGCCCGAGATTGTTGTGCGGTTCCGCGAGGGTTGGATCGGTTTTAAGTGCGTTTTGATAAAGTTCAATCGCTGCGTCAAACCGTCCTTGCCAGCTGTAAATCAATCCAAGATTCAGTTTCGCTTCTCCGCCATCACCGAGTTGAATCGCCTTTTCTGATGCGGTTATAGCCGCGTCAAGTTTCCCTTGGCAGATGTAGACGAACCCTAAGTCCGTATATGCCTCAGCGGAGTCGGGATTGCACTGAAGTGCGGTCTTAAGCGTTTGGAGAGCTGCGTCGAGTTTCCCTTGCCAGGCATAAGCGACACCGAGATTGGTATGCGGTGCTGAGAGATTCGGGTCGAGACGACGTGCTTTGAGATGCAAAGCGATGGCTTCGTCTAATTCACCTTCCCAACAGTGCAAGGCACCGAGATTTGTGTAAGGTGCTGCGAGATCGGGTGCGAGATGAATTGCTTCGCTTAAAGCATCTTTCGCTGCATCAAGTTGTCCTTGGTCAATGTCATCACATGCCTGATGGTTCAGTGCTCGTGCGCGTTCAATATGTTCAGCCATGCTGTTTCATCTGCGAAACCGGCGCAGCCAGTCCAATTGGCATGCCAGCTGCACCCGGTTTACTTAATCTGTCATTGGGATTTGAGATTTCCCCATGTGGTTGCAAGTTTACCAGCGGGTTCAACAGGCAATAGGGTCAATAACCCCTTCTCCATCAGATCGTTTATATCGTCTTCTTCCAGTACGGAAGCGAAGATTGCGACCTCATAGAGCATACCGTCAAGCGTCTCTGAGGTGTTGTTGGTCCAACCCCCAATGTTGACCTCAGTGTCGTTTTTGGGACCGGGTTTACCCATCCCGCCAACAGAACCGATTTCGACTCCATTTTCATAGATCTTAATGGTATCCTTTGCGTCATAGGTTGCTGTCATATACAACCAGACCCCTTTCTTTACTTGTCCTTGACCCCAGGCCCCTTTCCAACCGTCTCGTGCAAAGTACGCTTCCCAACCGGTGCCGTTACCGCTTGTCCTGAATGCGTAATTAGCTACCGTACCATTTGCGGGTCTTTTGCCGAGGATATGTCCAAAACCGTTTTCGGTTTTATTGACATACACCCATGAAGTAATTGACCAAGCTTCTTCAAGATACATACTCTTGGAATCTTGGATAATGACCCGATCATTTACGCCGTCTAAACTCAGGGCAGGCCCATCAGGACCTTTGATCCATTTTCCGCCCTGAAGTTCGCCGTGGTTGTCGTTTCCAGAAATATCTTCGATATCATCACCTTTGCCTTCGTCGAGCAGCCAAATTCCGCGTGCGGTTCCAAAGTCGATCTCCGCGTAAGTATATGCTGCAAAGGTCAAATTGATGGTAACGATCGCTAAGCAAGTTATAATGGATTTCATTTCTCTCTCCTTAAAAAGCTGCCAAATTAGGTGCAGTTAGGTGTTCAGGTGATACACCGACGACACCTAATTGGCTGCACCTACTATTGCGATTTGAGACTTGCCCATGTAGTTGCGAGTTTGTCGGAAGGTTCAACAGCAGTGAGTACGGACGATAGTCCTTCGTCCATCAGTGTGTTTATATCGGCTTCTGACAATGCGACACCAAAAAGTGCGACCTCAGCGAGCATACCGTCAAGTGTTTCTGAAGTGTTGTCGGTCCAACCGCCGATGTTGACATCAGTGTCATTCCGAGGTGCTGGTCCACCCATCCCGCCAACAGAACCGATTTCAGCTCCGTTTTCATAGATCTTGATGGTATCTTGTCCGTCGTAAGTAGCGGTCATATACAGCCATTCGCCTTTCTTTACGCTTCCTTGATTCCAAGCCCCTTTCCACCCATCTCGTGCATAGTATGCTTCCCAGCCCTGGCCATTGCCGCTTGTCCTGAATGCGTAGTTAGCGACCGTTCCAGAGGCAGGTCTTTTACCGAGAATATGTCCAAAACCGTTTTCGGTTGTATTCACAAAAGTCCACGCTGTGATTGTCCATGCCTCTTCCAGATATAGGCTATCGGCATCTGGAATGATAACCCGATCATTTACGCCGTCTAAACTGAGAGCGGGCCCACCGTCAGGTCCTTTGAGCCATTCGCCACCTTGAAGTTCACCGTGATTCTCGTTTCCAGACATATCGTTGATAAAGTTGCCGTCACCTTCGTCAAGTAGCCAGATTCCCCTTGCGGTTCCAAGGTCAATCTCTGCGTAAATTTGGACCGTGATGCCCAGACTGATGGTGATCATTGCTAAGTAAGTTATAATAGATTTCATTTTTTCTCCTTGAAGATTTGGTTTGCCATAAACCAAATCGTTGTTTAAAACTAACAATCTACTGTTCTGAATTGACTGCCTGAATTAAGGCAATGATGTATCCGAACTGGAATGCCCATGCCTGTCGGACTCTGCCAGAAACACCCGGCGGTGCTGGGTCATCTGGATGTCCCGGGGCATGGTCGGGCATCAGCATATACGGATATTCTGCATCTCGGAGGATCTGCGCGACTCTATGCATATCTAAGTGTCCCTCGTCGGGCCAAACCTCTTGGAAGTTGTGCAGTCCGCCGCGGATATTGCGAAAGTGGATATTGAAAATCTTTTTACGTTCACCAAAATACTCAATAATCTCATAGAACTCGGTGCCGGGATCATCTAAACCCTCCGACACTGTGCCGCAGCAGAAGTTAAAACCGTGATACGGACTTTCCGCAATCTCGGCGTACTGTTTCAAGCCATCAAACACAGGGTAATTCCAGCGTTCGACACCTCTCAAAATTGGGGCAGGTGGGTCGTTGGGATGGCATGCCATTTGGATTTTATTTTCTTCAGCGACCGGGATCACGCGTTCAAGGAAGTATGCGATCCGATCAAACGCCTCTTCGCGACTCACTTCACCGGCTTCTGAAAGTGTTTCGTTATCATACTTGGAGAAATCGAAGGTGCTGTAACTTGAGCCGCCGCGTCCGAACGTACTCTCGGTTCGCTGATGGTTCAGGATACAGAAGTTATAATTCAACCCTCGTAATCCAGCGGCAGCGGCATTCTCAATCATTTTGCAAACCGCGTCAATATCCGTGTCGCGCTGTGGGTCATGAGCAAACGTGATGCTTCTCGGAAGCCCGATATGAATCATCTCAAGGCTAACACCGGCTTCCGCTGCCTCTTCCTTGTGTTGAATCAATGTTTCGGTTTCAGTGTTTTTAACGGAAGCGTCCATGTGCGTTACGCCGTGGCGAACGAGGAATGCCAACTCCTTTGAAGATGTCCCGATACCTTGAACGCCGACGTGCATCTCCGCTTTTTTGTGGGGTTGTTTCTCGACTGTATCCATCGTTTTGTACTCCTTCAACGATTGAATGTACTATCAACTGTTCGGATTTATGGTATCCGCGCATTATAGCACACTTAAAAAACTAAGTCAATTCAAAAACAGAAAATTTCTGGACATTCGATCCGTTTCGTGCTATGCTAAATCCGCAGAACATCATAAAGATTATATCACACAACAGAGGAGAAATGATGGCAAACGAAGACTATACTTCGCGTGTACCGCACTACACGTTCGCGGACACACTCGAAGAGCAGGAAGCACAGTTGGAGACAAATCCGCTGATGCAACGGCTTAACGAGTATCGGAAAACGTATAAAGCTGATCCGCACCGCCCGATTTATCACTACATCAACCCGGAAGCAATGCTCAATGACCCAAATGGTCTCTGTTTCTGGCAGGGACGTTGGCACCTGTTCTATCAGGCGTATCCACCTGAAGATACACGACAGCATTGGGGACACGCAATTAGCGACGATCTCATCCATTGGCGTGACCTGCCTTACGCGATTTACCCGAACCCGGAAAGATGCTGTTTTTCCGGCGCGACACTCGTAGAAGAAGACCGTGTGATAGCGATGTATCACGGCACAGTCGTCGGCAATATGGTAGCGGTATCAAGCGATCCGTTGCTTTTGAATTGGGAGAAGGTATCCGGCAAAGCGGTGATCCCGGCGCAACATGCGGACGGCACGACACCCGTCTATCGCGTTTTTGATCCCTGTATTTGGGAAAAAGACGGCATGTATTATTCGCTTTCCGGTGGCACGCTCCCGCACGGTCCCGGCGGTAAACCGGTTCGTGCGAATTTCCTGCTCCGTTCAGCAGACTTAGCAAACTGGGTCTATCTGCATCCATTCGTTGAAGATGATATGTTCACGTTGGTGGGTGATGATGGTGCCTGTCCGTATTTTTGGCCCATCGGTGACCGACATATGCTCCTTTTCTTCAGTCACATGAGCGGCGGACAGTATCTGCTCGGTGATTATGATACCGAGCGCGATAAGTTTGTCGTGACAGCGGGTGCGAAAAACAATTTCGGGGCAGCATCTCCTGCAGGTGTCCACGCACCGTCCGCAACGCCTGATGGTAACGGTGGGCTTATCGTCATCTATAACATGAATCCAGCGAAGCCTACCAAAGGTTGGAACCAGATTATGACGCTCCCGCGTCGCCTGACACTCCTCTCCAGAGATGAAATCGGGATCGAGCCTGCAGGTGATATTGAATCATTGCGGTCCGAACATCAACACGTCAATGCCATGACACTTCCCGCCAACGAAGAGGTTGTGCTGGACGGTATAAATGGTAACGCGATGGAGCTTGAACTCGAGATTGATACGAAATCGGCACCGATGGTTGAGTTGAACGTTCTCCGTTCACCACAGAAAGAGGAGTTCACCCGTATCGCGTTCTTCAGAGAACGCGGGATGCGTAACCTGAATTCCGATGTTAACGTGCGCGATAGTCTGTTAACGATTGATTCATCGTATTCGTCGATTGCATCAGATGTCCTTTCGCGCGCGCCTGAAACCGGGGCGATCTCCGTCGCACAGGACGAGACCCTCAAATTGCGGGTATTCGTTGATAAGAGCGTCGTAGAGGTATTCGCTAACGGAAAGCAGTGCGTCGCGATGCGCGTCTATCCGGACAAGGCAGAGAGTGTTGGTGTATCGCTGCGTTCACAAGGTCAAGCCTGCGAACTCAAATCGTTGGATGCTTGGCAGATGAAGAACATCTATGAATAAACGTCAAGAGCCAGGTAAATCAATAAAATACGCCGCGGATCTTGATAATGTTAAAGAGGTTACACTCCACGGCATAGCAGATTTATCGTTCTGGGAGACGGTGTTACACAAAGAGGGCCTCTTTCCGTACCACGAAGCGGGTAAGGCGGTCCTCTTGCTCAGTGCGATAGAGGCAAAATGGCGCGGCTTCAGGTTTAAAGAGTTTGTTATCGCTGTTGGAACTTGCTTTAATGAGAGTGGAACGAGTTTGGATGGATACTATCTGCCGCACGCATTTAACTCTTCCAGATTCTTGACTTTCTCGGAAAGGGTGTTTTTTCGGACCCCTTATTTTCGAGGAAATGTCCGACTCGAAAATAAACTTCCTGCTTCCATTAGACTGCAGGACAGGAGTGAAGTTCTCCTCCACGCGCGGATGTCTATCCCGGGCACACCACCGATAGTTGAATACCTTGAATGGGAAGGTCCTATTTTTCTGCCGAATAACCGCGGTAAATTCTTCGCTGTGTTGGCGGGTGAGGCTGATATTTATCCTTTTTCATCCGAAACGGATCGGCTTGAACTCAAACCGTCTGCACGTCATCAAATTTTTCAACAACTGATCGATAGCGATTTTGCTGGTAGCGTATGGTGTTTGAGAAGCAACTCCCGCCATGCAAGGTCAAAGACTTACAAATAGGATTTTGAATAAGGGCATCTGGTATGGCAGATCATCGAGTGGAAATGAACTGACGAAAATATCTATCTACAACCACAGACATGGCAAAACGAACGATAGTCTGCAGATTGACGCATCCTATTCCTCGTTGCGTACAGACCTTGTTGGCAAACTGCCTGAGAGCGCACCGTTCCGTTTGAGCAGTGATGGTAATCTGAATTTCTTTACAATTCTAACACAATTTCTGATGCAAAATGGAAACTAACCTATGTTTTATCTAACTGTTATTTTCACGGTTTATATCCTATTTTTCTCAATCCAACTGACAGCAACGGCACAAAGTGTCAACATCTCTGAACCTATCCCTCCACCAAGTACTGTTCGCAAAACTTTTAACTTGGATCCGTTTTATCAGCAATGGATCGATGTAGAGGGATTGCCTGTTGTTGCATCGGCGAAGGTGAATCCTTATGCCGTAAAGGAGGCAGCCTGGCTCATCCGCCAGATGATTGGGCATCGTCAGGATATATTGCAAGCACTTGCGAAAAATAACGTGCGTTTTGCTGTGATGGCACATAACGAACTGACAACACAAGTTCCTGAACATAGCGATCTTCAGCCAAGCTCCTATTGGGATCGGAGGGCGCGCGGTTTGGGACCGACACCGATAAGACCGGCAGTGAGTTGTGGTGAGGAAAACTTGCTCAATTATCAAGGGGACCCCTATTGGAATGAAAATATTCTTGTTCACGAGTTCGCGCATGCGATTCACCTGATGGGATTAAATACGGTGGATCCGAGTTTTGATGATCGTCTTAAAACAACATACAATGCGGCAGTCGAAAAAGGGTTGTGGGAAAATACCTACGCTATTACGAACAAGGCGGAGTACTGGGCTGAAGGCACGCAGTCATGGTTCGACACCAACCGCGCAAATGACGACCAACACAACCACGTTGACACCCGCGACAAGTTGAAAGCTTATGATCCGGCACTTACAGCACTGCTCACTGAAGTTTTTGGTGATAGGGATTGGCAATACACACAGGCGGTAACTCGCTTACATCTATTCCATCTCCAGGGATTCGAGCCAGATCAGTCGCCAATATTTGAATGGCCTGCTGAATTACCAGAGTTAGAGGAGCTTTACCAGGAATTAGAAAACACAGACAGTGATGGCGATGGCAAATGGGCAGACTTGAAGCCCCTGGACCTGAATCTGATGCCCCGTTTAAAATCAACCGGTGGTCTCATTGAGACCGAGATTATCTTCGTCAATCGGACCGGATCCGATATTGTTTACTATTGGGTGGATTATGATGGAAATGAGAAATTCTACGGCCGCGTTGAGGCGGATACCTTTGTCAATCAATATACCTATGTCAATCACATCTGGTTAGTCAAAGATCCTAACGGCGTTAATCTTGCTGTGTTTCGTGCCGAAGAAAAAACGGGACGGGCAATTATCGGCACGGAGCAGATGGGTAATCCAGCAGATGTCAACGGGGACGGCACTGTCAATATTCTTGATTTGGTCGAAGTCGCAAATAGTTTTGGACAGGAATCACCGGACGTAAATGGAGATGGTGTTGTCAATATTTTGGATCTGGTAGCGGTTGCGAACGCTTTTGACGAGTGAAAAGTTCTTATACCGCCAACTAAGGGTTAGGGAAACTGCCTCCGCGTAAGTGAGGAATCCAAATGAGTAAAGCTATCCAGAAGGTTACCGCGTTTATAATGCGCGAAAACAATGGTGTCAAAGAATTACTTGTTTTCAAACATCCGACTGCCGGTATCCAAATTCCTGCAGGCACTGTTGAAGAAAGTGAAGACATTGAAACTGCTGTAAAAAGAGAGGTTTATGAAGAAACAGGCTTACAGTTTGTAGAAATCGAAAACTATCTGGGTTGCTTTAAAAATGAATTGGAAGATAACCAAAGAATCATGGCAGAAACGACGCAGGTTTATATCGAACCCAACTTAGATGCGATTCCTTACAAGCGAAAGTTACCCAAAGGGCTTACCGTTCGTTACCATTCCACGCAGGAGGATTTCACACATATTTCGTACATTGAATATGAATATGACCAATTTTACGAGCCTATCTGTATTGAGGCTAACATCACGGGGTGGGTGCCGAATGAAAACATAAGTGCCCAGAAGAAAAGACATTTTTTCCAACTAACAACACAAGAAGAAACAGCGGATGCGTGGGAATTGAAAAGCGATCAAGGACACATTTTCAAGCTATACTGGACACCGCTTTCACCGAAACCCAATATTATCTCACCACAAGACAGGTGGTTGGATTTTGTCTATGAGAGAATCTGAATTGTGGTAAAATGAATATAAGTAGAACGAGGTAACCTTGCCCTTACGTTTAAAATATTGGAAACGGGAGCAGGATAATTATGGAACGCATCAAACTAACTTCGTTGGGACAAATCCGTGAAGCCGACATCTCCTTTGGCGATCTGACAGTATTCGTCGGTGAGCAAGCAAGTGGAAAGAGCATTCTGCTCCAACTTATGAAGTTAATTTCGGACGCAGGCAATATTACGCAAACTCTCAAGAAGCACGGTTTTGATTGGCAAGGAAAAACTAAGGATTTTTTGTCACTCTATTTTGGTGAAGGTATGGAGGGGATTTGGAAAAACGGTGTGACCAAAGTTAGTGTTGACGAAGTAGATTTCGCGCCTGAAAAGGCGTTATCTAAGCGAACGAAAAAACAAGATGAAAGTCTTTTCCTGATTCCTGCTCACCGAGTTGTGACGCTTAAAGATGGATGGCCACGCGCATTCACAGACTACGCTATGGGTGATCCTTACGTCGTTAAGAGTTTCAGTGAAGAATTGCGTCTGTTGATGGAAAAGGGCTTAGGCTCAGGCAAAAGTGCTATATTTCCGCAGATGGATCGTATGGATAACGCAATCCAAGATGTGATTGGAACGAATATCTTTGGAGAAGCCGAAATCAAACTCGATAGATATGAAATGCGCAGACGCCTTGTCTTAGATATTGCCGGTAGCCAATTACCCTTTATGGTTTGGTCAACCGGACAGAGAGAGTTCGCTCCTCTCTTATTAGGACTGTATTGGTTAATGCCTGCAGGAAGGGCAGAAAAGAAAAATAACATAAATTGGGTTGTCATTGAAGAGCCAGAGATGGGGTTACATCCGAAAGCGATTTCAGCAATGCTTCTTATTTTTTTAGAGCTGCTAAGGCGGGGCTACAAAGTCATCATTTCTACCCATTCAGCACAAATTTTAGAACTCGTCTGGGCAATTCAACTTATTGCTAAATCAAAAGCCGCTCCAGCACGTTTAAGACAGTTATTGGATTTGAAAGCAAGTGCCTACTCTAATGACCTCACAGAGACGATCTTAGATGAAAAAACTTTCAAAACCTATTATTTTTCTCGTCAGGATGGTGTTGTGAATGTCAAAGACATTTCAACCTTAGATGCTGAAGATCCAGATGAAGCCGTATCGGATTGGGGCGGTCTTACACTATTTAGTACGAAGTCTTCTGATGTTGTCACAGAGGCTGTTTGGGAGAGTGATCTTTGAATTTTACCGAGGATTTCTACCAGAAAAACTTTATCAAGTTTGAAAAGAGGTAAATATCGTCAGATGTTGGCGCAAAATGGTATTCGTGGGCCAGATTCTGTGCTAAATGCAGATACTGTCCAATAAACATATCGCTACTAAAACTCCTTTCATTTCGTATAACTCTTTTGGAGGAAAACAGATGACAACTTATCGAGCAGGCGTAATCGGTTTGGGACGTATGGGCAGCACCTTTGACGACGAAATCACGCAAGGCGGATCGCTCTTTCTACCTTACTGCCACGGTCCAAGCTACTATTATGCCCCGAATGTAGAATTGGTTGCAGGCGCAGATCTGCACGCTGAGCAGGGCGCGATTTTCGGGGAACGGTGGGGACTGGGTTCTGAGCATATCTACAGCGATTATCGTGAGATGCTGGAAAAGGAAAATCTGGACATTGTCAGTGTCTGCACGACAGCACGGATCCGGTCAACCATCGTGCAAGATGTGGCACGCGCGGGTGTGAAAGCAATCTGGGCGGAGAAACCGATTTCGTTGAGTCTTGCCGAGGCGGACGAGATGGTGGAGACTTGCCGAGCAGAAGGTGTCGCGCTGGCAATCAACTGTGCCCGGCGCTGGAATCCTTTCTTTTCTGAAGCCCGAAGATTGATTGACGAAGGCGAAATCGGGGATGTGCTGCAGGTGACAGTTTATGCCCAGTGCGGATTATCACATAACGGTAGCCACGCCATTGATATTTTGCGCTACATGGCAGGTGGAAACGTTGAATGGGTTTTCGGTGAGATGCAATCTGATGAAGCCGCCGCGGGTGAAGGGGATCTACAGGGAAACGGTTATCTTGTCTTTGATAATGGGGTTCGTGGGTATCTCCGCAGTACATCGTGTGGCGCAGCACCGTGGGAGGTCGATGTCATCGGCACAACCGGACGCATCCGTTCTGTCAACAACGCCGAAACGTTTGAGTTGATTCGTATGGTTCCGGGGGGTAGACGTGGACGGGGTGTGCCTGCACAGTGTCCATTCCCGTGGCCTGTACGAATGCAAGGTATGGGACTAACGATCGTTGAGGATCTCATTAGTGCTATTGAGAACGGGACTTCTCCGAAGTGTTCGGGTGAAGATGGACGCGAAGCGTTAGAGGTAGCAGTCGCGCTTCGGGAATCGCATCGCCGTGGTGGTGTGAAAGTCGAACTGCCAGTCGAAGATCGGAGCCTCCAGATTCTCTCCTCAGAGATCCATGGGGATGACACACCCGCTCGAGTTCGACGCTTACAAGCGAGTTGATAGAAATCACGGATGCGCTACGAAATCCCGAAAACAGTGAACCTACAAACTGCTGTAGGCGCGGTCCCCTGACCGCGACCGCAGAGGATCGAGGCGAGGGAAATTACATGAAGCCTGCAGATTATGCGTTTTTTAAAGAAAATGGCTACGTCTCGCTCGGTAAAATTCTGAGCGATACCGAGGTCAATCATTTTGTTCATGCCTTTGACCGGGACCGCACTGAAGTTGAAGATCACTGGTATCGTATCGGACATTACCAGACAGTGAATTGCGATGCACTGCTGACTGCCCCTGAATTCGACAATGTGATTCGGCATCCGATCGTTATGGATTGTCTACACACACTGATGGGCAATGCCCCTTGTTTTTCAGAAGTTTGCATCCGACACATGGCACCGTATGATGGTGAACTGAATCGTGGCTGGCATCGAGATGGTCCGAGGCACTGGCTTGAACACCCATTGCGCATTGGGTTCATGCAGTTGATGCTCTACCTGACCGATGTTGATGAAACGACGCACTGTTTTTCCTTATCACCGGAATCGGTAGAAGATGAGATTCTTGAAACAGACGCGCAATTGGAACGTGGCGGAATAGTCGATTTGTACGGTCCCGCTGGGACAGCGATACTATTCAACATCGGTGTTTTGCATACTGCTACGACCCGTCCGACTCAGGCAGAGCGCAAGACGGTACAAGTCTATTACGGACATCCGAACCGTCGGTACTTGAGCGAGGATTCGATCATACCTGTTGAACTGTGGCGAGACCATCCCGATCCTGAGGCGCGCGCTTTTTATAGTGTGTTCAACAACAAGACGCGCGACTATCTCGAACACACGGCTTCAACCGGTGAACTGTCGTTTGAGGACACTTTAGTACTCCTTCGCGAACTGGATGTCAAGCACCGCAAACGACCGGCGTGAATTGATGAGGGTAAAAAATTCTCAATCCTTCAAAACCTCCGCCTGCACCGGATTTATATAGCACTGATAATGCCGTTCGACATCTGCCGCTGGCGTAACACCTTCGTGGACGTAGACCCCAAAGCGTAGACGGAAACGATCATCTTCCAGCTCATCGGGCGGATGATGGAGGATACTCATCTGCTCCTGTACAGCGATTTCCCCGAAAAATCCCGGGTGTTCAGCGTTTTCTGGGTGATCAAACAGCGCAATACCAGCGACTCCATCTCCGACTGTGCCGCCTAAATCGCACCACCGTGCCCGTTGATGATGCACCTCTGTTCTGCCGATCTGCCCTTCAGAATTTTCAACGTGCCCTTTTTCTGGGATACCCATTGACGGATTCAAACGCGCGACAAAAAGGAATTGCCGATCACCGATGTCCAGCGGCGGTGTTGTTTCGTGCGTAATTTCCAGAAACCGCCGCGTATCGTCCGCATACCATGCCCGAGCCGTCCGCGTTTCTGTCATGATAACTTCACCATCTCCTTTGACGTGGATCAGGTCTTCGACAAATTCAGCGTAGACGTTTCCTTCGGTGATTCGGACGAAGCGTTGATGCAACATTTTCCCGCAGGGACCATAAGGCGGCTCATCCCAATCAGACCAGATGTTCGCAGACCCACCTTCACCGTGTCCCCCGTAGGCGAGGTAAAGTCCTGTGTGATGCGGATGGTCGCCACCGCCAGCCCCACGTACCACAGTCCCATAATTCGCATTAATGGGCCAGAAGTAAGGCTTCCAGACACCGAGAAAGTTGTAGCGCGCGAATACCGAGTCATCGGCGGAAATGAGCAGATGCGCGGGTTTCTGTTCGATTTGATAACGGGTTTTTGGTGTCGATTCATTGATCTGTCGGATCGCGTAATGTGCCGATGTTTCCGCTGGAAGTTCGCCTGTCTGCCATGCAAGTTCACGGAGTGTCGGTTCAAATTGGCATGGGATATCTTCGCTGGAAACATGCCCCGCTGCATCCGCTACGGACATCGCAAGTGCTGAGGTTCCTTCTTGCCAATCGGAGAAGTAATGTTTCGGCTTGAAAGGCAAGCGGACGAGGTCATTGTGCCGCTCGACTGAACCTGCCTCAATTTTGATGATGACACTTTGATTTTTTGTCAAAAGTTGACTCCTAAAAGATAGAGGTATTTGTGGTAGGTTTTAGAAATATATGAACATTAATGAGTTGTTGAGGATCGGCTTTCATAACCATTAACGATAAGATTGCGCGGCTTTGATCCGCCCCCAGGTGAGACTTAACTTTCCAATGGGTTCGACTGATAACCCCTGCGCCTCAAAGTTCTGCTTGATTTCTTCCGGTGTCAGTACTTTCTCATAAATACGCACTTCGTCTACCGCACCTATCAAGTATCCATCGGTGTTGCCATCTTGAGCGATGTACCAGTTCGTTTCACCGCCGCCTATATCGCCTGACATTGCCTCATCCTCTTTGACGAGGATACTATCGACATACACCTTTGCCTGATCCTCTTCGCGTGTTGCCACCACATGATGCCATTTGCCATCGGCATAATCCTCATCCGTTATCCACGCTTTTCTGATGTTGTTGGCTTGTTCGGTATAGTATCGAAGTTGCCCGGTGTTCTGATTAAAACCGAGTCGAAAGAAATGATCGAAGAAATTCGTTTTATTTGTCAAGATATATTGCCAACCGACGCGACTGTCAGCGGTTTTCAAAAACCAGGCTTCATAAGACGCTGGATTCTCCCCGATTTTGAAAATGCTTGGCAGTTCCACACAATCCGGTTGTCCAGCAAAGTCGAGTGCGTCCCCGAGATGACCCTCAATGGATTTCGGCTCACCGACGACTGTTCCATCTTTACCGCCAACGATATCTTTAACCGTATCGCCAGCGATGTCGTTTTTATCGAGTGTGTAATAACTCACTAAGCCGTCTGTAACAACTTGAGCTTTCACCTCAATAACTAAAATGAAAGTGTAGAAGAGGATAAAACCTATTTGAATGATCCACCAATTTAAACGTTTGGGTTTCATGATTGCCTCCATTGACGCTTATCGCATTCCAATTGTCGCTATGATAGCAAATTTGAGGAAGATTATCAATGAAGAATCAAACTGATACCGTTGCTGATACAGTCAGCACCATTCAATTTTAAGAAATTATTAGGTTTCACGCCTTTTTTTAAGAGGGCGGTTCGGTGTTTCTGCTGGGGTGTTTCCCCTAAGAATGCAGATCGCATGGATCAACGGTATGAAGGTTTCTGTGTGGCATTTCCCGGGGCGTGTACGCCGCAAGAACCCAACCTACCGGGCTTGGGGTAAAAATTCGATCGAAAAATGGACAATTGAATGCCGCTGCGGATACTATAAATTCCAGTTGACAATGGTTCAATTGAGTAGTATAGTTATACCAAGTTCAATCTATCTATTTGGTGAAATTGTGAATTCAAAACTTGGGGGTGTGTTAAATCCTATAAACTAATTTTGCTGGGATTAAATATGAGGGGGTAGGGATGGACCAAGAAGAGATACTTCAGATTAATGGGGTTCGACTTTGGACGGCTATCCAAGGCACGGGACAACCGATGGTGCTGTGCCACGGGGGACCCGGTGGTTATGATTATCTTGCTCCTGTTGCCGGTATGATTTCTGACTTATGTCGAGTTATCCGATACGATCAGCGTGGGAGTGGACGTTCACAACCGGTGGGTCCCTACGATGTGTCTACGTTTGTCGATGATTTGGAGGGATTGAGAAAACATTTCAACTTTGAACGTTGGATTGTTGGAGGGCATTCCTGGGGTGCCGGACTTGCTTTGGCTTATGCAGTCAGGTTTCCGGCTCGGACGATAGCCGTTCTTCACATTGCCGGTACGGGTATTGATGATCGGTGGCACGAGGCGTATCGCGAAAATCGGTTAAATGCGCTGCGTGAATCAGAGCGTGAAGAATATGAACGTCTGCGTGCACAAAGAGGACTGGCTGAAGGTACTGATGGGGAACGGATATTGAACAGGCTTCGCACTTTAAGTCGCATGACAGATGTTTTTGACCCGAATCAAGTTGACAATCTTCCGAGTTTTGATGAATATCCTGTGAGCGATAAAGCGAACGAAAAAGTTGGCGCGGACTGGAAGAATTACACCAAAGATTCAAGATTCCGACAATCCGTTTACAATCTGTCTATACCTGTGCTTTTTCTTCATGGTGCCTGTGATCCGCGTCCGGTTCACTTTATAGAGACGCTTGCCGCTAAATTACTTCGTGGCACCTTGGCATCGATTCCCGAATCAGGACACTATCCTTGGATAGAAAAGCCCGATAAAGTGAAGGCAGCACTTAGGCAGTTTGTAGTAGATTATGTAATCAACGATACGGTATGAGCAGGCAAAGTTTAGGAGAAAAATGAACACTATAAATGGATACACTGCTATGTTAATAGCATTGGAGGTTAAGAGGTGAAACTGAAATTGAACATCCCTATTCTACTCACAGGTATACTTCTGTCCCTGCCGTTTGTCGGTTGCAGCGTATTTATGTCAGAGAGTGAGTATAAAGCACCGCGGCTACCAAAATCTGAACTTGCCACTATCAAAATTGATACAGAGGGACAGTGGATTCAGCGACCTAATCTGATCGTGTTCCGAATTGATGGAAAATTAGTTTTGCGTGAGAAAATTGAGTCGTTTGAAGAGGGGGCTTTTGAGGAAATATTGGTTGCTCCGGGGAAACATGAAATGTCAATGCTTGTTGTGTACGAATCTTTTCATGCGAATACACCAAGGGACCGCCAGATTCTATCAAAGTTTTCTGCTGATGTAAAAGCGGGAACTACTTATCTCTTGACAGGAGAGTTTTCCGGTGGTGGCAGTAGCAAACTTAATTTTTCTGGTAAACTGATCGATACAAGCAAAGATAGAGTTGTCAGCAAGTCAAAGTTTTTCGGTGGCTCTTCATTTGATATGGAATAGGAGACAGTATGCTAATTCGCGGTGCAGACAGTGCTATTGATCTTCCGTCTACACTAACGGAGGAGGAGAAATGGCATTACGATCTGTTTGGTTATTTAGTGCTTCGGCAGGTGGTGTCGCCAGCAGAAGTCGAACAGATGCTTGAGATCGCAAGTAGATGGTTTGCGAATCCTGAGACGGTACCTGAACCTGTAAACGTCACTCAAGACGAATATAGCGGTGTGCTAAACAATGTTCAGTATGGCGATCGGATTTTCGAGCGGCTATCGCTGAATGAAAAAGTGATGCGGATTGTAATGGGTTTAATGTGGAATCGTCCGAGGCTGTTCAATTTCGCGCTCGTCATGCAGAAACAACGTCCTATCCCTGAAGGCGAAAAGGAGAGACTTCACCGCGATACCAGTGGTTTTGAATTCCCTGACGGGTTCCGTAATCCGCATAACGACTATCAAGCAGGAAATGGGCAGATCTACTCCAATTATGTTAACACCGCCATAACGCTCGTTGATGTGCCACAGGATAACGGTTTCATGTGCATCCCCGGCACACATAAATCACAAGTCAAACTCCCTTCAACGCTTGATATAGACAACGAATGGGCACCCGCGATTACTTTTGAATTGAAAGCCGGAGACTGCCTCATCTTCTCACCGCGACTGATGCACGGTCCAAAATTTTGGAAAGTTGATTATCCACGTCGTGTTGTTTTCAATCGTTATCAATTCAGTTTTTATTTCAATGAGAACTATAACTTACCGATAGAAACACATCGCCACTGTATTTCTGACGATCAATACGAATTAGAATCCGTCCAACGGAGCGAAAAGGGATTTGCCAAACGGATCCTCGAAAAAATCGATAAGGGAGAGGAACTATGCTAACACAGGAAGAGAAGTGGTACCTTGATCTACTCGGTTATTTTGTGGTCCGAAATGCTGTACCGAAAGCGGATGTCGAACTGATGAAAGCGCAGATGTTCGAGTGGTACGAATGGGATGAAGCAGATTTCAAATTGCCCATGCGGATTAACGCACCAGAGGGTAAACCGTGGTGGGTCTATAACATGCATTATGGGCATGAGGCGTTCCAACGGCTTATCTTGAACCCAGAGATATTACGGGTTGTGACTGCGTTGACGTGGAACCATCCGCGAGTTTTTGATGTCGTGGCGAATATCTGCTATCCCAACGCCGATGGCTTGGAACTGCACGGCGGGCATAAAGGCTGGTTCCGAAGTCCGCACCACCAATACCAAGTCGCCAACGATGAGATCTTCGCCAGTTTCTTCAATCTCTCCGTTTCGTTGGTGGATGTGCCACCCGGCAACGGATTTGCTTGCATTCCCGGAAGTCACAAATCTAACTTCCAATATCCAGAACACGTCACGATGGACGACCCGCCGCCGATGGTTCACAATGTTCCCGTAAATGCTGGCGACTTCATTGTGTTTCTCCCAAACACGCGGCACGCTGGAAGACGCTGGAACCACGAAGCCTATCCCCGGATGACAGTGTTCTTACGTTGGGTCTACGCGAAACAGTTCCATCACGCTGACTCGTCTCGATGGTTTCCGTTTGATGCACATAAAGACGAAATTCCAACAGCCCTTCACGAACTTGAGAGCCGAGACCACGGACAGCGGAAGGCGTTAGAGGAACTCATAGATTCGTTTAAAGTGGATGTGCCGGAATGACGTGAAAAAAGCGTTGACGTGAACTTAGAGAATTGATAAGATGCACGAAGAAATTATTTTTTGTTTTCCTGTATTGGAGAATTAGATGGCATCCCCGATGAACCGAGAAGTGATTGCCCAATGGCGCGATGAACCTGCACCACTGCTTGCCCTACTACACGTTTTTCATGACCGAGACGGGTTTATTTCGGAGGCAGTCCTTCGCGACATAGCAGTCGGACTTCGGATTCCACTCGCCGAGCTTTTTGGTACCGTAACGTTTTACCACCATTTTGCGCGTGAAGCCCCAGGACAGAGCGCACCGCGCGTCTGCACGGGACCCGTCTGCCGGTTGCAAGGCGGCTTGGAGATGCTTGAAGCACTTCAAGACGAAGGCGCGACCGAGATGCCTTGTGCAGGAAGATGTGATGATTGTGTGCCGGTGCTAAGAGGGCATCAGGTATTCGTTGGGAAGCATGTAGATAACCTTTCTGTAGAACCCTCCCCTTTACCCCCACCATATCCGGGCGATGGTGAAGAATGTATCTTTGCTGAGATTCGCGAACCGGAACGCAGAGCGCTAACGGGTTATGAGCGCACCGGTGGCTATGAAGCGTTAAGACGCGCAGTAACAACACTCACACAAACAGATATAATTGAAACGCTCAAAGAGAGTCAACTTGCAGGTCGCGGTGGTGCTGGATTTCCGACGGGCATGAAATGGGAATCGGTTCTGAATGCTCCGGGTGAACCGAAAACGATCGTCTGCAACGCTGATGAAGGCGAACCGGGCTGCTTCAAAGATCGGGTTATTCTCGATTACGCGCCCCACGCTGCGATTGAAGGGATGACACTCGCTGCCTATGCGACGGGGGCGACGCGCGGCTTTATCTATCTCCGATATGAGTACCCAGAGACCTTAAAAATACTCGAGCAAGCCCTTGTGGAGGCAGAAGCAGCAGGATTGCTTGGCGAGGGCATTCTCGGTGAAGACTTTAATTTTCACATCTATATCCGACGTGGTGCGGGTGCTTACGTCTGTGGTGAGGAAGGGTCGTTATTGAATAGCCTTGAAGGGAAACATCCGTTTCCGAGGAATCGTCCGCCTTATCCCGTAACACATGGGTTTGAGAATTTACCCACTGCTGTGAACAATGTGGAGACACTCGCCGCTGCTGTTCAAATCTTACGACACGGTGCGGAATGGTATAAAAATCTCAGTTATGACCAAAACTTGGCAGGCACAAAGATTATAAGTCTCTCTGGGGATATTCAAAGGCGGGGGAATTACGAGGTCCCGTTCGGACTTCCGTTGAAGACGCTGCTCTACGAATGGGCAGGCGGGGCACCAGAAGGACGAGAAATTCAAGCAATTACGACGGCGGGGGTATCTGGTGGGTTTATCGCTGGCGATGATTTAGATATTACGATTGATGAACCGAGTTTCCAAAAGGTGGGTGCAATGCTGGGTGCCGCAGGGATCATGGTGTTCGATAACACGCGAGATATGCTTGCTGTTGCTCGCAATGTGATGGAATTTTTTGCTGGGGAATCTTGTGGAAAATGTTTTCCTTGTCGTATCGGGACACAACGGCTGACGGAACTTTTGTCTGCACCCTTGGACCCGAATTCGGAAGCACTTATTTCGGAGATTGGAGCGGTTATGCGGGCGACGAGTGCATGTGGACTCGGCACCGCTGCACCGAACATTACAGACGGTCTAATGCGGTATTTTTGTTAATGGCTATCCGCTATCAGGTCGCTTTGCTTTCGGCTATCGGTAAAGAGGGGTTCCTGATAAACTAAAGTCTGTTTTACTGACTGCTGATGGCTGATTGCTGACGGCTTAAAGATGTGGAGTCGCGGGTTTATTCTTCTTTGCGCTATTGTATTTGTTTTCGGTTTGGTAACAGGACCGGTGCAGATGCTGTTTCCGGTCTATGCGGAATCGATTTTAGGAAAGAGCGCGCTGTTCGCTGCGTTGTTACGCGCATTACCCATCGGACTCGGTGGCATCTCGGCACTGGTTGGCGGAACGCTCTGCGATCGGTTCGGACGGAAACCGACTGTGCTGGTTGGTATGACAGGTGCAGTGGTAGTTGGTGCACTTTTCACGACAGAAGTCCCTTTGTTCCTTTGGGGTATTCTCTGCTATGAGGGTATCGCTTCTGGGTTCAAAACTGCTGGTGGACAAACCTACCTCATTAGTGCCGTGCCATCGGAGCGACTCGGATGGGCAACAGGACTCTACTTTATCAGCAGCACTGTAGGGAGTGCAGTGGGCAGCGCGATTGCAGGAGAAGTGATTGACCGTATTAACTATAGTGTTTTCGGGATCGGTGCCGTAGTTTTAGCGGGTGTGTTTTTTGTGGGCGCGTGTGTCTTTTTACCGCGTTTGACGCAGCGGACTTCTGGCAGTCAGCGGAGGCGGGGCGGGATATGGAAGTCGACGCTTAATATCGAAGCGTATTTGGACCTGAGTCGTCGTCGGACAATGCGGATGTTGATCGGTTTACGCGTTTTTCCAACTTACTATTGGGGTTCTGTGAACCTGCTCATGCCGATCTTGATTGCGCGGATTGCTGGTGTGAAAGCGACAGGCTATTACGGGGCAATAAGTCTGCTGTTTGCTTTCGGGTGCCAATTGGCTGTTGGCAGAATATGCGATAGAGTTGGACATCGCGCACCTGCTCTTGTGGCGAATGTAATTGTTACGTTGCTCGCCTTTGGTGTGGCGTTCTTTCATGATTCATTAGTCGCTCTGGAAGTTTTCGGAATACTCGGTGCGGGTGCTGCGTGGAGCCTTTCGACGACGATCCCTCGGTTTATCAATGAATTTACCGAGCCGCATGAGAAAGGACACGGGGTTGGCCTCACGCATTTGGCATGGAGTACCGGATTTCTTCTCGGCTACGTCGTAAGTGGCTTTCTCGTTAATATCTCTGTTCATGTTCCATTTATTGTCGCAGGGATTTCTCTGATTTTTTCGACTGGTATTGCTTATATACTTTGGTGGACGAATATTGGAGGCACAAATTAACAGTTTGTGCTACTTTCAAACTAAGGAAGGAATGCTAATGATTATTGCAGAACTTGATTTAGAAAATGCAGAACATCGTGAACTCACCAATTCCGAATGGCGTTATGGTGATGGACTTGTTCCCGGTGAACCCAATGGCGGTTTGGTTAATTTGATGAAAGAGTCACCTGCTCGCCACGCTGATTATGACGATTCGGGTTGGGAAATTTGTGAGGATATCCAGGCAGTCATCTCCGAAGGACTCTGCTTCGGTTGGTATCGGATCACTGTTACGATTCCTGAAGCGGTTGATGGAACTTCGGTTGCGGGTTCACAGGTCTGGTTCCACACGTGTATTGACGATTATGGCGAAGTCTGGGTTGATGGTGAAATTGACTTGGCTTTCGGAGAATCAGGACGCGGTGCCGCCTCCGGTTTCAATACCCCGCAACGCGTCGTTGTTACGGAAAGCGCGGAGCCCGGTGCGAAACATGTTATCGCATGCTTGGCGATCAATGGTCCGCTTGCCAGACCGGGTGGGGGTATCTTCCTCCGTTTCGCGAAATTGGAATTTGAACGGGAATAGGAAACAGAAAGATGGAAGGGCGGAAGGATGGAAGGTTGAAAGGAACTGCTTGCCACCCAATCTTCCGATCTTCCAGTCTTCCAATCTCTTCTTTTTGGAAGAAAATCAGTGTTAAAAAAAGCGGTCGTCTTATTAAGTGGCGGCTTAGATTCAGCAACAACACTCGCTATCGCGCGCGCTGAAGGTTACGAAACCTACGCGATGAGTTTCCAGTACGGGCAACGACACGGGGTGGAGTTACAGTGTGCGGAAAATGTCGCGAAGGTGTTGGGCGTGAAACAACACACGATTGTTGATATTGACTTGCGGGCCTTCGGAGGATCCGCGTTGACAGCGGATATTGAAGTTCCAAAGAACCGTCCTGATACGGAAATGGAAAACGATATACCGATAACCTATGTCCCCGCCCGGAATACGATTTTTCTCTCCTACGCGCTCGCTTATGCTGAAGTCCTCGTCTCCGATACGATTTTTATAGGTGCCAACGCCATTGACTACAGTGGCTATCCAGATTGTCGTCCAGAATATATAGAGGCATATCAGACGATGGCGAACCTTGCCACGCAAGCCGGTGTTGAAGGTAAAACCGAATTGAAAATTCGCGCCCCGTTAATAGATAAAACGAAAGCGGAAATCATCCAAATCGGTGTAGCACTCGGTGTGGATTATAGTCTTACCTTGAGTTGCTACGACCCAAATACCGAAGGTAAAGCGTGTGGTGGCTGTGATAGCTGCCTACTTCGTAAGAGAGGCTTTAAAGCGGCAGGCATCCCCGATCCGACCTGCTATCGTTAAACGTGCTATCACCGTTTGCTTGTAGACCACTTCTGATGTTTGGTATTTTTTTTTCTCCTTGATATTTGTCAATGATCTATCCTATAATATCTCTATGGCACAAGAATACGATACGACCGGAAAAGACATCCTGAATGAACAAATCAACGAAATCGCACGGTTTGTTCTGAATGTACCGGATGTTGAGGTGCTTGCAGACCTTGACACCGAGCAACAACTGGTCCGTGCGTTTCGCACAGATATTACAAAGCGCGTCCGCTTAAATACCCACGAAGCTGTCCTACATATTGAATTGCAACTCCGTGACAGCACGGAAAAACCGATGTGGGCTCGGAACGCACACTATCACGGCTATCTCGTCGGCGAACACCAGATGCCTGTCTATTCCAACGTTATCTACTTTCATCCAGACGCTGGCAAAAACGACCCAGGGTACTATGCGTATAGTTGGAATGGCTACGATTATCGACTCAACTATAAGGTGATACGGTTGATTGAGATAGAGGGACAATCGATTTTAGAGGCGCAGATGCCAGGACTGTTGCCGTTTACACCGCTCATGAAACCCCCTGAGGAGATGCCTCTTGATCAATGGGTGCAGCAGTGTATTGATGCAACAATAGCCACACCTGTTGACCCACCGACGAAAGGCACATTGCTTTATGGACTCTCCCTCTTCGGGAGTCTCATCCATGACCAAGGCTTATTTGAACAAATACCGGAGGAACTGATGCAAGAATCTGCTGTTTTCCAACGCCAACGCGAAAAGTTTATTGAGCAAGGTATCACACAAGGGATTGAGCAAGGGATTGAGCAAGGGATCGCACAAGGGACCAAAGATGCCACCCTCAAAAGTCTCCTGACAGTACTCAACGCGAAGTTTCACGTAGAGGCAGTGCGTGCCATCACCCCGGCACTTCAAAATATAGACGATTTGCAACGCCTTGAACAGCTCCTTTTCACTGCTGTGAATGCGAAAACTGTTGATACCTTCACAGAAGCACTCTTTGAATAGAAGTAGGGAATTATTCTTACAGAGGAGATTCAGGCCTTCTTCAGAGATCCAATATAGGACTTACGCATCCGCTCTTAAAGTCCCCCTGATAAGGGGGATTTAGGGGGTTTAAACTAAAAAAAATCTGCCATCGCGTGCTGAATTTGCGTAAGTCCTACAATATTTGAAGGCACAGGACGTTTGACCTAAAAATTATGATAAAAGCCGTTTTCTTTGATTTTTACCAGACGTTGGGGGTTTGGGGGCAATCACTTAGACCGAGAGTTGAAAAAATCGCAGCTCGGTATGCCTGTGAAATTGAGTGGGAACGCTATGACACAGCACGCGGGAATCTCTATGCGGATGCGTCAGGATCCGATCCAATAACCCACGATCTTCTGGAGACGATGCAGCAGATTATCGACAGTTACCGAGGTTTTCTGGCGGCACTCGGGGTTCGGGACTACTTAGACCAAATGACATGGGAGTTGCTACAATCTGAGCACTCCCTTTTTGCTGCCAGTGCTGCGACGCTCTACGATGACACTGTCCCGACCCTTCAACATTTGCGAGATGAGGGTTTCAAGTTAGCGATTGTTTCTAATTGGGATACACCGTTGGACCCACTCACCGAACGGTTGGGAATTGCCGACTATTTTGACACGATTACCTCTTCACATGATGAACGTGTCCGCTCCGCAAAACCGGATTCGCATATCTTCAACTATACACTTGAAGCGGTTGGTGTTTCGGCAGCGGAAACCGTCCACGTGGGCGATACCTATGAAGCGGATGTCATCGGCGCGAGGCGCGCGGGCATTCACCCAATATTTATTGACCGAGACAGCAGCCAAGTCGGTAGATGGAATAGGGTCGTGACAATCCAGAGTTTATCCGAATTACCGGTACTACTTTCCGATCGCGAATTGTTTGTGATAGAGGAGTAGTATCCTTTTATCGCGAACCTTCCCGAACAGAGGATTAATTATTAAAAAATGGTGAAAGCGGTTTTCTTTGATTTTTATAAGACGCTGTCTGTTCACGGGGAACCGTCGTTTGAAGTAAGTCTTCAAAAAATTGTAGAGCGGTATCGCGTTGAAATTAATTGGGGACGCTATGAAGCAGCAGTGGGGAATCTCTTTACTGCTACATCGGCATCCGATCCTGCTAATCATTCACTCTTGGAATGGTTGACGACTGTGATAACACGAGAATGCGAATTTTTGACGAAACTTGGCGTTCAAGCACATGTGGAACAGATAGCGTGGGAACTATTGCAATCTGGACACCCGCTGTTTGGTGTTACCAATGCGATACTCTACGACGATGTCGTTCCGACCCTTGAGCATTTGCGGGAAGCGGGTTTCAAATTAGCGATTGTTTCCAATTGGGATACACCCTTGGACCCGCTTACCGAAAGGTTGGGGATCGCCGACTATTTTGATACAATCACTGCTTCACATGATATGCGTGTCCGATCCGAGAAACCGGATCCACATATCTTCAACTATACGCTCAAGGCAGTTGGCGTTTCGGCGGAAGAGGTTGTCCATGTCGGGGATACATACGAGGCGGATATCGTTGGGGCGCAAAGTGTAGGCATTCGTCCGATATTGCTGGACCGGGACGGCACACAAGCCGATAGGTGGGATGAGACAATTCAGAGTCTTGCTGAATTATCTGAAATGCTGATGCCACATTAGGTTATGGTGAAATCGGGTCGCCTGGCTGCCAACGCGGGCCTAAGAATTCTGGGAAGAAAAAAAGAAAAATATGCGGAAAAACGTACCACAAGGCTTTGTTCAAAGTCCAATAAATCGCATAAGAGATGCATACGTTACAAAGTGCTTGTACCCACCTAATTTGGAAGAAAGTTTGAACCACTGGGACAAGGATGAGCGCGAAACAGATGTGACCTGCAATGTTAATCAGTTGCGCTGCGAGTTCAAATGGAGCGAACGCCTCAGTGATCGCTGCTAATGATTCTTGTGAATTTGTCGTGCTATATTCAAGCGTCCTGAGAGCCGGAGGCAGACCGATGACAATCAAAATGAAATGAATTAGTGTGGCTGCCAACAGAATGAAATGACATATACCTATCGTTTTAAAGAAAGTTCGGAAAACGCCTTCGCTTTTGTAAAGTAACCGACACCCCCAAAAGAGGAGAGCACTTATCAGGATCCAATTGATCAATGCTCCAGCGATAGCGAAAAACCCGCTGATAACGTGCATATTCGGCAAGGTTTTGAATAAATCCAATTTGAATAAATCCAAATATTCAAACAGATATAGCCTCTCCGAAAATTTAATTACACCGTTCAACAGAACAATTGCCAGCGGCAACCATATTTTGGGTGTCCAGTTGACGATACTTTTGAAGCGTTGCATGCTGTTTTCCTTCTTTCCATAAAAATTCATTACAGGGTTATAGATCCTTCCTACCAAACCCCGAGCGCAGAACCCACAACCCTTATTCAGGCTTAGTGTGTGTCAATAAGAGAAAGATAAGGCTTCATGTCCCATAATAGGATAGTGCCATCGTAGCTGCCACTCACCAAAAGCGCGCCATCCGGTGAAAAGGCGAGGGACTGAATATTGGTCGGATGACTCCAGAAGGTGGCGATATTTTCGCCGGTAGCAACGTCCCTCAAACAGATGGACATTTTACAATAACCTAAGTTTCCGTCTTTGTAGTCTCATCTTTTAGATTGTGTTCCGCTGCGTACGCAAACTGGGAAGTTTGCGGTACAAAGCTTCAATTTTCGTAGGAACGTTCAAAAATCGCTTAAGGCATCCAGACATTCCATTCCTCTTTTTTCTCCCATTTGCGGCATGCGAGACATAAACACATATATCGGATTGCGAAACGCGGGACAGAACTGACATTCATTGTGCCGTTATGGGGTAGCAAGTGGTGAAAAAATGGTACGTCTCCCTGTTTGGTGATGACTTCTATGGGGTCACCTAAATCCATCTCTCGAAACTGTGCCTTCATATCACGGATATGGTTAGAGAACCCTGGATTGTTTTTGCGGAATTCACGGATGCGTTGTGGACCTTCGGGCCATACTATTGTTGTTCCGCTGTGCGCGTTCGCATCGGTGAGATAGGTTAAACTGGTCACTCGAAATGTTCCGGGATCTAATTGTATATCTCGGAAGTCGCCATCTAAATGGGGCGACGGTCTTTTCCACTCGGCTGAAACGGGGAATTTATTGATTGCCCAGATGCCATCAGGCTGCTGCCTTTCACAATGCGGGATTTCTGGGTATTGAGTGGCGAGTTGTTTGAGGATAGCGAGATAATCAGGTGTGCAACATGCCAAAACATCTGGATGCGTAACACCGAAAAGTTCGGTCAGAGCGCCCGTCCTGTGCATGTAAAACTCAGAGGCAGGTGGATGTTTGCAATCTGCCCATGAACTCGGATTATCAGCATCCATGCCCATCATGTGCCACATCGCTTCCCTCGCTTTTGTGATAGTCTCTTGTGGAATTAAATCGGAAAGAAGTAGATAGCCTTGTTCTTCAAATTGTGCTAATTGCTGTTTTGTTAGCATATTTTACCTTCCCTCTGCGGTTCAAGATGCTCTTTCATCTGTGTCTCCCTATATTGTACCCTAAAATACGGCTTCGGCAAATTTACTCACTGAACCGCGAGCGGAGTGCCCACAGACCTTGTCCGGGTTCGCTGATGTAGAAAAAGCCTCCGTCGTTAAAACCGTCAACAAGTGTTTCTGGGTTGTATTCGGCAATCACTTCGTTGAGGGATGCCCATTGGTAGCCAACCGATTCGATTTCGGCTTGGGTGAGGTGTTCTGTCGCATAAGTAACTTGGAAACGTCCTTCGGTACTGCCGTGGATTAGGTGCGCCGCGGCGGAGAGGTTTTCTTGCAGTTCCGAGTTTTCTGAGACGGCGTTGAGTGTCACAGGCGTGCCGCAGTAGCCGTATTTACGGATGAGTCGATCAATTTCAGCGTCTTCGCCAAACTCGCGGAGTCCGGGTGCGATGATGATCAACTCGCCGTCGTCCGCCATCGCCATCCGTGTCCGATAGATTGCTTTGTTGCCGAGCCATGTGCTTTTGAATTCCCTCGGATCCAAGTAGACGACCACTTTCGATAGCGGCGCGTCCAAGAACGTCATATTAACGGCTCTGCTCAATTCGGCGGCGGTTTCAAATGTTTGTGCATCGTCGCCGATGTAAAGTCCGCGCATCACGCGCGCGCCAGTAGTATCTGCATCCATGACGCTCATGACGTATAAAATACCGAGTTGTTTTAGGTAGTTTGCATGCGCGTAATTTAGCACTCTCCTGACAGAGGTATCCGTGCGACCCATGAGGCGTTCCATACCGTCTACGGCACCAAGGAAATGCGATTTGTTGATTGTCTCAACACCACCTGTACCGATGAGGATGTTCTTAAATCCGTTGGCGATGCCGATGACTTCGTGTGGGATTACCTGTCCGACGGAGATGATAAGTTCATAATCGCCTTCTACAAGGCGACGGTTCACGGCGATAGGGATGCTATAGTCGAGTTTGCCAGCTGACACTTCTTGGACAAATTCGGACGGCACTTCACCGAAGTCGTGTAATCCGGTCCGCCAGTTATGGACATGGTATGTTGCTTTGGGTAAATCACCGTACATCTCGGCGATCTGTGCTTCGGTCATTGGGGCGTGTGTGCCGATGGCGGGCAATATGTCGAAGGTTGTGCCGTTTGCGGTGTCCCACAATTCATAGAGGATTCGGGTGAGTTCGCCAGCGTTGGAGTGGAGGCGTGTTATGTCCGGTGGGATCACCAAAATCTTTTTCGGGATGCCGCCCAATTTGAGGAGTGCTTCGTGTAGCAGTGCGCGTTTTTCTTCGGTTGTGATGACGGTGTTTTTTCCGCCATGAGCAACATAAGTCGACATTTTTTGTATTTCCTTGCGGTTCGGTTAGGAGAGTCGTGGTAACAACGTTCCTTTCCGTATATCCAGCGCGCCCGTTGGTTGCGCTTCCCAAATCGTAATGGAAAAATGGAAGTCGGGAAGGGTGGAAGAACTATCTTACGCGAAGCACTTTCCTTCCAGCCTTCCAGCCTTCCAACCTTCTCTTGTTAATAAGTAGCCTTAATCGCGCCCCAGGTCGTGCTTAACTTATCCTGTGGTTCGACAGGTAGGACGAGGTCTTCGACAGAATCGCCGATAAAGATGTTGTCAATATAAACGAGTCCGTAGTTGCCGAATTTACCAGTTTTGAAGGTGCCGTCTTCACCTTCAGTCGCTGGATCTATTTTGTCAAACGACCTGTTATCTTTCCGCTCTTTCAACTTGAAAGTGAATTTATCACCCGAAAGGATCAGTTGGGCGCGGTACCAGACTTCGGGGTCGTTTTCGACTAATCCAGCTTGAACGAGTGCCCAACCGCCTTGCCGTTTGTAGAAATGGTAATCTTTACCGCCTTGTCGTCGGTCACTGAGATAGAATTTTTCACCGTCTTGGAAGCGGAAGACGATGCCCATATAGAAGTCATCGGGAAACATCATATCCCATTCAGCGACGTAATCGTCCCAACCTGCGTCGCCAACGACATAGATAGAACCGCCGACATCGTGCCGTGAGTCATTAGACGGGTTGTCAGAGGTCAACAAGACCTTATTACTTGCTTTTTTCGGGTCAGCGACGACTTTAGCGGTTGTTTTGCCATCGTGTCCGACTTCCCATTTGCCTGGTTCCGCTCCGATCTTATCTTTCTCAAAGTCGTCATGAAACAGTAGTACTGCCGATGCTTGCCCTACTATACTAAGACACAGCAAAAGGACGGTAATTTTAAGCCCACGTTTTGTTTTTTCAAGAACTTGGTTACATCGAAAAAGAGACAGATATCTAAAACGCATTTTTTTCTCCTTATTGGAACAACACAAGGTTAAAAAACTTCGCCAATGTAAGTTCGAGCAGAATTTGAATTTACGCTTTACCCTTGGTTGCAAAGGTGATTTTAATGTCAGTCTCAACACCGTCAGCAGTGGAGACTTTACCAACGATGACGTATGTGGTTTCGTTGACGAGTTCTCTACCTTTGACAAGTTCAAGCCTGCCTTTGGTACCATCAACTTTTGCGATCCAACCGACATCGTCCCCACCCTCAGTTTGGAGGGCGATGTTTCCAGTTACCTCCTCACTGAAGGTAATCTCGATCATTCCTTCGTTGTTGATGGATTCAGGGTTGACATCCGTGTCCCCGTCATTGACAGAGCCACCGAGTACTATCGGCGTGCCACAGCAAGGCACGATAACGGTATAGTTGAGTACCTCAGTTCCATCAGCCCATGTAATCCTTAATGCAAGGGGCCCAGAAGCGAAGGGACCTGTGATAGCCGCTGTTTTGCCTCTAACCTTGATCGTACCAGCACTTACCGCGACATCACCCGGTGTGTTGTCGAAGGTAACCGTAATAGTTCCATTCGGGGCAATCTCGCCACCCACCGGAGTTGCACTTACGAAGTTAACCGGAAGAGGTTTGGCTACAACTGGATTCTCGTCGCCCCCGCAGCCGACAAGCATTGAAACAGCAAGCAAACCTGCCAGTAATAATACGAAGTGTCTAAACAATTTTGTCATTGGAAAGTGCCTACGAAAGAATTACTGCGCCACAACGGGATTTTTCAGAACGCCGATGCCCTCAATCTCAATTTCAACGACATCACCGGCTTTCAATGCAGTCGTTGTGCCGGGTGTACCCGTAAAGATTGCATCTCCGGGTTCAAGGGTTATTGCCTGTGAAATGAAGCTGACAATGGTTGTTACTGGAAAAATAAGGTCTGCGGTCGTCTGCTTCTGAACGACTTCGCCGTTGATGCGGGTCTCCAATTGCGCATCGGTGTAATCAACATCGGTCGCGATGACGGGACCTATGGGGCCGAAGGTATCCGATGCTTTAGCGCGCCACCACTGCAAGTCGTTGCTTTGCCATGTGCGTGCGCTGACATCGTTGCCGCAGGTTACGCCCAAGATGTTGGCGGCTGCCTCTTCGGGTGTTGCTTTTCGAGTCTGCTTCTTCATGATGACGACGAGTTCGCCTTCGGCGTGTACGTCATCATCGCCGTCAGGTAGTTCAATATTGCCACCCGGATCGTTGATACATGAAGGCGTTTTGATGAAGATTTCGGGGTTTTGTGGTTCCGGTGCGCCGTCTAAATGACTCCGATAATTCAGACCGACAGCCAACACCTTTGTCGGTGTTGTCGGTGCGAGGAGTTTGACATCTGCTAATGCAACGCTCTCACCAGTTTCGGTGTGTTCACCGAATGGGCATCCCGATAATAGGTTCAGATTTTCTCCTGAAACAGTGCCGTAACCGGTTGTGCCATTTAATTCATATCGTACAAATTTCATATTTTAAATTTTCCTTGCGGATAAGTAAATATAGGAATCGCGAGTAAAACTCGCTCCTACGAATAGGTGTAAGAATCGCGAGTAAAACTCGCTCCTACAGACAATAGCGGCTTAATTTCTAAGCCGAAAGTTATTATATTTTATCGTGTATACGCGGGGCTGTCAATTTATTTCTTTGGGAACGGGGCGGCGATTAGCAATTCGTGTTGCGATGGAAGAGGGGATCAGTGAAGATGGAAAGGTAAAAGGTAAGAAATCGAATAGTCTTATAGTAGGAGTGCTAATTTGACTTTTCTCTCAGAATGTGCTAAAATTCCTGCATGATTTATAACCTGAAGATAAAAAAGATGCGGTGAAATGTAAATGATAAAAGTTGGTATTGTGGGTGCGTCAGGATATAGCGGCAGTGAGTTGCTACGCTTTCTTGCCAATCATTCGGGGAAGTTGGAGGTAGCACTGTGTACCTCTGAAACTTACGCGGGACAGTGTATTGACAGTGTTCTCCCTAACCTGCGCGGGTTTGTGTCCTCCAAATTTGAAGCCTTAGACCTTGATTCCCTTAAAGAGCGGGTAGATGTTGTTGTTCTTGCTGTTCCACACAAAGTGGCGATGTCGTTTGTGCCACAAATTTTGGAACAGGGGTTGCGCATCGTAGATTTTAGCGCGGACTATAGGCTCGAAGATGCTGAGACATACGAAGCGTGGTATCACACTGAACATACAAGCGCGGCGCTCATGCCGCAAGCGATATACGGATTGCCGGAACGGTATCGTGCCAAAATTCGGGACGCCCAACTTGTGGCAAATCCGGGGTGTTATCCGACGAGTGCGACACTTGCGGCGATGCCGTTGGTCGCGGAAGGTGCCGTGGAATTAGATTCCATCATTGTTGACTCGAAATCAGGCATTTCGGGTGCAGGTCCGAAGCCTCGCGAAAGTACACACTACCCAAATCGCGAGTCTAACGTTGTCGCTTACAACATCGGTTCGCATCGGCATACGCCGGAGATTGAACAGGAGTTGAGTGCTGTTGCCGCCGCGCCGGTTCAGGTGACGTTCACGCCGCACCTTGTCCCGATGACGCGGGGTATTCTCAGCACTGTCTATATGCGTCTCACCGAAGAAATATCCACTGAAGAAGCTCTCGGTATCTATTCAGACTTTTACGAGCACGAGCCGTTTGTTCGGGTGCTCCCGTCGGACGCATACCCGGAGACAAAGGCGGTGCTTGGCAGTAATTATTGCGATGTTGGACTTGAAGTGGATACGCGGACCCGCCGCGTCGTCGCGATGGCAGCGATTGATAACCTCGGTAAAGGTGCTGCTGGTGCTGTTGTGCAGAATCTCAACCTGATGTTCGGTCTTGATGAAACGGATGGGCTGATGGTGCCGGGGATGATGCCTTAATAGTTGTCAGTTATCAGTTATCAGTTTTCAGTTAAGAGACGATTTGTGGCGGGTACAAACCTTGTGACTACTACAAGTGCGTAACTACTCTCACTGTGAGGCATGATAACTATTTGGAGATTATTGTGCCGAAAGTTATGATTGTTGCTGGCGAGCCATCTGGTGATCTGCACGCTTCCCATGTTGCTCGGCAACTCAAGGCACTTTGTCCCGATATAACACTCTTCGGCATGGGTGGCGATCAGATGGAAGCCGCATCGGTGAAACTTGATCTACACATCCGAGATTCCGCTGTTATGGGATTTGCCGATGTTATTACTGTCCTACCGATGTTCCTTCGGAAACAGGCGTATCTGAAACAACGTATCCGTGAGGAACGCCCTGATGTGCTGCTCCTTGTGGATTTTGCCGAGTTTAATATGCCGTTAGCCAAATTTGCTCGGAGGCAAGGCGTTTCGGTTGTCTATTACATTCCTCCGAAAGCGTGGGCATGGCGTGCAAAGCGTGCGCGGAAGTTGGCGAAATGGGCGGACGTTGTTGCTGCAATTTTTCCCTTTGAGGCTGAATTTTACCGAAATGCCGGTGCGAACGCGGAATTCGTTGGGCATCCACTTGTCGGTTTCGCACAGACATCCCTAACGGTGCGCGAGGCACGGGAACATCTCAATTTATGTGAAATGGGAGACGATCATGAGGCTCCTGTTATTGGACTGATGCCCGGAAGTCGCCGTTCTGAAATCCGACACATTCTGCCGGTCATGTTAGAAGCCGCTGCGAATCTTGCCGAGATCTACCCCAAAGCACAGTGGGTTCTTCCGTTAGCCCCTGGAATTTCACATCAGCTTATTACGGCGTGCCAACAGGAACTGTCAAATATTGAGATCCCGCCCATCAAAATCGTTGAAGAGGCGACTTACACAGCGATGCGGGCATCGACTTTGTTGCTGGTTACTTCTGGCACAGCGACGCTTGAGGCAGCATGCATTGGGACACCGATGATTATCGTTTTTCGGACTGCACCTGTTAACTGGCACATTGTCAAGGCGTTGACTCCGTTAGAGCGGAGTGGGCTTCCTAACCTTGTTGCTGGGTGTGACATTGTTCCAGAACTTCTGCAGACAGAACTGACCCTGACCGCCTTAACGGAACAGTCTCTCGACTTCCTGCGAGATCCACAGAGACGGGAAGCACAACAGGAGGCACTTCAAGCAGTTTATGCGCAACTCGGCACAACTGGTGCTGCGGAACGCACTGCCGAATTGGTGTTAGATGCTGCAGAAAGTCTGTAAAGTGCTCTAAAGTGATTAAAGTTGTTAGGAACCTTCTTTCAACTTTACCTAGGGGGAACACCCAAGCAAAACACTTCGCTACTTTAGAAAGCGAAGTGCTGTCGTTTCACACTTGCAAACTTTATTCACTATGAAACGCACACATTCTCCCGACCTTGCCTCGTTCCAGAAAAGACTTCTTGCCACCCCCATACGTTTCTTATTAATTCCGCTGAGTTGGCTCTATGCCGCGGTGATTTCAATACGAAACCGGCTTTATACACTTGGTGTGTTTAAAGCGCGTAGACTGCCCTGTCGCGTCATCAGTGTGGGTAACATCGTTGTTGGTGGGACAGGGAAAACACCTGCCGTTATCGCTATTGCGAAACACCTTCAAGCGAAGAATGTGCGCGTCTGTATTTTGATGCGCGGGTATAAACGCCAATCTCGTGAAAAGGTGACAATTGTCTCAGACGGTGAAAAAGTGTGCGCTTCCCTGAGAGAGAGCGGCGATGAAGCAGACATGATGGCAAGGCACCTTAAGGGCATTCCGATTGTTGTAAGTCGTCAACGGTATCAGGCAGGACAGATTGCACTTGAACGTTTTGGAGTGGATGTCCTGCTTCTGGATGACGGATTCCAACACCGGCAACTTGCCCGTGATGTTGATATTCTTACGCTTTCCACAAAACACCCTTTCGGAGCCCCACAGAGATTGCTACCCGCGGGGACCTTGCGCGAGCCACCTATTGCTCTCCGACGTGCAGACATTATCCTATTGACCCATACAGATGCAACGCATGTATTGCCGCATGCCAAGGCAGCAGTGAGACAGTTAGCACCGAATGCTTTGGTTCTGGAGAGTATCCACCAAGCGGTGCATGTCTATCCCTTGCTACCGAAAGTAGGCGAAGCAGAAATAGATTTTCGCCCTGCTGTGGAAGTGCTTGAAGGCAAGCGAATCCTTGCAGTATGTGGGATAGGGCAACCAGAGACATTTGTTGCGACACTTATGCAGTGTTCTCCAGAAAGTGTGGAGTTATTGGCGTTTCCGGATCATCATGATTATACTGAGATTGATGTGCGGCAGATGAACACCACATTTGAGGCTGCGTCAGCGGATTTGATTGTGATAACACAGAAAGACGAGCAAAAACTGGCGAACCTTGTGAGAGAAAAAGAACCCCCGATAGTTGTATTGGAGATTGCGTTGATTATCACGGAAGGCGTTGAGAAGCTTACTGAGGTTCTACTATCTCATCGTTAATTATTATCTTGTAGGGCTCTGTGGCTTGCGTTGATAACGTTGTTTCTCCAGCCATTTGACAGAAAAATGGAGCAGATTTTCCATAATTTTATCGTTGATTTGGACATCCTTCTCTGTCTCATTCTTCAAGCTGGTAACGATGTATAACCCTTTCTGGAAGGGGAGCAGGAGCAGGGCAGATGCCTTTTCAAACCCATCTCTCGGCAGCCCCGCGGCGGCGGTATTGATTTTGGCGAGAGATGTCCATTTTCCGAGTGGATCGATCCACATATCATCCAATCGGACGGGGGATTGCTCCACCGTGTTTGGATCATCGTGATGGTTTCCATTCAGTGGGTTCGGGTGTTGGAAGATACGAGAGCGTTTCCCTTGTAAAGTCGGAAATAATTCGTAAGTTTCATCGCATGCGATGCCAGTGAGCGGTTCTGGTATCCATCCGGCGCCACGGCGTTGTTTGGTGCTCGCTGTGATGTCTTGTCCTGAAACGATGGCGACACCCCCTTGGCTAACGAAGTTTTTAATCCGATGTTCGGCATCAATGTTCAGGCGATAGCCGGATTTGTAGATTTCGCCGTTGCCGATCCACAGAATATCGGTTTTCGGAAGTCGGTCGGTTCGTAAATCTTGCGTTTCCTTATAAATCATGTGATGTTCTTGAATATATTCAAAACGTTCCAGGACAGGATATTCGACCGAAGATGTATTGCCCGTGAATGCCATGAGTCTGATCGGCATCGCCATTTGCACTTCTGAACGCGTGACACCGGGTGTCTTGGGAACGCCGTCGTTCGGTTTCCAAAATTTGGTGTTAAAGGTCGCGTTTATGTTCCCGACAATTCGGTTACGTATCAGTTTTCGGCGGCGTGCGCGCTGTTCCGCAGTGTTTAAACTTCGGGCTGGATAGACCAGCGATGCCAATGCTTCGTGCCGAACAGCGTTACTGTGTATCTGTTCAACGATCGAGGCGTGTGCCGTAATCTTGGCACGATTTATCGGTAGGAGCCGTTTAAAGATAGGAAACCCACGACGGAATTTATTATCAAAACGACGGAATGCGTTTTCAATGTCCCACCGTCGACCATAACTGGTGTCGATTGTCTTCAAATCAATGCGTTCTTCGTTGACGTTTGTCACGTATCCGTGAACGACATTGATACCGTGGATAGGATTGCCATCCTTGTCTGCGATAGCGATGTCCTCGGTATCGCGCATGTCTAAAACTGTATCTGTTAAGCCGGTTAAACTGAAAAGTTCTGGTTGATATCTCTCCGCGCTCTCGACAATAGTGCAACATTCCCGCGGGAAAACGATATCGGCATCTCGAAAAGAGAGGAAATCGAGTTTAATCTTTTTATAATTTCTGATTGTAAGGGGTTGATGCGCGGTAATACGTTCAAATGGACCGACTCTATGCCTTGCGACGGGTCGAATCGGGAGCTTCTGAACATTGAAGGCAGGAATATGGTGTTTAAACTCAAAGTTATGTGCCCATTGAGGAGCATCTTCATGGAGTACAACATGTCCGAGCCGGATCTGGTATGGCGTATTGTTCTCAAAGACGAGTGAATAGCCCTCTTCATCGTTACCCTCTGCGCGAACCCGTAAGCCTCGGTCGTCACGACGGTTCAGCTTGGACATATCGTGGGCAAACTCATGTTCATATCCCCATTGGTCTTTGTAACCGTTGTTATCTTTGTCTTTTACATCCATCAATGCTATATGTTTCTCATTATAGTCTTTGAGGATAGCGGTGTATTCAGTGGTATGTTCACCGACGCGGACGCGGACTTTGATGCGGGTGCCAACCAAGCGTTCAATTAAACGTTCATAGGTTTCCTGTGCCCTCACGTGCTCGGTAGATTCTTGGAGTCTATCGATTCCTGTTATGTCTCCTTTTCCATCTGTTGCTTCTCGATATGCTACATTGTACCGGTTAAACTGTCCACCTACACTCCGCTTAACACTATGAAAAACCATACTGATCGCATTCGATGTGGCTTCTCTGAGAGCAACGAACATATTTCGGATTTTCCGTTTTATTTTAAAAATAAATGGTGGGTGGTGGACCCGCTCGAGTTCCCAGACGCGTTCCCGTAGTTCACGCTCGTTCATTGCATCATGATAGCGGATGTATGCGACGATTTGTTTTTCGCGCTCCTCGCTCGTGAAGATGTAACTCGGGGCGTGCCCGCGTTGTCGAGATTCCTCGGAGATAATTTCCATGCCTGAGAGTTCAAGCCGCATTGTGCCTCGATAGCGTCTACCATCCTTCATCTGAAAAACGACATATTTGTTCAGAAGGGTCTTCAGGAGTTTGTCTTTTTGGAAGAGTCTTAACACATAAAAGAAAGCACTAAAAAGAAAGATGAGTCCGATGACTATTGCGTAAAGTTTTACCCTTGCCCAAATACCGCTCGCGCCTTCGTTCACAGCATCGGTAATTGCGTCGTCTTGACCAAATGCTGCGGGCAAGAGCAAAAGCACCAACAAAGCAGCCGTTAGCATGTAGCGTAGAAAGCGGTACGCTAAAAAGTGTGCTATCCTGATGTTTTTAATCATGCGTTAACCCTGTTCCTTTGAATCTGGACGCTAAATTTCTGCTTCATCTACTTTCACTGATAGGCAGTTAGCCCTCGCGGGGTGGTAAGAAAAAGTATACCACATTAAAATCGGAGTATCAAGAAAAACGTAAATCTCCTAACCCACCTTTATCCGTTTTTATCAGCCGGGTAGTGGACTTTAATCTGACCTTCTTCTAATATGCCAATGACCTTAAAGTGAGATTAGTGGATATCAACTCCGTTTTCGGCAGCGATTCGCCGGACATTGGCGTTGGCGATCGGGATTTTCTCCGCCGGTAAATGTTCTATCAATCCGTAACCCTCCGGATAGAGGGCATCGAAACGTTTCAGTGCCACACCGAGTGCGAGTTCACCCTCGCCGGGAACTTCTTCATCGAGGTGGAGGACTAAACCGTTCTGAACACTGATGTCTTTAATATGCGCCATCGGTGCGACGGGACCCATCACGTCAAAAATATGATTTAGGCGGTCTTCACTATCGTAGACCTGCCGGAGTGTTTGAAAGTGGTTGACAAAATCCATGACGATGCGAAGTCTATCAGAACCGACCCGCTCTACGATTTCTCGGCAGGTTTCCGGTGAATCCATAATAGAGACGGCGTGTGTTTCCATAACAAGCGTCAGTTCGTGTTGTTCAGCATGTTCAGCAATCGGTTTCAGCGTCTCAATCAACCGTTCCATTGATTCTGGAAGGTAGTTATCCTTGTGAGATGTCCAGGCCCCATCGGGGTTGAGGCTTCCGGGACGAAACAGATAATGGAGGGCACCAAGAGAGACAGCGGTTGACATACCGCGTTGGACGCTTGCAATCGCGGCTTCTCGGACAGCGGTATCTGGGTGAAAGAGGCATTCGTCGTAAGTGATACCGAATTGCACAAGGTCAAGTTTTGCGGCTTCTAACATTTGCACACAGCGCGTGCAAGCGTCTGGTGGTACAGATGGCACTTCCGCACTACGAAAATGGAAACTTAAGCCTGTAAATTCCAGTGCCTTGATGTTCGCGATTTCATCTGATGTAAGTGTACGGAAGTCCCCGCAGAGTCCAACAACGCCAAGTCTCATATTTTTTCCTTTTTCTTTAGGACGGACGCATTTTTCCATGATAACGAACGTCCGATGCACTGCAGGCGGGGTTTCAAACCCCGCCTGCGAGGGGCTGCGTAAGTTCTATTCTTTTTAAACACAATTTTTTGCATTCGGTTTAGGCGTAGGCGCGAAAACCGCCAACTCCTTTAGAAGATTTTTGGCACGCACAAGGTCATTTGTATCAAGTCCTTCTGAGAACCAGGCATATATCGGTTTTAGTAGATTGTATGCCTCTTTACCTCGGTTTTGCGCGCGCCATAATTCGCTTAAGCTGAGTGCAGCACGGAGTTCCCATGATTTTGCGTCTTGTTGTCGCGCGATAGTCAAGGCTTCCTGAAAATAAGATTCAGCTTGGGCAACTATTGAGGACCTATCTTCTGTACCAATAGCCTCAGTTTTATCGGCAAGGATGAGATGAAGTTCTCCCTTCTGTCGCGTGAGTTCTGCGGCATAGGTGCGTTCCCCTGTCCGTGTAACAATGCAGAGTGCTGACTCAAGTGTCTGTAAAGCTAAACTATATTGTCCTACGCGTTGATAGACTTGCGCCAGGAGCGCGAGAAAAAGCGGGAGCAGTATTTCACCTCTTGTTTCTTCCCATGCGGCGATGCCTTGACGGATTGTAGCGATGGCTTCTTCAGGGCGGTTCTGCTCTGCGAGCACCCAACCTTTCATGACAGTTGCTGCGGCTTCCCATGCGGAGAACCCGTGTTCCTGACATATCTGTAGCATGCGCGATGCTGAGGTGTCCACTTCTTCCACTTCACCTCGGTACTGATGAAGCACGGTTTTAAAATGGAGCGACACAGCCCGGCTGAAAGGATGGTTCGTGTTTTTCCCGATGGTCACAGCCTTATTCATCCGTTCTTTCGCTTGGATAGGATAGCCGAGACACCATAAAAGTGGTGCGGAATAAGCGAGGAGCGTCATTCCGGGTTCCGCGACGTAGTGAAGGAACGCTGGTACCGGATGGTGCTGGGGTTGATAACGTTCAATTCCTGATTCTAAGTGTGCTAAAGCGTTCTTAAATTCACTTAAATAGTAGAGTGTCGCACCGAGTGCCCGATGCGCCTCGACTTCAAAAGCTTGATTTTCTGCTTGTTTGGCAATAGCGAGGCATGCTTCACCGAGTTCACGTGCCGAGAGAAGTCGTCCGCTTACGAGATGCGAGAGCCATAATCCGAATAGCACCGGAAATCGGAGGTCCTTGACCCGATCAAGCGGCGCATCGGATTCCTCTTCCAGGGAGGGGTCGGCCCTTTTTTCGAGTATTTCCAGAAGTTCCCGTGCGCGTGTATAAGCGGCTTCTACCTCTGGGGAGGCATATCCGTTGGTCGCGATGAGTGCTGTACCGAGTGTCGTCTGTAATTCCAATTCACGCTGATCAACAGCGACCTGTTGTGCAGGCGTGTTGACGTGGGTCGAAAGTGTTTCAAGAGCGGCAAGTCCTTGCATGATGTGGCGGACACCCTCGACATTTGCGGAGTGTTCTAAGGCGCGCTGTGCCGCCCGGTGCCAATAATCGACGGCTTCTTCAGGGATTCCTGCTTCGGTATAATGATAAGCGACGAGTTCAGGTTGGAAACTGTCAGCACGCTGCAGCACTTCTGCGATCTGTTGATGGTACTGTTGCCGTCTACTTTTTAGCAGAGATTGGTAAGCCGTTTCACGTAGCAGTGGGTGCCTAAAGGTATAACGGAACCGGTTATCAGACATCTGGTTGCGGTTGAGAATGAAAGCGTTTACTAATTCGTCCAATGCCTCCTTCAGAGATGTGAGGTCAGTGAAGGTGTCGTTTTCCAGCTTGATGCCAGATGCGATCTGATGGAGGAGTTCGGCTGTCCATTCTCTACCGAGGGTTGCACTGAGTTGGATGATTTCCTTCGCAGTGCCGAGTTCGTCGAGTCGTGCTGTTAGCAAATCTTGTAGGGTTACAGGCACCTTCATCGTTTGCGATTGGGGTTGCGTTGTGCCTGATACGTTAGAAGCGAGATCCACCGTGTCGCCTTCAAGCATCATTTGGGTGAGTTCCTCAACGAACAGAGGGACTCCTTTCGTCATTTCGACGATCTGGTTTAATAGGTTTGATGGCAGTTGTGTGTCGCCTGCAACGTGCTGAATCATTGTTTTCACTTGTGGCGGTGTGAGTGTCGTCAACGGGAGCGTGTCTGCCCATGCGGGTTGCAGCAATTTCTCCAAAATTTCCGTATCAAGCGCGGAATTTGTTAGATTCCGTTCAGGGGCAGTCTGTAGATTTTCATCTTCATTTTCATTAGAGTGTGCACTATGCCGGAAATGTTGGACGTCAGAACGTCGGGACAAGACTGTGAAAATTCGAGCGTTTTCGATGCGTGCGATTAAGAGTGTCAAAAATTCTATACTGGATGGATCGATCCAGTGAAGATCCTCCACGACAAAGAGTATCGGTTTCTGTTCCGACATTTTCAGTAGCACTTGAACAAGTACTTCCAGTGTTTGTTGCCGTCGTTGTCTACCTCTCCATCCCGAAGGATAGGTGTCTTGTTCAACCGGTCTACCGTATGGACGCGCACCGATGCCGGTTTCCGTTTGGCGTTGGACCTCAAAAGGTATGTCCAATAATTCAGCGAGGAGTGGCAAAGTTTCTGGGATATCCGCTTGCGTCTCGTCATCTGAATTTGGATCCTGTTCGACAGTTGAAACGCTATAGTCACGCAGCAGATTTTCAAGTTTTTCAAGTCTTATTTCTGCGGTGTCAGTGTTTGTAAATTGCACAACATGTTCTTGGAACAGCGAAAGAATAGGGTATAGAGGACTGTTCTGATAATACGGTGAGCATCTCCCTTCTAAGGTAACCACTTCTGAATGGTTCTCAATATGCTCCTGAATCAGTTGGACACATCTTGATTTTCCGATGCCGGCTTCGCCTTCTATGAGGAGTGCTTGCCCCTTCGCCGCGAGTGCGTGTGTCCAACCTTGTTTGAGTATTTCGACTTCTCGCTCGCGTCCGATAAGCGGTGTTAATCCGCTCTCGCTGGCGATATCTAATCGGCTTTGTGCGGGGATTTCACCGGACACTTGATAGATGTTCACGGGCTGTGAGATGCCGCGAAGTTCAGCAGCACCGAGTGCCTCGCATTTAAAGAATCCATCAACCAATTGATGGGTCGTGTCGCCGATGACAATGCCGTTCGGTGCTGCCTGTTTTTGCATTCTTGCGGCGAGATTCGGTGTTTTACCAACGATGTCAATCGCTTCAGGGGATTCCTGTGCTGAGATATGCCAGATGACGACACGACCTGTATCAATACTAATGCGGACTTTAATTTCTACGCCGAAGGTGCCGTGGAGATAAGGGTTCAAAGTCTCTATCGCAGCGACGATGCCTAACGCGGCTCTCACAGCCCGGTGTGCTGTATCCTCATGGGCAATCGGGTAACCGAAATAAACGAGGATCCCGTCCCCGAAGTAGCGTGCGACGTGTCCATTTTGGGCTAACACGACTTCCATAATGCATGTCCGATACACCTCTAACAGGTTTCGGAGTTCTTCAGGATCAAGTTTTTCGGTGAAAGCGGTGGAGTCCACAATATCGCAGAAGAGGACGGTGAGTTGCCGACGTTCTGCTCCATGTGGTAGTGCTTGTTCGATGGCAACGGTATCGGATGCTGGAAATTCGCGGGTCCGCGAGGTACCATCCAGCGGCGTACCGCATTCACCGCAAAATTTGAAGGACGGATTCAAAAACCCACAATTTGTGCAGAGTTTATGCTGCATAAGCGGTGCCTCCGCTGCTGGGACGCTCTACTTCCTGAATTGGTTCAGATATTCTTCTAACTCGGCATCGCGCGGATCTAACTTGTATGCTTCTTCGTAATGATCGAGTGCTATGTCAGTTCTACCGACCTTCATATAGAACGAGCCGAGGTTGCGATAGGCGACACTATGTGTGGTTTTCAAATCTAAGGCACGCATATAGTGGTCCCTTGCTCGCAACAGATAGACTTTTGTTTCTCCGATGAGAATGGTAAGTGTGATTTCATTCTCCCAGCGTTGCCTGTACACTTCACCGCCGAGTTGTTTCGCCTCTGCCTCAATCGCGTCAGCGACTGCTTCATGGCGTGTTTTGAAGATGATGGCGCCGGAGGTTGTTTTATTAATAGCGACCTTGAGTTCTGCTATTGCTTGATCACGGGATTCATTTCTCAATTCCTGTTCCCATGAGGGCCAACTGGGTCCAGCGTATTTGAGACCTTGTTCGTAATACACACTTCCGAGGTCGTTATAGATTTCGGCGTTTTCGGGACGCATCTTTAATGCTTCGCTGTAGAGTTCAATGGCTTGTTGAAGTTGTCCAGCATTGAAGGCATCAGTCGCGTGGGTGCGAAGCTGCTTGAACTCTTCGCTTTCCAAATTGACAGCGATACCCAACTGCTGCTTGTCTCCGACGAAAAAGTAGATGCTGCCGATCAGCACGAGCGCAAGGCAGACGGCAATGAGCGTTGGTAATTGCAATTTCATTTTTTTAATTTTCCTTGCGGTTCGGTGAGGTGGATTAGATGTGTCAAGGTACCCACAACCTGAAGGTTGGGGCTTGTGCTTCGTAGCAACTGCGGTTTTCTCAAAGAGTCCACCGTCTTAGTGTCGCTCCACAATAGCTGCCAAGCCAGCTATGCACCGAAGTGCCTGATCTTATGTGGCATGTGATTTATCAACGGGGGCGGGTTTTACGCCTGCTACCCTATACATGCAACGGATACCCAAAGGCTTCGTCAATATAGAGGCGTGTGAGGCTTTTACGGAGTTGTCTCATTGACGAGCGTTCCGACAACGCATCAACTCTAACCTATGCCGAACACTATAGATTTAGACGATTTATTTTCAAAAAAGTTTAGACTATTTCGACTATCAACTCCTATGCTGTCTACATCCCGCAAGCTAAAGCATGGGGATTTGACAGCGGAGTGTTAAACATCTTTTCCGTATATCTGAAGAAACACCCCAGCAAAAATCCCTCCATTACATTATAGGCTACAGACCTTGATTGAACAAAACACTTCTTTAACTGTTAACTGTTAACTGACAACTATAATAACACTTATCTCCGCCGATTGTTTCTATTAAAAAAAACGGGAATGGCTCCTTGAATACCGTCTCGTTCAAAATAGAGTAAAGCCTTATACTGGGAACGGATGTTTTCATCAACGATTTTAAAGACCTCAAGCGAATGAATTTGCGTATCGTCGATTTGGTAAATGAAGTCTCCGCGTTTAAGTGCGTCCCGCAATCTGCTTTCTTTGTCAACGCGCGTGATGATAACACCGGGCATCTGATACTTGCGCGCCATATCCTTATCCGGTTGGGCAAATGTTATACCCCATCCGGGGGGTGTGTGATTCCATTGTCGGGTTTTTAGCGTAAATTCGGTTTGCCGTTTTTTACCGCGACGGCTGAACTCGCATTTTATCGGTTGATTGAGTGGCAGCAGCCGTGTGAATGCGTGAAAGTCTTCTTTCCCTCTGATCTGATGCTCCGAAATACGGACAATGACATCACCGCGTTTGATGCCGGCTTTGGCGATAGGGCTCCGTTTCTCTATTTCTGACACCAAAATCCCGGTATTAGGTGGCATTGACAATTTTTCTGCCAACTCTTCGGTAATGGTTTGCACCTCCACAGCAAGATCAGGCGGGATAACGCTGCCATATTCAGTAATTTGTTGAACAACTTTTCTCGCCTTGTTGACAGGGATAGCGAAACCGACACCCTGTGAACCGCCACTCGTTGAACGGATAAAAGTGTTTATACCGATGAGTTCACCGTATATGTTTACTAATGCACCGCCACTGTTACCTCGATTGATGGAGGCGTCTGTCTGAATCAGGTCTTCATGATAGAGATTGTTGACGATCAGGGAGCGTTGCGTTGCGCTCACGATACCAGCTGTCACGGTGGGTTGCGCGTTCCCTATTGATAAGCCGAATGGATTTCCAATTGCGATTACCCATTCCCCGACCAAAAGGGATTCCGAGCGTCCCCACTGAATCTCCGGTAAGTTTATATCTGTGTCCACTTCCAAAAGGGCGAGGTCTGAAAAATAGTCGTATCCCAAGACCTGTGCCGTGAATTCCTGTCCATCGGATGCGATAATAGTAATGTTGTCTGCCCCGTCAATGACGTGGTGGTTCGTCAGGATATATCCGTTTTTGTCAATAATGACACCGGAACCGACTGTTTGGAAGGAACGCCTGCGAGAATAGGGGATTTCGCCCCAAAACCAGTCTTCACGGGCGGGCTGTGTCTCGACGTTCCGGACTGCACTGATGTTGACGACTGCAGGGCTGGCTTTCGCGACTGCGGTGACGATTGCAGTCTGCCGCGATGCGGTTACTGCGTTTTGTGCAGCGGTTTTGCTGAATTCCGCGCTGTAGGTAGTGTTAGAAAGTGTGCCTACGAATATAGCAGACAGACACAAGCACAACAGGATAATATAACTATAGTAACGACGTAAAAGTATCATAATCCGCTTTTTATTATAGTAAAATCCAAAAATAAGTTTACACATGTAGCATAGGCTGTTAGCCTGTGCCATAAGCACCCTGCAGGCGGGGTTTCAAACCCCGCCTGCAGTGGAGCTGCGTAAGTCCTACAAAACTTAGCGCGTCAACTTCAGAGAGATACGATACCCCTCTAACCCTGGATCGGTATCAACGATGTCTTGGACGGCTTCAGGTGTCCGCCGTTTCGCGGGAAAATCGTCGGCATTCGCGCATCGAAGGGCTATCCTTGCGCCGACTGCACTGGCGGCGCGTAGATTTTCTAACTTTACCTTTTCCAGTGTGTCATAAGCCGTATGACCGAAACCTCTACCCGCGGGTGCTGACTCCGGATCACCTATGTGGCTTGAGGGGACACCTTTCAAGAAAAATGGAAAGTGATCGGAGTAGGAATGCACTTTCTGCCCGACAGGCATTTCGGCGTGCATCTGCTCACGCGCGGTGTTAAAGAACGTTCCCAATGCGTCCCAATGATGTAGGACGATACCTTTGCGACTGGTGCCACCCGCTGCATCCATATTTAGCATGAACCGGATGTTATCTAACTCTGAATCGTGGGCGTCAACATAGCGAAACGCGCCTGTGAGTCCGATCTCTTCTGTGCCAAAGGCGATGAACCGAACCGTGCGTTTCAGCGAATCACCGGCATACTCGGACAGGACACGGGCGGCTTCTATGACAGAGACCATACCGGAGGCAGGGTCGTGCGCACCTTGCGAAATATCGTGTCCATCGTAGTGGCAGCCGACAATCACCATCTCCTCACTGTTTTCGGAACCGGGCAGATCCGCGACGACGTTCCATGATGTACGGGGTTCGTTGACATCTGTTGTTTGGAGTTTCAGCGTTACTTTTCCTTGTTTCCGTTCCAAGAGCCGCGTCAAGAATTCGCCGTCTTCTTTACAGACGGATATACCGGGGATAGGTGCGGGTCTATCGTTTTGAAGGCTCCCTGTTTCGGGACCGACACCCGGGTGTTCACTGACGAAAATGAATCCACTCGCGCCAGCGAGGACGGCGCGTTCAAACTTCTCCTTGCGATGCACCCATCTGCCAAGGTCGGGCGGTGAGGAGCTCTTTGCCATGACGAGATTATTCGTGGCGGTATCACCGAGTGCCTCATATTCCGGAGGGCTTCCGTGTCCGGCGGAGATCAATTCCGTGGTGATGTCGTCAGCGGGGCAGTAAGGGAGCGAGATGCAATGCAGTGTTCGGCGGATCGGTTCGAGCACCTCAAGGGTCGCTGTGCCGCGCGTCCAACCGGCATAAGGATAATCTTCGAGTCTGACGTTCTGGAGTCCGTAGCGTTTGAAGCAGTCAGCGATGAAGTTGGCGGCTTGGTATTCCTCTGGTGTGCCAGCGAACCTGGCGCCGTATTCATCGCATAGGACGGTTAGGTTGTCCATCACCTCTTGCGAAGTATAGATATCACCGACCATCTGTTGGTCGAACTGCAAGTAAGGGTTCGTTTTGTTCATAAGTTTCGGTGTTCTCTTGATTCTTGACGGTTTTGGATGGTAATGATACCATTCGTGTGTTGGCAATCTTTTTTAATTGCCACGGGTCGAGTATCTGAATGCGTCGATACCCTTTCTCAAGGACGTTATAGGCTTTAAATTCGTTAAGGAGTGCGTCTGTATTTTCGACAGAGCATCCGATTAATTGTGCGATTTTTTTCGTCGAAAGTTTACGTAAAGTACATCGCGAACCCGGGCTAATCGTTGTGCGCCCGATGATTGTGCGAATCGGCTTCGGTGCATCGGCGTAGTTTTTTAACAGCAGCGCGAGTCGTGATGCGGGACTCCGGAACGCGATGTTTAGAAACGGGTTAGTTGTTCCCGGTTGCGATTTTGGACGTATGTGTAATAGGTTAACAGCGTCCGTGGTTTTAGCATGCGTCCGTTTGGATTTCGCAAGACCAAAAATCTGCAAACGACACCCTATAGCATCGACAGCTGATCGGATGCGCTGAAGCAGTGGTCGTTTAAAGGGCATCATTAGATGGACTTTTCGCTTCAGGAAGAATTGGAAGTGCTTCGCGTTAACGATACCGATAACGCCTTCTGTGAGTGTTTCAGCAGAGACGTTCCGACGTGCTTCGTTTTCGTCCCATTTGACCGCCCCGAAGATTTCGCCCGATTCCAGCACCTCTAAGGTAATAGGATCTCCTTCAGACGGGGTTTCATAGATTTTGACGCGTCCCTCTTTCAGCAGATAAACGTTTTCGGTAGAGATGGTGTCGCCGTATTTTAGTTGTTTGAAGGTCGTTATCCGTTTGAGTGCGTTTGCATCCGACTCGGAGAGATCTTGGAAGATGTCTATCTGTTTAACACACCAGAATCTCTCTGGAGTTCCTTCTCTTACCGCCATGGTGTAGTCGTCCCGTCGATTTTTGGTGTTTTGTTAAGTCTGAAGGGCTTGGTATCGGGGTTACAAACCCCTTCTGTAGGTGAATACTCTAAAATTTAATGTTCGCGAACGTATGACGTTTAATGTGACGTTTGCACGTCACATGTGACGTGCAGAAGTTAGGTATTACGCGGAATGTGACGTGTTTTCGCGTTTTTTTTGCAGGTCTCCTCTGGTGTTTTTTATTTTCGTCTGGACTGCTCACCGAAGGTTTTAGGGTTCTTGTTTTTAATTATACCAGTATGTTGCCAATAAAGCAAGCAAATTATGGTTAGAATTTGGGTATTTGGTTCTCAGTTTTCGGTTTGCGGAATGGCGAAAGTTTCGATGTATTTTTCACCCGAAAAGATACCAAATGGTATCTTTTTTTGCTTTTTGGTATCTTTTTGAATATGGCTGAAAATCCAGTTGATGTATGGGTTTATCGGTGTTTTTTGTATTGTTTGCTGCTGCAAAAAAAAATAATTTGGTAGAAATTGGTAACATTTTGTTTGTCTGAATCAGGATTTACCGGATTATGGGATTACCACGATTGTAGGGTGATTTTTATTAATTTTAGTATACATTATATATGATAACATGATTGATTTATAAAAACAAATTTATTTTATGGGACTTGTACTGTATTGAGGCAAATAACAGATGTTTGAATTTGTTGGAGGAGGTGATTGTCTTGACGTGCGATAATGCACTTCGCATCTGGGGTTTTGCTGGGGGGTTTCTTCAAGTATGCCGCAAAATCGCACTACTACGAACTGGTGTTTGGTTGTGCTTGCCGAATTTTTTCTGCTTCCTGTACCGCACTACGTAAGCGTCTTTTCAAACTATTATGGTCGCGGGTTTTCACCAGCTGCCACACCGCTCTTGAGAGATATACTCTAATCTCGTCATCCGAAATATTTCTTTTTGGATTCACGGTATAAATTATAAAACGCCTTATGATACCAAACACAAAGTGTCCCGGAAGCAGATCAATGAAACGATGATCTCTTAAGAATTGTTTAACTAAAGTCTCGGTGTCATTGATCTTTTGTTGGTTAATGGATTTAGCCGCTTCAGTATACTGCTCAATTTGGCTATCTAGAAAATCTACCTTCTTTTTCGTTTTGAAGAAGTGATCTGACTTTTCAGGAAGCACGTCATAGCCTGTTCCAGCGCGCTGATGTGCTATATCCAATACAATTAGTTCCCTAAATTTTTTTGTTTCTTTGAGGACACTCCGCAAGTTGTTTGCTAGTTTTTCTAAACGATTCGCTGAACGCCCATGGTCACGACAAAACTGTTCTATTGGTTCTTCCTCAACAAGGTAGTTTTCATAAGAATGCCGATGAAGTAAAACCACGCGTCTATGTTTACTTCGTGTATGCGTTAAAATCTCATAATGTCCATCAAGAACAACAACATACGGAAGGTTTTTTTCTACAAGAGATTCCACTAATTTCTTGCATTCCTTATCTCCACCACCTGCTTTCAAATGGCAATTGTAGTTTTGAAGTACTTCCTCATAGAAAGGAATATCACTATATCCCTCAACGTAAACAAGTATTTTTGGAAGATAAAAGAGGTCTCTATTTTCTATACCCGAATCGGTTCGGATAAACTCCATTAACTTTCCTTTCCCAAAGTTATGACATTATCCCTAAATGGTCCAACAATATCCGGGGAATGCGTAGCGACGATTATCTGTTTCTGTCCACCAAGTGTTACTATAGATTCCAGTACTTTTTCCTGCCACTTGACATGCAGTGACAATTCTGGTTCATCTGCAATGTAAACTACCGGTTCATCAACCTTAAGGAGGACTTCGGTGAGTAAAATTAGAATCTGTTTTTCCCCTGAAGAAAGGTCCTGCCAGTTCAATTCTGATTTTGAAAGCAATTCAATTTTTAATCCATCACTTTCATCAACTTTAATGATTTTGTCTTCTAAAAATGAATTAACAGTATTTTCATAGAGGTGTAGCGGAGCAAAAATATCTGTTCTATGCTTTTCAAGTTTTCTTGCCAATTCAACCATATTTTTGGTCCGACTAATCAGTGGAAGGACAAGTATATGATCCAATTCCGATATCTGTTTTGGATGATCCAATTCCGATATCTGTTTTGGGTTTTCACTAAATTGTTCAATTCGTTTGACTGATTTTTCGATTGCCTTAAAATGTTCATTTATTCTATTCTGCATTTGTTCATTTAGAAGTCCAACATCATCAAATGCTTTAAGTAGTTGATCTTTCTCAGTTTCTGTTGGTAATGAAGATGTGACTGCTTTTAGTATTGAATAAATCTGATCATATTCTTTACTATAAAGAATTACCGATAGAACTTGACGCTCAAAATCCCTATAACGTTTTGAAAGTTGTGCATTTAATTCAGAGCGATATCGAGAGAGATCTGCTAGCAATTCCTTGAGATGTAAGTCTACAGATTCCGAAGGTTCTGTTTTTGTATCGTGTTCTTCCTCATCTTCTGGTAAAGATAAATGGCGGCTCACGGGGAGCCAAACCAGAGGAACTAAAGCAGTTAATTCGTCATCAATTTCATCTGATTGAATTCTTTTGACAATGCTGTTATCCCAAAGATAGAAGTGATTTCGGGCGAACTTTTGGTTAGTAAAAAAGCCTGTAGGGAATTTATATACTTTCTTCCCTACTTTGAATTTAAGAAATCCATCTGCAGGATTTACCTTAATAGTGCGAACTGATCTGCCCTTAAAACTTCTCAATCTGATTTCTGCTTGTTCAAAATTAACGTTTGAAATACTTCGTAAATCACCCGATAAGATGGAATGGAGTAGATTCAAAATGGTGGTTTTGCCAGAACCATTTGGACCTATCAGTATATTCACGTCCTTATGAAAAGTTCGAGCAATATCTCGATAACCCCACAGATTTTTTATTTTGAAGGATTCAATAAAGTAGTTGTTCATGACTTATTTTCTTCTGTTTCGTGACAAAACCTTTAAAATATTATCGAAAGTACATAAAAACTGTTCATCTGCGTACCGCCGCAATCAATAGTAAAAATAATAGCACATTTGACGTGAAAAGGCAAAGCGTTAACCGGTAACATATCGGAACGCGATGTCTTCGTGCCGCGCTATGCTAACTTTCTGTGGAATACCTACCCTCATTCAACTGTGCGGAAATCTCTTGAAATTCTTGCTCGTTGAAAACCAATCGGAAGATGCCTGTCTGTGTTGGCGTTTCACGCATTTTTGTATCGCTGGTGGTGTTGAAGGCTTTTTCAAGTGTTTTTAATACTTTTTGTTTGTACGTGGTGTCCCGGTTACCTTCCAGTTGTTGACCCTTGGTCTCAAAAATTAGGACGCGCGTCATACCTTCAACTTCTTTTGCCATCGCAACAAAGTCTGGATAGATGCGTTGTTCTTTCCAACCTTGCACGTAATACTCCCCTTGTTGACGCGCTACAACCCGATGCCACCATTGTAATGCCTTCTCACCATCGAGAAAATGGGCAAAATTCTTTTCCAATTCGTTATCTGAAGGATACTCAAACATCGGTTCAAACAGACTGAGTTGGACGGGTTTACCGTATTTTGCAAGTTGATTTTGATTGGCGTGAACCTCAATTTTGTAATTTTGTCGCAATTTATAGTTCGGTTTACCTACATCCAAATCAAATTGGATTTCTCCGTTTTCTAACTTTTCACGGAAAATTTGCTCTGACTGATTTTCTACTTCACCAGCTACATGTTCCTGCAGCGTTGGTATAAGGTAAGAACGTCTATCGTAGATTTTCTCATCGGTTTCTCCGCTCGTTTTGAGACTTTCGATTAATTCTTCTGCAATCCGAGCCGCTTGCCATGGGTTTGGCACAATATCCGACAGGCAGAGTGCAAATTCGGATACGCTAATGTTTTTCTCAACGTGTGGTTTTTGGTCTTCGTGAAAAACGGGTGGTGCATCACCAACATTAACCGTCGCAGTCCGTAATGTTGCGCTGTCAGGTGCTGATGTATTCGGATCGGGTGGTTTAATGCTGAACCAGTCTATGTGTGGTAAAATATGCGCCTGATAATTGAGTTGAATCCATTCGTCGTTATCCTTATGGCGTACCACGGGTAGATAAATCTCCTGACCGCGAAATGGCTTGCGGCGGCGGATTTTTTCTGTTTGAAAATCTGCTTGATCTTGGGTATTGCCCTTACCGAAGATTTTATCTTCTAAGCCAGTGAGTCCTTGCGATTCTAACCCCTTCTTGACCTGTTTGACAGCGTCATCAACGTCGCTGTCATTGCAAAAAACATAGCATTGATCGAGTGATTCTCTACCGGTGAGTTGTGCGTGTGGTTGCCGCATCACCCGCCCCACGAGTTGCGTAATTGCATTCTGTGATCGTGTCCTGTCTAATACTACTAACAAATAGGCAAATGAGCAGTCCCACCCCTCCATTAGTGCTGCTTTTGTAATGATCCATCTTACCTGTGAATTCTTGGATAGCAGGTCTTCGCCTTGAAGTTCGTTCTGTGTGGCAGATTTAACGCGTATTGCATCCCGAGGCACCTTTAAGTTTTGTGTAAGATAATCTCGGACATTCTCGGCGTGGATATAATTATTATCTTGCTGATCCGTACCCGTTCGTTCTACGCGCACAACGGCAATCGGACGGATATACCGATCCGTGCTGCTTTCAAGTAATCTCGCCTCGGTCTCAAGTCTCTCAAGTTCTTTGGAAGCTTCGCTCAGCGTATCTTGCCACTTCATACCCGAGTACGATGATACTTGCACAGGTGATTTTATCATCTCTTCTTTTTTCAGATCGGGTCCAGCAATATCAACAAGCAAATTACTGATGCCACGGTTGGGTGTGGCAGAAAGTTCAATAACCATTTGAGGGTCAAGACGGTTAATAGAACTGGCAAATTCCTTTCCAGTTCTGGTGCCATAAGCTTTATGTGCCTCATCAAGAACAACCACGGGACGCAGTATCTTGATTACATTAAACAGGCTTTGCATAGGAATGTTTCCTTCAGCGTTAGGATCAAGGTCAGGATATTCTTCCTGCATAAGTGCATTGCCTTCGTCGTCATCATGGTCGGGAAAGAAACTGGAATAGCGTCCTGCATTTCGGTACATACGGTAGTACGCCTTGTCTTTAAGTTTTATATCAGGTGATTTGTTCGCTGCTGGCAACATGAGCAGCATGACACATAAGTAATTGGTAATATCGTCTCTGTTGAAGGAATCTTCCCTTTCCAGCATTTTAACGTGTCCACCACTTGCACGCTCCAACACTTTACGATAGGGGTGTTCTTTGTTCCACAATGCTGCCTTGGTTTGATCGAAGATAGCCTGTGTTGGCACAACCCACAATGTCAATCCCCGCTGCCGATGCAGCCGTTCTAAAGCAGATGCAGCAAGGAGTGTTTTACCGCCACCTGTCGGCACTTTAAAACAGATATGCGGAATTGGTCGATTTGCGCCGTCCTTACGATCAACGTATTCGCCTGCAGTTGCTGCAACGCCACCATTTTCGGACAATTTCTTCCACGCAGTTTTGGGATAATTGCGGATATCATCAAGAACATCATCGCCAATACTACTCACCTGTTTTAAATGTTCAATTGTCGTTTCTGAAGTCTGCTGCTCCTCTTTAAGCACTTCTAACCAATTGCTAAATGCATCGAGTGTATCGCGCTGATATATTTTTAATTCCAGCATGGTTCTATGTCCTTAGTTACAGCACAGCGGAGTGTGCCTACTACTTTACCTTTCGTGTATGGCATAGGGAAGTTGGCAAAATGCAATTCCCATCTTTGTAAGTTCGCGCTGTCCGATGTAATTGCCTGCCGCGTAGACAATCGCTTTTTTGCCGTTTTCGTCCCTGGAATCTTGGATACGTTTTGCCTGCTCCAGATTGAATATTGCCTCATTGCTGCGTAAATACGTAAGGTCAGGTTTGTAGATTAGATAATAATCGTTTTTATTATCACTATAAAAAAGTCCCTCATCATTTTTCTGCTCTAACGTATTTTCCTCAACAGAAATACCCGCGGAAGTAAATAATAGGTTAGTAGCAAGTGCCGTATATGTTGGTAACTTCTTTCCGGTAAGCATCGCCTCAACTTCAATCGGTTCACCTAAGGTGCAGTAGGTAAAAGAGCCACCCAACCCTTCTTGTAGTGCAGCATCACTTGCATCGGGAACACCGTTGATAACACGGCGGACACGTTCAGCAGTGGTGGTGTCGGCATACTCTTGGCATTCGACGAGGATAAACTTGCGATTGCCGCTATCCTCTTTATTGAGGGCAAGAACAGCGTGGGCGGTTGTGCCACTACCAGCGAATGAGTCTAAGACAATATCATCTGATGAAAGGTTAGCAGTTTGGAACACTCTCTGAATCAATTTAGTGCCTTTCGGATTGTTGAATGCCCCCTTTCCCATTACCGAAGCCAATTCCTCGTTCGCTTGATGAGTACTGCCTACTTCATGATAAGGCCACAAAGACCCTATAGTTTTACCAGCCTTTACCTCGGATAGATAAGTTTTCTTATTAGGTTGAGACTTCCCGCTCTTACCGAAGTAAAGTTGACCGTCATTGTATAGTTCCATAAGTCTCTCTTGCGTGTACCTTGGAAACCTTCCTTCTGGACAATGCCATGTAACACCATTAGAAAATTGGAGTGAATACCTATCTTCGTCCCTACCACTTTTGGCATGTAATGGTGTCGCTTTCCATGGACCTTTCGGGTCTTCATCAGGATTTTTGTATGACTTATCCATTTCTGGTGTCCTCGGAAGAAGACCAATTTGACAAACGTCCAAGTTTTTTGCATAAGAGAGGATATTCTCATGTTGATATGAGATGGTTTTGGAATCGTTGGACAATGTATATTTCGACCACCAAGTAAAATTGGCGACGATGTTCTTCTCACCAAAAATCTCATCCATCAGCATTCGCAAATGGTGCTGTTCATTGTCATCAATAGAGATAAAGATTATGCCATCTTCAGCAAGTAGTTCTTTTAGGAGATGCAGTCTTGGCCACATCATACAGAGCCATTTATCATGCCGTTCCAAGTCTTCTTTATCAACAGGTGCGTTCTCCGTAAGCCATTGCTGCATCAGCGGACTATTTACGTCGTCGTCATATTCCCAATCTTTGTTGCCGGTGTTGTAAGGCGGATCGATGTAGATGCACTTGATGCGGTTGGTATAGCGTGGAAGTAATGCTTTGAGGGCGTGTAGGTTGTCGCCGTGGATAATAAGGTTATCGTCTTCGCTGGTCGGGTTGCAGGAGCGGCTTTTGTCAGTTTCAAGTGGTCGGTAGGGCACAGTGAGGTGGTGGGTGTAGATGTGATGTTTTCCGTTGAATTCGAGTGTAGGCATAGATAACTCCGTTAAAAAAGTGTCATTTGATCAAGGCTTGGTGGAGGTGTTAAATGAAATAAGGCATAAACTCTATTTCTATTGTATAATGCCTCACAGGTACAAAGTTCTTTCCAACTCGGAAAAGGAATCTCACTCTCGTCTTTAAGCATTTTGGACTGCGAATATGCTTGGTTTACTAAATGGTCATCTGGAAATACCGTATATTTTCCCAACCAACGGTCAGAAGCAGCAGGTGAAGAGGCCGAGTAAATTACGTGCAACTTTGATTTATTGTAATATTGATTTCCAGTAGTAAAAAATGATGCTTGTGATAGTGCTGGGGCATTAGGTACTAACCCATTTTCGCAAACAACTGCAATACATTTATTGGGTGCAACTTGTGCAAGTTGGATTGTCGTTGCAATTGGTGAACTCCTAAAATGATGGGCAGCATATAGAATCAGTTCTACGTTAAACCCCTTTGTTTTATAGAGTTTTCTGAATTTCTCTCTGGGCATCAAAAATTCAGCCGCACCAATATTACAGAGAACTTCTAATGATCTCTTGTATCCATCTTCCTGACTACAAGTATATTTGCGAAGTTCAGAGGTTAAATCTCCATTTTCCTCGATCAAATAATGGGCAACTTCATGAAATTGGGTGAATCGCTTACGTTCTTCATTCTGAATTTGGGAATTGATAATTATTCTATTTCCACTATGCATCCCGTCTATTCCATCAGGTAGAACTCCTTCCATCACATCTAATCTCAAGCCACTGCATATTTCACCAAAATTAGGATTCTTCGTTGAACTATACTTCTGGACTGCATTTTGAACCAAATCGATAACCTGATTTTCTATTCTATTCATTTTTTTCCCCGGACGAAAGAATGCGTCTAAGAGAAAGATACACTTCGATCCATTCTCTTTTGTTGGATGGTTGTTTACCACGAAAGTTGATGTTTATCAGTAACTCTTTCCAATCATCATCAATTTCGTAACTGTACTCGGGGTCTTTTATAAACGCTTCAAAGCCTTCAGGATAAGTAGTATATTCCAATTCATCTAATTCCTCGACGTTGATTAGAAGTTTTTTGACTGTAGTATTGTACGCTTTAGCAACCTTTTGAAGCGTGTCAATGGATGGATTAACAACACCACGCTCCATATCTGAAAGGTACGGCACAGACAAACCTGCAAGTTGACTCAGATCCTTTAAAGTCAACTGATTTTCCTTACGAATGAGGCGAAGGCGTTCTCCTAATTTCATATTAATTTCCTCCTTTTATCCTCCCAAATACACATCATATTTAGTATACTACATGGCAATTTTTAAGTAAAGACGAAAAAAAAATGAAATTTTTACCAAATTTTCAAAAATTAATTTGCATTTGGCTGATACATTAGATATAATTAATTAATAAAAATATAGCCGATACTTTAAAAATTGGAGGATATTGCCAATGAAAAAAATCCTGACAATTGACGGTGGTGGAATTAAAGGAGTATTCCCAGCTGCTTTCCTTGCGACTGTTGAGGATGCTATTGAACGCAACGTAGGGGATTATTTTGACTTAATCGTGGGCACTTCAACAGGTGGAATTATTGCTCTGGGCCTGGGGCTTGGACTCTCAGCGAAAGAACTCTTAGCATTTTATGAAGAACATGGACCTATTATCTTTAAAGGCAACCGAGGATTACGATGGCTTAGGTGGCTTGGCACTTCAAAGTATAGTAAAACTCCACTTGAAAGTGCACTGAGGAGTTGTTTCGGCGACAAGAGATTGGGCGATAGCAAAAAGCGGCTCGTCATTCCGTCATTAAACCTTGAAAACGGTGAGGTTCATATTTACAAAACTGCTCATCATCCTCGGCTGGAGATGGATTATAAAGAAAGTGCTGTTGATGTAGGAATGGCAACTGCTTCAGCTCCGACATACTTTCCTACACACAGATCCATTGCAGGCATACCTTTAATAGACGGAGGTTTGTGGGCTAACAATCCAGTAGGAATGGCGGTTGTTGAGGCGATTACGCTGCTTGATTGGCCGAGAGATTCATTAAAAGTCTTGAGCGTGGGGTGTACAACTGAGCCATTAAATGTCAATTTAGGCAGGAGAATCCCACTCGGTGGGCCATATTGGGCGTTCAAACTACTTGACGTGTTTATGCACGTCCAAGCTCATGCTTCTCTTGGCACAGCACTGCTGCTTGCAGGACATGACAACGTTACCCGAATTGACCAAAACGTACCACGCAAGCGGTTCAGTTTGGACGGAATCAAGGAAATTGATTCCTTGAAAGGTTCCGGTGCTGCTAAGGCTCGACATGAGTTACCAAAACTCCGCGAGATTTTCCTCGGTAATCACGCGGAGCAATTTGCTCCTTTCCATACATTGTAGAAATAGAGGTTTGTTCCTCAAACTTTCCAAAATCGAATGGTATACTAACACTTATGAACTTTAAGTTTTTGATTTAAATAAGGAGATAGATTAATGAAGCACGTAACTGATTTCCAAAATTTCCTATCGAACGAAGTCGATTTGAATAAAACGCGCCTTGATAGGTTAAACGACAGCTCTTCGGCTGTAAACACGTTTCTGATCTCAAACCTGGATGCCTACGAAAAGACTGAACGCCAGGGATCCTACGGTTTGAAAACAATTATTAAACCGGTTGGTACGCGCGAGTATGACGCTGACATGCTCTTGTTCATGACACACGATGTCGACAAAGAACCGAAGGATTACATCAACGAGGTCTACAACTGTTTGAGAGGAAACGACAACTATAAGGATAAGGTTCATAGAAAAACTCGGTGTGTCTATATTGATTATGCGGGTGATTTTCATTTGGACCTTGTGCCATGCATTACACAACAGAATTGGCTTACGCAAGAGGAGGAGTACTTCATCTGCAATAACAAAGAGAATGAATTTGAAGCTACCGATGGCACAGGCTATAGAGATTGGTTCAACGAAAAAACGAGAATTACCCACGGCAATCTAAAGCGGGTTACGCGGTTGTTAAAATTTCTTCGTGATCACAAACAGAACTTTTCTGTGAAATCGATCCTGCTGACTACACTTATTGGGAACAGTGTGTATGTCATTGATGAAAACAGCGGAGATTTTAAGGATATTCCAACGGCTTTAAAGACGATTTCAAACCGGATAAACAGTTTTTTACAGGTTAATCTCCTAATGCCTGAGATCTGCAATCCTGTTTTAGAGGGAGAATCTTTCACAAGACACTGGGACCAGGATAAATATAGCAACTTCCGAGAGAAGTTTGATCTTTACAACAGTAAGATAAACGAGGCGTTTGATGCTATAGACCATAATACCAGCGTCAGAAAGTGGAGAGAGGTGTTTGGCGACAATTTCGGAGAACTTAAGGATGAAACCCAAAACAACGGGGGCGCGTCAGCAGTTACTTCCGAGCGAGTAGTTACCCCCAGAAAGCCTTATGCACGGTAATTTCTATCATGAGGATAACCGATAGTGACATTAGATGGTTGAGATTGCATTTTCCGAACTTATACTACGATGCAGACTCCCATAAAATTTTAGGCGAGCTAGATTTTCGTGCTGTGTATGATCAAGTATCCGGAAAGGTCACGATTGCCGGTCTTGCCGAAGAAACCGACTTCTTGATTCAAGATGTTTTTGAAATTGAGATTTACGTGGATGACCTTGATATGAATGGATGGCCGAAAGTGTTTGAGGTTGGTGGAAAATACCGTCGAATCGCGGAAAAATGTGAAGTGCCAATCATTGACTTGCACATTTATCCCCACAATCACGCGTGTTGCTTAGGTCTCAAATACAGAGATAACCAGCGGCTTTGTATTGAGGACTTCCTTGATGAATTAGTAATTCCATTTTTTTACCGACTCTCCTACACAGATAAATTTGGTATTGACAGGGCTCGGAGGGACCTTTGGGGCGAATACTCACACGGCGACAAAGGGCAAATAGAACACTTTTTGGAAATCGTGGATATTGCGCGACATAACCCAGGTAGAAACGATCCGTGCCCCTGCGGAAGCGGCAAGAAGTACAAAAAATGTCATCTCGGTGAGGTTGAGTCTCTAAAAAACTCCCTAAAAAGACGATCTCCGAATGTTTCAACACATTCAAGGCGTTGAGTCAGACAACATCAGGTCCATCAGCTAGGCACTCATTCATTCTTTTTACGTTCATCCGACTCAAAGATCGAATCAAACTTTATAGGTATTTCCCCCTCTTTTATTGACCGATTTAGTGCTTCAATGTCTTCATCGGTGAGATGTGGTGGTTTTCCATCGCTTTGATTAGGCATTGGCAGTAGGATTCCTTCCTGTTGTTGGCTCCTGTTGTGTTGATTCTGATTTTGACCAACTACGCAACTGCTGCAGTATATCAGATGGGACTCCGATTGAGACAGCTTGATGTGCTGCGAGTAGAATCTGCCCTATTTTTTTCTTGCCAATTTCCGGACTCTTGCAGGCTTGTTCTACTTGGGGCACTACCCTTATAGGTATTTGCTCTATTTTTTTTAGCCATTGTGCAGAAAAAAGTCCTGCTAAGCCTGTCAGGAACGGGTCTAACCATATTAGACTATTAATGAGGTAAGGTGTAATGAGTATATGTGCATGAAAAAGGTTTTCTGGGGTCACCTCTTTATTTTTAATAACCTTTAATGCTGCTGTCAATCGTTCTTCAGGTTTAATCTCTTGTGTTTTCATTACTGTGAGGGCATTATTTTCATCTTTAGATAACATTGAGTCAATCAGATTGAGAGCAGTCGTCATATTTTCTTTTATAGGTAGTTCTGACAAGTTTGCGCGCCATATAGCCAGAATGTCATGCGTATCTACGTTTGTTGATAGTTGAACAAGGAGGGATGCTATCAATATAGTGGTGATGCTCTCAACAGAAGTGAAATCGGGTGGATTAGGGATAGGCATGGAATTAATTCCCTGATTTCCAATTCCTTTCTCACTTTGATTATGCCTCTGTATTGAGTCGCGTGCATTCACCAATTGATGTATACGTTCTGGCAGTTTATTGAAAGTTTTGTTTTTAAAATCATATTGTACTTCAAGGATGGAAAGGAATAGATTTAACACTGGGGCTGCATCTCGATCTATAATCTGCACTGTATGATCCAAAGCTGTTGTTCCGCACCCAAATTTGTACTCAATTTGCGCTAGGTAGAACCAAGTGTCTCCTATTGGAGAATCAGGTAAGTCTAAAACTTTTTCATTTATATCTGGATTACTACAGAAACCTGCTGGAGGTTCTTCAGATTCTGAAGAATAATTTTCATGATTGTGTACTGTCATCCATTGTATGGTGTGCGCTATACGTTTCTTTAAAGTGAAGTACTTGACATCTGTATTGTCTTGAGGGATTGTCTCAAATTTTTGCAACGCCAAATTTAACAATTTTATGCTTTCTAACATATTGCCTGCCTTAAACCGGGCGAATCCTGCATCTACATAAAAACTAATATGTCTTTCAGTGTTCTCAATATTTTGAGTTCTTTTAACACCATCTTCAAAAAAGGTGGCTGCTTTCTTCCAATTCCCCAAATGTGCGGCACATATAGCAGCTCGGTGACATGCCACTGAGGGCATAACATCTAATTGTCCTGCGGGTGGATCCCACTTCGGAAGAATACGTTCGTAAATACTGAGTGCTTCCTTATAGCGTTTCTGATGTAAATATATAGCTGCTTGTTCTTCCTCTATTACTGGTGAAGGGCCCACTTTTGATATGAAATTTTGAAGGACATTATGTGCATTATCAGGTTCAGGCTTATCTAAGCATTCATCGTAAATCATTGCTTGACCCCTTGCCGCAGCAGCGGCAAGGTGAGGATAATCCCACACAATAGTTCTTTCAATTACTTTGTCAAATACTTGAAGACATCTTGTCCAATCGGGATTTTCAAGGTCCGCTTCTGACCCCCATATACCGTCTATCAGAACTCGGGAGTCAATGGTATCATCCTCAAAATCAGCTAGTAGTAGTGCCCTGGTGCTTGGATTAAGTTCATCCAGAGCATCAATGAGCTCGTTGAGAAACGGTGCGTACATAGGTCGCCGCGCATAGATAAAGCCAAATAGGATACTGAAATAGTTGGATTTCTCAGTTTTATGACCTTCTAATTGTCCCATGGAATTGTAGAAGATATCCCAGACCTCTTTGTCGCTATTCTTGATGTCAATCATTTCTCTAAGAAAACCTACCATTTTCCTGGCTGACGGTAACACTTGGTTATATCTCAATACTTCTGTTGCTAGCATTAGACGAGATAGCAGATATGATTGGCGTGGTTCATAAGGTTTGGTTTCTTTATCCCAAATTTCAAATATCTTTGGGACTAACTCTGGTTTTACCTCAACTGCAATTCGATACTGCAATGATCGAAACATTTGATTTACAAAGGCATCACCTGGGAATAATTCTTCATAAGGATCAGTTTTAATGCTTACTAACCATGAGAATTCTTGGCAGAGATTTTCCCAATCATCCTCTTGAGCAGTCATCAGGGCATGAATTACAGAAATAAACCCTTCTCTGTTTTGTCCAATTATACTATGTGTGAGCATAGCCCAAGCCTCTGTCATGCCCAGGTTCTTTGTTTTCAGGATTGCGTTTGCAATGTAAGCGTGGAGAGCTTTTATCCTGCCCTTGGACCAAACCTCTTTGGCTGCGTTAGTCAATAAAGGTGAGACTGTGTAATAGGTTTCACTAACTTGATCTATCCAAGGACCAACCAGTTGACTGAAAACATCTCCTGGGTGAAGTATAGGTTCCGGTATTTCTGCCACGTTCAGTGCGTAATCTTTCCTAAACCCAATAGACATCAAGCTAAGTCTATAGAGGAATTCTCGACGATCTTTTGGCAAATCTGTAAGCAATAGTCGTGCTGCTTCACGCTCTTCTTTTACCTCTTCGGGAGATTGTAACATATTTGTGAGTATATTCTGTTTTGCCCAACCTTCCTCCTGCAATCGGACGATCCAAGCATGTATAAGTCTCGGATGTCCTCCGGTATGTGCTTGAATCAGTGTTACCCAAGTGTCTATATCATTAGCAGGACATCCCATTTCTTCAGCAAATTGTCTTGTTTCAGATTCAGTAAAGTCCCGGACCTTGATGGTCACAGAAGATGATATGCCGAGGCTGCGGATGAGATTGGGAGGTGGTTTATGTTGACTTGTGATCAGCAATTTTGCCCCACGTTCAAGTATCCTGTAAATCACAGTACTCAAAATTTCTTCATAGCCTCGCAACTCTTGAGGCTGTAAATTTAGGTCATCAAGAACAACGTTGACTTGTGCAGATTGATTAATTACTGCAATAGCAAGTCGCTGCAGATCTTGAACGATATGAGATGAATCTTTATTTGTGAAACTCCACCAAGAACGGGCACCATCCATAGAGTTGGCGGTCAATTTTGCAAGAGTTGTTTTCCCTGTGTCCACGCCTCCTTGGATTACGACTATACCGTCAGATTGAAGTTTAGTTTGGATACTTGTTAGTAGGTCTGTTCTCCGGAAAACATTAGGATAAAGCGGAGGGATAACAGTGTGTGTAGGTGAATATGATTGAATCGTAACATCAGATGGATCGTCGGTAGGTACCGCACTGGCGGTATCATCTCTTGCTGCCTGTGTTGCCAGCATTTGCAGGTCCCGCAAATGCTGAGTTGAAACCCTTTCCGTCGTTTGCTCTTCAAAAATTTCACGGAAACGTGCTTTAGTAAGTTTACGGTTATCCTTTCGCGTTGCGACCGTGAAGGCTTCTGTGAGAAGAGGAGCAAAGATTTTCTTGGCATAAAAAGGTGAAATTTTGTTTTCTTTCCCATGATTAATCAATTTTTCGCTTATCTCTTGCTCTATGGAATCGATATTTTTCCCATCCGTGTCCCAAGTAATCGGTTCAATGAGTTGTTCATAAATTTCTTGAGGTGATGATGCCTTCAGAAAATCGTTTACTTCCTCTGATATTTTTCCGTCAGTCAGTAAAAAATTAGATATTTTTTCGATAGCTGCTTCATCACTGGAACAACGGTTCCATACTTCAAGCCCCGGTTTATCCGTTCCAAGTGGATTGCCTTGTTCTTTACCTATCTTGGATCTTGTGAGAAGACGGAATTTCACACGCCGATCTGGATTGTTAGTCCGCAGTTCCCAATAGTTGTTGATCCCTTCAATCACCTGCTGAGACCTGAGGGTTATATTGTTTCGCGTGTGTTTGACTTGCGTTGCCGTAAATGTTCCATCTGATTCTATATCAAAATCTTCCGCAATTTCAAGATAAAGAATATCGTTATCGGCAAGATCTAACCAAGAATTTACAGTATGGCAAAGTTGATAGTAGTAACCTTGTAAGATATAATTTGCTTGACGGTTTGGCTCTACATTTATCGGTTCATCGTGAATCACTTGGAGTTGAGAAGTGAGGAAACTAAGACACTTATACATTTGTCCGTTATCATCGCTGAATTCAACTTCATACGCTTCGCCATTTGAAAGGATTTCAACAACCGTGCCGATTTCTCCGCGCTTGAGATTATGCTCAGGGACATCCTGTGTGAGCGCGACGACATCCAGAAGTTTGATTTCGCCTTTTTCTGTAGGTGCTTGATTGCGTTCAGGCGAGTTATCTATGTTTGAGGTGTTGTCGGAAAATTTGTTTTTCATGACTTGTCCTGATTTTTCAACGGAAACGCGGTTGCCAATTTTGGGATGTCAGTGTTAGTTTCAATAATCCAAGCACTCCGGATTGTCGCTTGTTTATGCCGCCAATTCAGCGTGAAATCAAGCGTATAACGCTGTCCGTACGCGTCCTTTTCTGCTAATTGTGCGTCTTGATTTTTGACTGCTTCTAATAAAGCGTTGCGTAACCCTTCGGCATCATCAGCGTCCATATTGAGCAAGGAAGTAAATAGGCGAGCTTTATGTTTCCCTCTGTGATGCTGTGGATTGAGGCAATAATCTTGCAGTTTGCGAATGTCTACAACAGCACGTTCAGCATTTGGTATTTTCATGAAATGTGTTCTATTATGCCCACCAATTTTTCATCAGCGTTAAAGTGATTCTGGATCTGCTTCGTCTTCGACAAGACTTAAAACAAGTATAGCATTAAGTGAGGAAGGTTTCAAGTTTAAATTTCAAGAAAGCAAATGGGGATTGTGTGCTGAGGTGATTATTTTCCTTAGAACTTGCTGCAGAGAACTCTAAAATTCTTGATCCCATGATTGCCTTTCTGATTCGATATAAGCATCAATTTCTTCGACCGTGCTTCCCCATGTTCCTTTCATAGAACCACTCATTTTTTGAATTAATTCTGTTTTTGCTTCGCGAGAAAGTTCACGAGGCGTTTTTTGGAGAACGCTGAATTCGACCTCAAGTTCCTGTCCTTCGGGAAGGTCAATCCTATCCAACGGTTCAATAACGCCGTTTCTGTATGTTGCTTTTATCTTTTTTGGTTTCACTATCTTTTGTCTCCTATTTTTAGTTCTGGGAAGGAAACGAAATAATCCTGAACAAGATTTAGCACCTTAATTATACACGCTAATAGTCTAATTGTCAACGCCAACATTCGCTGAAGATAGGGCCATTCAATTCTCTGGAAAACAGCTAAATGCCCTTATGATTTTGGCATCCCTAAACACGAAAATCCGCGTCCTCCGCGTCCTCCGCGATAATCCGCGATAATCCGCGATTCAGACAATTTGAAAATTGAATGACCCTGTCGCTGAAGATGCCGTGAATTTTGTTTTCTATTCTATGCCAAGAAACGATGGTAGATGAGCGTAGTGAGGATTTTGTAGCCTGCTTTGAGGGTCCCGGTGAATGTGCCGGTGATTTTGGAGGTGCCGATGCGCTTGCGATACCGGACGGGGACTTCGCATGCAGGCATCCCTTGTTTCGCGGCTTTGAGTTGCATCTCGACTGTCCAGCCGAAGGTTTTGTCTTGCATGTTTAGGGCGAGTAAGTCAGCGTATCGGATGGCTCGGAAGGGACCTAAGTCTGTATAGCGGACACCGAAGAAGTGTCGTATTAGGAAGCAGGCGAGCCAGTTGCCGAAACGTGCTTGTGGTAATAACGCTTCTTTTGCATCGCCTTGGGTTCTGGCACCGATGACGAGTGCGGTGCTGCCTTGGAGTATGGGGTGTAGGAGTTGCGACATGTCGGTTGGATAGTCGCTGTAGTCGCCATCGAGAAAGACGACGATATCGGGAGGTTTGGTCTCAAGTGCGGCGATGCCTGCGAGACAGGCGTGTCCGTATCCGCGTCGTGGTTCGGTTACAACCCGCGCGCCGTTCTGTTCGGCGATTGCGGTGGTGTTGTCTGTGCAGCCGTTGTCAACGACGATGATTTCTTGGACTGTGGCTTCGTTCTGTGCGTCAAGCGTCCGCACCGTTTGCGGAATATCGTTGATGACTTTGGCGATGGCATCTTCTTCGTTAAGGACGGGGATGATGACAGAGACCTTCATTGATAAAAAAAGAGAGGAATGATGGAAGGCTGGAAGTATCATCACCGATCTTCCAGCCTTCCGTTCTTCCCTTCACCTTCCTATTATACACCTACGGAGGGGCTTCACAACCTTGCAGCGGGTTCCTGGACCGTGTCGAGTAAGCGTTGGATGACGGTGTCAGAGTCAACGCCTTCAGCTTCAGCGTGGAAGTTGGTTAAGACCCGATGGCGTAAGACTGAAGAGGCGACGGATTTCACGTCTTCACAAGATGCGTTGAAGCGTCCGCGTAGGATCGCTCGGGCTTTCGCACCGAGGATGAGATATTGTCCAGCACGGGGTCCCGCGCCCCAGCGTACCCACTGTTTAACAAAATCGGGGGCATCTTCCTCTTTTGGGCGGGTCGCGCGCGCGATTTTCACGGCATATTGTACAACGTTATCGGCGGCGGGTACACGCCTCACGATATTATGGAGTGCGACAATCGCATGTCCGGACAGCGCAGTTTCGAGTTCAGGAATCTCCGCGCCAGTTGTCGCCGAAACGATGTCCGTTTCTTCTGCTTCTGTCGGGTAGTCGATAACGATTTTGAACATAAACCGATCCAACTGTGCCTCCGGGAGCGGATATGTTCCCTCTTGCTCAATCGGGTTTTGTGTTGCGAGTACAAAGAAAGGTTGTTCCAATTGAAATTCGTTGCCGCCGGCAGTAACGTGATACTCCTGCATGGCTTCCAAGAGCGCTGCTTGCGTTTTCGGAGGCGTCCGATTAATCTCATCAGCGAGGAGGATATTCGCGAAAATCGGACCTTGAATAAACCGAATGGAGCGGTGTCCAGTTGTTCGGTCTTCCTCAAGCACATCAGTGCCGGTGATGTCGGCAGGCATGAGGTCTGGGGTGAACTGGATTCGCTTGAATTTCAAGTTCAGGATTTGCGCCAAAGTCCGAATCATAAGGGTTTTGGCAAGCCCGGGGACACCCTCTAACAGGCAGTGCCCACCAGCAAAAAGTGCCATCAACATCTGATTGACAACTTCCTCTTGCCCAACGATCACTTTTTTGAGTTGCGCCAAGATTAATTCTTGGCTTTCTATTAACTCTTCTATTGCTTTAACTTCTTCTGTTGCTGGCATTTTTTGTTGGTTACCTCTTTTCTGGTTTTCAGAAGAATAGTTTTCAGTACGATTTTTCTGCAAAAAATCTTTCAGTTATCAGTTTTCAGTTAAGAGAGGTGTTGTGGCAGTGAGAAAATAAAGCGACCGCCACAAGAAATTAACTAATAACTAACAACTGACAACTAACAACTGACAAACTGACAACTATTAAAACTCTTGCGTTAATATGAACCGTTTTGTGCCTCGGTTTGAAGCGATTCTGACGACATCTTTGAGATGCAAGATGGCATCCGGTGTGACCCTTGGGGTCAGAAAACGGATTGTCTGATGCATTTCGGCTTTGCGTTTGGATTTCGAGTATCGGAGTTGAATTTCCGCAACATCGGTTTTTAGGGTCTGTTCTTCAGGGACAATATCTATCTTAAAAGGTGCTTCCGTACTGACAGTGATTTTGTCCTCAAGCGTGAGTGCCTTGCCGAGCGCAGCGGGATACATTCGGCGTTCCTCGCTCAGTAATTCGGCGTAAGGATGCTTGACGAGCGGTAATTCAAGCACGAACTGGCTGCCGATCGCATAGAGATATTCCTTGCAGCTCCACGTGAGTTCAACCTTCAATTCGCCTTCCAGCGCCGAAAGCTTGGAAACTTTGAAATCCTCTATTTTGGCGCGAGCGTCCAACTCCAATGCTTTGTGTAGGAACTCCGATCTCTCCTCGGCGGTTTGGAGGTGTCCGAGTTGGCTGCGGAGTTTCATGTTGAAACTGCCTGTGACCGTCAATTCTTGGCTGACAGAGACGCTCAGGTCTTTTTTCACCTTGACGTGGGTGTGGACGCGTTTGAGGTTCGATTTTGCACCGAGAGCGGGGCTCTTCTGAAAGCGGTAGAGGTTATTCTGTAGATCGCCAATATCCTCTTTAGACTTTGGATCGCTTTCGGTTTCCGAGAAACGCGGATTGATAATCAGTGTCCATCTATCTTGGTCACCGGCGGGTAGGTCACCGAATGCACACGTCTCGGCAGTCGGGTCAAGCCAGATGAATTCGCCGTCTTTGTCGCCTTCAACAACGAGGATCATGTGATTGAAATAGGCGAGCGACGGGACTGCCTCGACCTCTGCGCCGCCATCCGGAAGATGGGCGTTAACACCGCGCGTGTCCCCAGCAGAAATGAGAACAGGATAGGAATTAATGCCTTCAGATGCGAGCATTGTGGAAAGGAGCGTCGTTTTGTCCTTACAATCCCCTGCACCTTGCTTCAGAACAAAGTCAGCCGGATAGGGCTTAATCGCCCAAATTCCAAGTTCATAGCCGTAGTACCGGATGTTCGTTGCAACGTATTCATAAAGCCGTTTTACTTTTTCCTTTCGGGACCAAGCACCACTGAGGAGTTGCTTTGTTCTTTCTTCGATTTTCGGTGTAATCTCATCCTGCTCGCGAATCAGTGTCGCATACCACGTCGCCAGTTCATCCCAAGAATTGAGGGAGGAGATGCTGATGTTATAAGCGAGGTCTTGCGGTGCGGGCATCAGGTATTCGTCTTTTAATGGGGGTACATCTCGCGTTTCAAAGATATAAGTGCGGGTGTAGTTATTTTCTGTCGTTGTGGGTTTAATGTCAAGGAAAGTGCGACTTGATTGGGGATCTGTGGCGGCCGCGGGTGCCCCTGACACCTGATAATAGAGCTGCTTTTTCTTCGGGATGTGTACTGTGAAGCGATAATATTGTACGGGCTGCTGTCCTTGGAAATAGACTTGCCGCCAAAATTCACCGCGCATGACGTGCCCAAGGTTATTTGTGGAGTAGGCGTAGTCTATGATACAGCCGTCGCTAACTGCGGGGAGTGTGAAGTACATCAAACGTGCGTCAACGTACAACCCGGCGTCTACAGCACTCGGTGGTGGCACATTGCGTATAATTTCGGCTGTATCGAGTTCAACGATTTTGCCATCAGGGGTCAAGGTTCGGGCATGATGGATCGTAACATCGTCTCTGCCGCGCATATAGGGGATGCTAACCTCAGCAAGGTCTCTGCCATCTTCATTAAAGATTTTGGCAACTCGTCGCGTAGAGTAGATGTAGCGACTCTTTTCATCGATATTGATATCAACACTGTCCCAAAGAATGACGGCACCATCATCGGGGAATGCGTCTTGAGAGGGTAGGTTTTCAATAGCTGCTTGGATCGCTTGTTCGTCTGCTTCGCTAATATAATTATAGGGAAGGCTTGAAGATCTACCATTCTCCTTGTTGTGTTCATCGGTTTCAGGTGGCACAATAGGTGAGGCATCGCTGAAAGATGGCGGCGTGCGCGGCTGTGGATTTTGCGTGTCAGTTAAAACCTCTGGTTCGGGCGGTGGACTTTGTAAAGCCGAGCGTCGTGTCCCTAAGAACGTTTTTTCAGCGAGTGTGCCGTCATCTGTTTCTTCGCGGGCGATTGTTAGGTTGCGGGTAGCGTTTCCGTCGCCGTTATCATCAAGGTGCGGGTGTTCAGATTGGACATTCCCATCTCTTTCATAGAAATCCTTTGTCCGTGTTTGTAGAGAGAGAAACGCTTCGAGCAGAGAGATGTCGCCGTTTCTGTCGGTATCGTTTGCTGCAGCGGAAAAGGCATCAACGAAGACATTGCCAAATCCTGCCTGTAGCGAGTAACCCTCATTAGGTGAGCTTGAGGTGATAATAATGCGTCCCGGCTTGCTGAGTTGCGGCACAAGTTTACCACTATAAGGGAATCCGAAGATTAAAATTTGACGCTCAGCAGGGATGCTATTAATGAGTGTCGCATATTCTGCTTCAGTAATATCCCGTCTGGGTAAATTGAACTTCACGCTGCCTCTACCGGTACGGGATGCGTGTCCGAGCATGAAGAGCAGAAATTGATCTGAGGGTTGAACCGTCTCAGCGAGTCGCGTGAACGCTGCTAAAACTTGCTCGCGCTTTGATTCAGTATCAACAAGTTCCGTCTCACCTGACCCGCCCATATCTTCAAAGAGAAAGGTGATTTGCTCGGAGGTATACCCATACTCGTCGGTAAGCAGTTGATGGAACCGAGAGGTGGCACTCCAGAAGGCATCATAAAAGGATTTCTCGCCGGCAGCGCCACCGATAATCAGCACATAATCTGCCGCGAATGCTGTTGTAGAAATTAGAAGCGTTGAGAGAATCAGAATGAATGTTTGGCGAGTTTTCTTCTGCATGCGTATGTCCTCTTTAAGGTAGCTGCGTCTCAGCGTCAGCTATAAAATCACCACTTTTCCCACCCGTCTTTTTCACAAGTTTGACATCACCGATGACCATTTCTCTGTCTACTGCTTTACACATATCGTAGACGGTCAATGCCGCGACTGACACAGCAGTAAGTGCCTCCATCTCTACACCTGTCCGACCAATTGTCTGGATTTCTGCTTCAATCTCGATGCGTGGTCTATCATCATCTGCGATTGCGAGTTCGACGCGAATTGAAGTCAACGCGAGCGGATGACACAGCGGAATTAACTCACCGGTGCGTTTCGCTGCCATGATACCCGCAAGCCGTGCGACTTCTAAAACATCGCCCTTTTTGATTTTTTGCTCAGCAATTAATCGGAGTGTTTCGGGATGGGCAGTGATATGCCCGCGTGCGATGGCGATGCGCAGTGTTTCTTCTTTGCCACCGACATCCACCATCCGTGTATTGCCTTTTTCGTCGAAATGCGTCAAGTGTTTTTTCATTTTTTATATGAACGGCAGAGCGGAGTCTGCTTACTACTATTAAACCGGATGTTCTGTCATGATTTGCTCGTATGTTTCACGGAATCGTTGGAGATATTTTCCTTCACCGTGATAGGCAGCAACATCTTCGGGATGTGGCTGAATCGGTTCACCGCGTTTCAGGACAGACGCGCTGAACGTTTCAATGTCAAAAGGTTCGTTTTCTGCGTCGTGGAGTGCCTTGATTCCTGCGACGGCGGCACCGAGTGCTGCGCCACCTTTTTCTACTGGGAGTGTCGGTCTATTCCAAATCCCGGCAACGCGCCGCATGATCTCAGGACTATCGGTCGCGCCCCCTGTTACGAACAGCGGTGCTTGCGTCTGCTTCGTGAAGACAGCGGAATAGATGTAGACAGCGGCGAGGCTTGTCTCAATGATACCGGTATAATCTTCCGCTAACGTCGGTTGTGCGTTGGATCGGATTAGGTCAAACGCGCCGGAGACCGGAAAAGACTCGGTCTTCGGTTGCCAGAACGTCATAAACTGTCCCGGCGCGGTCTGTTTCAACGCTGTCTCCGCGGGTGCGTATGCCTCTTTTGCTAAACCGTAATTATTTCTCACCGCATCCCAGACCATAGCACCGTTTGTACGGCACCCGAACATAAAAGGACGATTGATGCCGTCATACATAGCGTTGGCGAACCCTTCGGGATCAAGCATTTCTCCATCGGTTGATACCATGTTGACGAAACTGGTGCCGAGACTGAGCAGATCTCCGGCGACGGGTACTTTCGCCTGTGGATTGTCCCCGGAACCCGCGATGACGGCGCAGCCTCCATCGAAACCGTATTTTTCTATGTAGTACGCAGCGAGGGTTCCGACAACAGCATCTGGACGCGCGAGCGTCGGCAATTTCGACTGAAGTGCTTCTACACCGCCAGGTAATCCGTGTGCCGTCGCACCCAATAACGCTGGCTCCCACGTCTTGGAGCGATAATTCATGAGCGACATACCGCATCCGTTTCCGTAATCAATAGGTACGTTTGCGTTACCGGTTAGCACTGCTGGGATAAAACTGCTAATCAACTGGACTTTTGCGGTTGCAGTGTAGTCTTCGGGAAACTGTTCCGCGACACGCCGGACGACAGTTCCCGTGAACCGGAGCGGTGCATCGGACCCTGAAAGGTTAATCATCTCCGCTTTCCCGCCGACGCTGTTTCGGACGGCATCGGTCTGTGCGACGGTATTCGCTGTCATCCAGATGGGTGCGTTCGGATATGCGAATGCGTCCTTGAGTAGGGTTTGCAGATCCGATGTAGTCGTTTCTCCGGCGTTTTGAACGTTTACGAGTTGTGCGAAAAGTGTCTCTGCGTCGTTGTTGAGATAGACGTGTCCGTGTTGTTGGCCTGAGGTATTGATGAGTCGGATAGCTGCAAGCGGCACGCCCGCGGCGTGCATATCAGCGAACAAGGCATCGAGTGAGGCGAGATACATCAACGGCGGTTGTTCGGCTTCGCCTTCTTCTCGTGGCGGTAAGATATAATCCTCTCCGATACCGAAGCAGTTGGTACGTTCATCTGCACGATAGTCAATTGCGTGTTCAAAACACTTTTCTGCTGTGTCTATATCAATGACGACGGCAGAAAGGCTTTGTGTGCTTGAATCTAAACCGAGCGCGAGTCTTTCTCTTGGCACAAGTTTCTCCTATTTTAATTCCCCGGATAGGCACGGTTCTCTAATTCTGCGACGAACTTTTCGGCAGCAATCGCGGCTGCGGCACCTGCACCTGCAGCCGTAATCGCTTGACGGAATACGTGGTCATGTACATCGCCTGCGGCATAAACACCGTTTATATTTGTGCGCTGCATCTCGTCGACGACGATATAGCCTTGGTCGTCTGTATGTATGACATCTGTGAAGAGCTCTGTGTTCGGGATATGTCCAATAAAAATGAACACACCGTCAATCGGGAAGAGTTGCGTCTCACCGGTTTTGACATTTTTGAGCGTGGCACCCGTCACTTTGTCTGCGTCGCCGTTAATCTCTTCGACGACAGTGTCCCAGATGAACTTGATTTTGTCGTTTTTGAAGGCGCGTTCCTGCATAATCTGGCTTGCACGGAGTTGATCCCGTCGATGGACGATATAGACCTCGGAGGCGTATTTGGTTAAGAAGATGCCTTCCTCTAATGCTGCGTCGCCACCACCAACGACAATAAGCCGTTGATCTTGGAAGAAGAACCCGTCGCAGGTAGCGCAGTAAGAGACACCACGTCCGCCGTATTCTGTTTCACCGGAGATGTTGAGTGTACGCGGTGAGGCGCCTGTGCAGATAATCACAGATTTCGCGCGGTATTCTTTCTCATAAGTCGTAACAGCGAACGGGTGTTGCGAGAAGTCAACGGCGGTTACGGTGTCAAATTTGACTTCAGTGCCGAACTTTTCCGCTTGTTCTTGCATGCCTTGTATGAAGACGCCTGCTTCGTCACCGAAGAAACCCGGGTAGTTCTCAAGGTCGAGTGTTAAGGAGAGTTGTCCACCGAGTGCGTCCCCTGTGATAAGAACAGGTTCAAGCATTGCGCGAGATGTATAAATACCTGCGGCGAACCCAGCGGTGCCGCCGCCAATAATCACTATATTTCGGTCTTCTATGTTGTTTGTATTGGTTTCCATTCTATTTTTTTAATTCCTTTTAAAAGTCGTTAGAACGCTTTGAAGATAGCGAGAATGACACCGATAATAGCGACTTGTGCCCCAATCACCCATCGGAGCGTCGTAATGCCTCCTTCAATGCGGTCGAGGCGTTGCCCCAAAACGCTGACCTCTTCCTTGACTGTGTTCATATCGTTTTTAAGAGTGCTCACATCATTCTTAAGAGTGTTCATATCGTTCTTAAGAATGTTTACATCATCCTTAAGAGTGTTCGCATCGTTCTTAAGAACGTTCACATCTTCTTTAAGGGGATTCAGATCTTCCTTATCGACTTTAGTATCTATCTTCGCGTCCAGACGATCCAAACGGATGTGTATCTGTTTCAAGATTTCAATCAGAAGTTCGTTGAAATTTTTATCCTCCACAACATTTCTCCTTATTTAGAAGGGGAGCGGAATGCCGACGCGTTCAGCAACTGTTTTTAACTGTGCCTGATGTCCTTCGCCTACTGGGATGCCGATGTCAGCCCATTCCTGTTCGCGCTCCGATTCCAAGCCGCCGGGTAGGTCTGCTCGGTCATAACCGGGTGCGGGTTGCATCTGTCGTGCATCGTGGATGTGTTGATCGATCTCCGCTTTATACTCGTCAATGGGTCGGAATCGGGAAATATCAATCGCTGCAATGAACGCGCCTTGGTTGGCACCTTCCCAGATTGTTGGCGGATCTGGCGGCTTATCGAACAGCCAGATGCCTGCCATAAATCCACCGAGTGCATGGCTCACATGACTCAAACCTAACATCTTGAAGAACGCAGCGGGACTCTGCGCAAATGCTTCTTCTAAAGGCAGTTTGGCATCAATGCCCGTTGCCATATCGACAACTATAGGCGGTTGGTCGCCTGCTGGAATCGCGAAGCTCATCGGTGAAGCACCGGTTGCAGTGGCGATCGAACCGCCGGGACCGTGCCGAAAACGGTGACAGGAGACCGCAAATCCGACGCAATCCGCTTCAAGGGCGAGCCGTGTGTATTTGCCCGCGCTTCCGAAATGGAAGTGGTTCCGACTCGTTGCGGCACCTAACCCCATCTCTTTGGCTTTTTCGACCGCTGCCTGTGCGGCGTGATACGACGCAAAATGTCCCATGCCGCCATCGCCGTCGTAGACGGCGGTTGTTGGGGATTCGTTAATACAGCGAACGTTTGGACGTGGGTTTACTTTGCCGTCGAGCATCATACCCACATATCCGGGCGTTTGTTGGGTGCCATGACTGAACACGCCGCGCAGATCCGTGAGCACTAATAGGTGCGCGATGTGCGTAGCGTCTGCTTCTGATGTCCCTGCCTTCTGGAAGGCATCGCTGACGAAGCTTCGCATTACATCTGGCATCACGCGAATAAATTCTTTCGGTACTAAATTCATATTTTTAAGTTTCCTTGCGGGTCGATTAGGCGGTTTTTATGTTTCTGAGTGCTATTGCGTACATACCGCCTTCCATTCCATTACAGGCTACGTTTTTGATGCTATTTTTCAGTTGTCGTAAGTTTCCTTGCGGTTTTTTATATTACCTTGCGGAGGAACGAGGTGGATTTGGATCGTTGCTTGCTTTCCTTAAATCCGCTCTCCACTTCGTTACGAGCTACGTTTTTTGGTCTCATCTGAAAGTAAAACGTGGAATTCCGTCAACGATCCGATAGGTCTGTTCGCACGTTTTGCAGTGGAGACTGTGTTCTTCCCATGTAATCTCACCTTTACACTGCGGGCAGACGAGAATTTCTTGCAATGTTTTCGTCTGCCGACTTTTACCTTTTGTCACTGTTGACAGCAAGTTTTGGCTTGCAAGCTGCGCCAAAAGCGATTTTACGCGGGAAACAATACCGCGCGGCACCGCGCTTTTCAAAAGCAGTAGCCACTCGTTTTGAACATTACTATCTGATGCTACAAGCTTGTCGAGCGTATCGGGGCATCCTAAATCCAGTGCTGACTCATGTTCGAGCAGTATTTTATACGCTATTTTATCTTCCCATTCGTATTGGACCAAAAAGAGATGATGATGTGTGATATGGAACCGCTTCCAATGTTTATCTGTTACCGCCAATCTGTGGAAAAGTTGCCCAAATTGGGAGTTTTTTTCATTTTTTCGTAGCATCAAACAGCCATTGACCAAGTTGACGACCCAATTATGATAGTGCCATCCGTAGATACGCTCACCTATTTCAGAGGGGGTTTCAATGTAGCCACGGCATGCGACGCGCTCTAATTCAGCGATGAATTGTGCGGGGTCTTTGACGTGTTCCAACACATGTGAGCAGATAACGTAGTCAAACGCCCGGTCTGCGAACGGCAGAAATTCTCCATCCGCTTCCACCATCGGACGGTCGGTAACGATTGCACCGCCGCGCTGTTCGTCATCGCCTATGAATTTATCGCACAAGACATCCGCGCGTGCTTTTGGATTGTGGCCGCTCCCTATCTCTAAAACAAAGTCGTTCGGACGAATATTCATTTTTCCACAACCATGGTGATATAAGGACTCAGATACGGGAACGCGCCTGCGATAATTCTGCCTTTTATGCCAAATCCGACAGCCTTTTTGATTATCGTAAATCCATGCGATCGGAAGAATTGGGCAAGATCAATCGGACTGGCGTAGTATGCACTGTCTGAATCACCACCGATAGCATCTGCTTGTAAATCGGGTTCTCGGTAAATGAAATCCGGTGATTTGGTAGAGAACCGTTTCTGGACGTAAAGTTTACAGTTTCGTGCCAACTGCTGCAGGGCTTGCTGTTTCGTCTCACCCCAGACGGGTCTACCGGGTTTGCCTGACATTAGACTGAGCCAATCGAGGAGTGGGATTAGGGGCGAACAGAGATTCGGTCCAGAGATGACAATGCGCCCGCCTTTACATACAACCCGCATCATTTCAGTCAACGCCGTTTGCACGTCAGGTAGGTGTTCGACGAGTTCGTTTGAACAGATAACATCGAAGGACTCGTTTTCAAACGGGAGTTCCATCACGTCACAGACTTGGTATTGAAGCCTCGGATTTTCCCATGCGCGGGCATCTTCAAGAAAGAGCGGCGAAATATCCGTACCCACGACATCGAAATCCGCTTGATTGAGCAGCTTCGCGGAGATACCGTTGCCGCATCCGAGGTCGAGTATCTTGGCACGCGGCGGCGCGTTACGGATGACCAATTCTACGTAGTGTCGGAGGTAGACTTCGTCGTGTGCAGCCAAGAGGTCTTTATAAGTTTCCGATGTTTCATAGAATTCGCGCATCCGCTGACGGATTGGTGATGATGTTTCGGGCATCGGTGTTTCGATCATTTTTATCCAACTACGGTAGATTTTAGAATTACTTGGACACTCTTAATGCTAAGTCAACCCCCTAAATCCCCCTTATCAGGGGGACTTTAAGAAGCAGTGCGTAAGTCTTAACTCAGTTATGAGCGGAGCGTATTCCAAGGCGCCTCGTCATAAACATCAATAAGTTGGTATCCCTCTGCGCCTTTAGCAGGGCTCAAGGTGACAAACAACTTTGCGGGCTGCTCAGAGACATTAAAAGAGGCGTGAACCATATCTGCGGGGATGAAAACAGAGTCGCCAGCGTTTAGCGTCTGTTTTTTATCCTCGAGCCATTGTTCAACACTGCCTTCTATAATGTAGATAACCTCTTCTTGGTCGGGATGTTTGTGAAAGTCGTGCCCATAACCGGGCGAGAGGCTAACTTCCATAGCGACGATGTCTTTCCCACCTGTGCTTTCTGGGCGGCTAAGCCAACCGATTGTTCCCCAGTCGAGTTCGTCTCGTTCTACGTCTGCGGACGCAATAAATTTTCCATTCATAACGTTGTCCATTTTCCTTTCAGGGTGTAGGCACGCTTTGAAAGCGTGCCTACGTAAGTTACTCGTTTTTTTATCTGTTGGACTTTAGCGTTGCCCACGTTGTGGACAACTTTCCAAGCGGTTCGACAGGTGTTGTCGCTGAATTCATTTCTGCTTGAATTTCTTCTTCATTGAGGGCACGATTCCAGATACGGACTTCATCAAGGAGTCCAAGGAATTCGCGGTTGCTTTCAGGTGTTTTACCCACAAAGACCGAAGACGTATCGGCGGCACCCGGCAAGGCATTTTTATCACCGAACTCGCCCACGTTTTCGCCGTTCAACCAATAGCGGTGTGTACCATCTTCTACGTGTGCTGCGACATGCTGCCACTCGTTGAGTGCAATTTTCCCGGTGCAAACGCTACCGCTACCACCAGCACTCAGGTGCAAACACTCACTCGGGGATTCCGTGTAGAAGCTGTAAGAACGTGGACTGTTGCCTTTTGAGAGAATCCCTTGCCATCGCTGTTCGTTGGGCCCCATGTGTCTCTCCGCATTAATCCAGGCCATTACTGTGACATTCGTCTCAACAGTAAGAATATCGGCGTGCGGTACTTCAACCCAGTCGCTCTCACCGTTGAGTTTAAGCGCGTTGCCGAATTTCCCCGAGGCTAATTCCGGCGCGCCAGCGATGGTACCATCGTTTCCGTATTGCGAGTGATCAGTAACTGTATCGCCATTGAGTTCATCAAAAGAGAAGTAGAGGATGAGTGAATCATCGGCTGGATCTGCGGCGTGCGCGAAAGGTGCCGCGATCATGATAATTGTCAATATAGAAAGGAAAATTTTCATCTTTGCTCCTTTTTTATCTAAATAGACGGATGCGCGCTTAAGATTTCGGACATAGAAATCTAAAACGCGCACGTAGACGATTTTTTACCGTTTTGATGTTTTCAGTTGTCCCCAAGTTGTCGCGAGTTTCTGTTTCGGGTCCACAGGGAAAAGTTCAAAATGCCCTTTTTCCATCTGTTCGATAACCTCTTCCTCGCTCAAAGCGCGGTTCCAAATGCGGACTTCGTCAATAAGTCCGAGGAACTCTCGACTGCCTTCATGTGTTTTTCCAACGAAGAGCTCAGCGGTGTCTGCTTTACCCGGAGGCGCGTTTTTGCCACCGAATTCGCCAGCCAATTCGCCGTTTACCCAATATCGGTGGGTTGTACCATCGTCAACCTGTGCAACAACGTGTTGCCATTCGTCTAACTTGACCTTTTTGTTGCAAACACTACCGCTACCGTTAACACTGAGGTGTAAACATTCACTCGGGGATTCGGTGTAGAAACTATAGGAGCGCGGGTTATTGCTTTTCGCAACGATCCCTTGCCATCGCTGTCCACCGGGTCCCTGATGGCGTTCGGTATTAATCCAAGCCATGACAGTGACGCTTTCATCAACAGTGAGGGAGTCATCATGTGGTACGACGACCCAGTCGCTTTCGCCGTTGAGTTCCAGAGCCTTGCCGAATTTACCGTCAGCGAGTTTAGCGTCCCCGACCAACTCACCATCGTTCCCATATTGTGAATGGTCAATGGCGTTTTTACCGTCGAGTTCATCAAAAGAGAAGTAGAGGATCATCGAATCCTCTGGTTCGTTTGCGCCATAGGCAAAAGATGCTGCAAACGTGATAAGGGTTAATATTATAAATAGGTTCCTCATTTTTACCTCCATGTCGCATAGGCTGTTAGCCTGTGCATTATTAATCTATCGGAACAATTTCTTCCCCTTCGACTGCAATGAACCTTCGGTTGACAGGGAGGCGTGTCCCTTGATCAGTATGTCCGTTGGGCCACCGAATTTCGAGGCGTTCAATATGTTCCGCTTTGCCAACACCAAAATGGGCGCGTAAATCGTGGAAGGAGAGATAACTCCCACCACTATGCACCTCTCTATATTGGACGTGTGTTTCGGTTACGACTTTAATTCTCGCACCGATTCCAGAACGGTTACTCTTTTGTCCGACAACTTGGATTTGTATCCAATTGTTTTGGTTCCCGACTGCGTTTTGGAGCAGGTCTGGACGTTGGTTGCAATTGGTAACAAGGATATCCAGGTCTCCATCGTTGTCATAATCGCCGATGGCAGCGCCACGACTCACTTTTTTTAGTGCTAAGCCGTCGGTCTCCGACGTGACATTGGCGAATGTTCCGTCGCCTAAGTTTTTAAATAACAGGTTTTTTTGCGGATAAGTTACGTGTTTCTCAAGACTATTGATGTTATCCATCAGATGTCCGTTCGCGACAAAGATGTCTTGATAGCCATCGTTGTCATAATCAAAGAATCGAATGCCCCATCCTAAATAACCGTGTGTTACCTCGGCGATGCCTGAGGTGATGGTATTGTCCGTGAAGAAGGCGTTATCGTGATTGCGATAAACGGTATTGGTTTCTGTTTGGTAATTGCTGACGGTGAGGTCAAGTTTACCGTCGTTGTCATAGTCACCGAAATCAGTCCCCATACCGGCTTCTTCTTTCCCCATATCATTATAGCATACACCTGAGATTAATGCAACCTCTAAAAAATTACCAGCACCGGTGTTTTGGAATAGGAAATTCGGGTCTTGGTCGTTGGCGACGTAGAGGTCGATATTTCCGTCAGCATCATAGTCGCCAAAGGTTACGCCTAACCCATGTTGAGGGATGAGGTCTGCAGGACGGTATAAAGTTGATACATCGGTGAATGTGCCATCCCCGTTATTCTTGTAAAAAGTGTCATGAACCGCGGGATATGCGTGCGGACCGCAATAGACATGAACGCCTCGTTCTTCACAACGTTTGTCGTTCTGTGGTGTATATTCGGCGTAGTTCGCTATGTATAGGTCTAAGTATCCGTCATTATCGACATCGGCAAAAGCACAACTTGTGCCCCAATTTGGATTGCCGACTTGGGCATGTGTTGTTATGTCTGTGAAGGTCCCATCGCCGTTGTTTTGATAGAGTTGGTCTGTCCCAAAGTTAGTGACATAGAGATCCAAATCGCCGTCATTGTCATAATCGCCGACGGTGGCACCGGTGCCGTAAATCGTGCTGCCGACACCTGCTTCTTCGGTAACATCGGTAAAGGTATTGTTTCCGTTATTTCGATAGAGAACGTTGTGGGGTTGTTTATCTTCGGCGTTGCCTGTCTGAATCGCACCGTTGACGAGATAGATGTCGAGATCGCCGTCGCCGTCATAATCGAAAAATCCGCCACCGGATCCGAGGAATTCATTGAAGAGTCTTGAGCCGCTTCTACCGTCGGTATGTTCAAAGGTTAATCCTGCGGATTCTGTAACATCAACGAAAATTTGATCTGCTGATGTGGTTGGGTGGTATAGGAGACTTATAAATGTCGCTATAAGTGCGAATCCGAGAATATGATAGCAAATATGATTTCGGGCATTTTTGGGCATATAGATTTATCGCTGTGTTTGCGACCTCTTCAGACGTTCGAGATCGTGTAAAGCCTTCCGAGCGTCAGCATCGTCAGGTTCGATTTTTGTGATATGTTGATAGACATCAATCGCCTTTTGAATTTGCCCTTGCTGCGTATAAATTTCAGCTAACCCGTGATATGCCAAACTGAGTTGTGGCATTTTCTCTATAGCCGTTTGCAGGTGCGATTCTGCCTTGTCAAACGTCTTTGATTTGGTATAAAGCCACCCCAGTCGGACGTGTGCTTCTACAGCGTCTGGGTTTAACTCGACCACTTTCTGGAAGAATGGGATCGCGTGCTGAGGCATATTAAGGTTCATGTAAAGCCTCCCCAACTTATCGTATCCGATTATCAGGTTTGGCTGCAACTGAATTAGGATTTGGTAGGTTGCAACGGCTGCAGAAATATGTTTGTGCTCCAGATGGATTTCTGCCAATTTTAACCGGAGGGTTGTGTTCATCGGTGCTTCTGCCAAAGCACCTTCAATGGCGTAGGTTCGGTCATAGTAGGTTTTCATCTGGTGGAATCGTTTGAGTTGTTCCGTTGCTGCCTGTGTATTGCCGAGAAGTCGGTACGCCTTGGCGAGATTGTAGTAGGCACTTTGGACGTAAGGCTTTTTCTCGATCGCGGTCTGATAGTGGGTCACTGCTTGCTGGGGGTTGTTTCGCATGAGGGCAATCAAACCGAACCATTCATAAACCTCTGGGAAATCGGGGTTGCGTGCAAGGGTACGCTTGAATGCGGCGAGTGCTGCGTCGAATTTTGCCTGATGTGTGTAGATATAACCGAGCCGGTAATGCGTATCTGCATCTGATGGACGGCTCTGAACGGCTGCTTTGGCGTGCTGTTCTGCGGTGTCCAATTTGCTCTGCTTACAATAAATTTCGGATAACGCGAGGTGTGTTAACCCGTAAAGCCTTTCCGGTATCTCGGCATTTTCTGAACCAGCGACGCTAAGGATTTTGTTAAAAGTCTGAATCGCTAATTCCAATTCGTCTTGCAATTTATAGACGTTCGCGAGTTGGAAAAGGGTGTCTAAATTTGTCGGGTGTTCGGATAAAATTGACTTAAAGGTATCGACTGCCTGTGGATAGCGCCGCAATTTGACGTATGCTACGCCTTCTTGGAACGCCGGAGTGTTTTCAGCGCTGTTCACAGACGGGATAATAAGTAGTAAGAACGCCGTGAGGATTAAAACCCTACAGACGCGTTTTGCAAACATCTGGTGGCGTTGATAACCTGCGTCCATGCTGATTTCCTCAATCAGACTGCGATTGTTTGTCCACCACGTCCTGAATCCAGGACAACGCTGCCATACTTGACGACCAACCGATGGAGGTCACCGCGAGCAGTGCGACTTGTTGCAATTCCTCACGTGTGATCCCTTCTCGGAGTGCCCGCCGGGTATGCGAATGGACTGCGCCTTCAGACTTCGCACCGATCGCCAATGCGAGCTTGGTGAGTCTCACAGTTTTGGGTTCGAGGGGACCGGCGGTGCCACAGGCTTCACCCAACGCCTGATATGCTTTCCAGACTTCAGGGTATTCGTCAATCACATCTTGAAGAAAATCGGGTAATTTATCGTTCATTGTTAGTTGTCGGTTTGCCTTGCAGTGAGAGTTGTCAGTTAAAAGTATAGGTGTCACGAAGGGCGTTTGCTCCTACGCGCAGATGAAAACGCAGCGGAGAATCCGGTGCTTCCCTATCCGGTTTTCTCTTTTGGCGGTGATTCTGCTTCTTGTTGTGCTGTCGTTTCGGTTTCATCCGTTTGTTCTTCATTGAGTCCGGCTTTGAAGTTCGTAATACTTCTGCCGAGACCGCGCGCCAATTCAGGGAGACGCCTTCCACCAAATATAAGTAACACGATAACCAATAGAATCGCTAATTCCACGGGACCAAGGCCTAGCATATCTATGCCTCCATGTCTTAACATAATTTGTGCACTCAGGAAGGTGCACGATGGATATTGGTGTATATATTATCATATTGGCAAAAATATGTCCAATGGTATTTGGCGGTCGGCATAATGCCTTTGGCGAGAAACAAAATGTTGTTGACAGGCAGCTTTGGACATGTTATAATTTAAAGGTGCTTAGCAGATGGCGCTAAAGAAGATCGTTTGGGACGATAACGGCGGAGGGTTTTGGATTATGAATAAGGTGCTGGTCAGCGATTTGCTGTCACAGAAAGGCTTAGATGTTCTAACAGAGAGCGGCGATTTTGAGGTGGATGTTCTCCTTGATCTCTCGCACGAAGCGCTGTTGGAACGAATTGCTGACTACAATGCGCTGCTCATCAGGAGTGCGACGAAGGTAACCGCGGAGGTTATCAACGCAGCGACGCAGCTAAAGGTCATTGGACGCGCTGGCGTTGGCGTGGACAACATTGACGTACAAGCAGCAACACGCAACGGTATCTTGGTTGTCAACACCCCGACTGGCAATACGATAGCGGCGGCGGAGCATACAATCGCGATGTTGTTAGCATTAGCGCGCAATATCGTACCGGCTGGTATTTCTCTGAGAAACAAGGCATGGCAACGCAACGACTTCATCGGTGTTGAGTTATATGGGAAAATTTTTGGCACGATTGGGTTAGGACGTATCGGGCGCGAAGTGACGCGGCGCGTGCAGGCATTTGGCATGCAAGTTATCGCTTATGATCCATACATCTCAGCGAACGCTGCAGAAGAAATGGGTATCCGACTTGTTGATCGGGAGACGCTTTTTCAGGAATCGGATTATATCTCTGTCCATACACACCTCAACGCTGAAACCTACCATAGTATCGGTGAATCGGAATTTGCTTTGATGAAACCGAGTTGCCGTCTGATTAACTGTGCCCGTGGTGGTATCATTGACGAAGATGCCCTCTATCACGCCTTGAAAGCGGGAGAGCTTGCTGGTGCTGCGCTGGATGTCTTTGAAAAGGAACCGGCGACGGATACACCGCTCCTGCATTTGGAAAATGTCTTGGCACTGCCGCACCTCGGTGCATCGACATCAGAGGCACAGGAACACGTCGCGATTGAGGTCGCACAGCAGGTGAGAAACGCGCTGCATGGTGAACCGGTTGCGAATGCTGTGAATCAACCGAACATTGATCCGAGGACACTTGATATTCTCGGTCCGTATTTGAAGCTTGCCGAAAAGATTGGCAGTTTCCACGCCCAAATTGTTGAAGGGCAAATATCGGCGATTAAAATCCATTATAACGGGACACTGTTCCAGAAAGAGGATGTCACACCGATAACTGTAGCGTTACAGAAAGGGCTTTTGACCCCGGTGCTCGCGGATGTGAACTATGTCAACGCGCCTTTTCTGATTAAGCAACGCGGGATCTCGGTTACAGAAACAAAGAGCGAATCGGAAGCCAATTTTGCGAACTCCATCGCTATTATAGTTGTGACCGACAAAGGCGAGGCTGTCATAGAAGGCACCGCTTTCGGGAAAAAAGACATCCGAATTGTCCGTATCGATCAACTGCATATAAATGTGAGGCCGACGGGGTATATCCTCCTCATCTATAACAGCGACCAACCCGGAATGATAGGGTTGATGGGAACAATTTTGGGAGAACACAATATTAACATTGCTGATATGACTGTCGGGCGTTCACGTTTATGGGAACTTGCCTTGACGCTTATCAACGTGGATAGCCCTGTGCCTCGACACGTTTTGCAAACGATCGCTTCGCAAAAAAAGATTGACTTCGTTAAGCAGGTTTTCCTTCCGTAGCAACAGATGAGGTTTTTAATTTATTCGATTCTCGGAACCGAACCGCAAGGAATAATTAAAAGATTTAACGGTAATTGTAGCCTGCAACAACGGCGCAGGGTTTTTGCTTGGGTGTTTCTTCAGATATACGTCGATTAACGTTGTTTACCTAATTAGCCTGATCGAACCGCAAGGAATAATTAAAATTTGGATTCTAAACAGAAATGTCTATTTATTAATGACGAAATTCCGAAGGCAAAATTATTTGAAGGCGAGAAACGGGATGTTCATCCCGATAGCAATACCTCGTGGCGTATCTCGCCAGAACCGTTCTGGATTTCCGAATCAGAGTTGAGATGGTTTGAAGAACTCGGTCCGCACCTTTTAAATTTCTATCGTGCGTGTAACCTGCTCTATTCACAGAGCGTGCGCGGTATTCAACCCGCTTGGGTGGCTGAATACTTGGAGACCGGGAAACCGGAGACAGTCATCCAGTATGGACGGATGAACCGTTTTAAGACGCAACTTCCCGGTGTACTACGTCCTGACATTCTCCCGACGGCTGACGGTATGGCGATTACGGAACTCGATTCGGTTCCGGGTTTCATCGGCGCGACGGGTTGTCTGGCAAGGCTCTATGCGCAGTTGGGTTATTCCATCATTGGTGGCAGCGATGGGATGGTCAACGGGTACGCCGAGATGATTCGTAGTTTGGCGAAGAAAGATGACCCGACCCTCGCAATCGTTGTCTCAGATGAATCAGAAGATTATTGGGCGGAGATGGTCTGGCTCGCTGATGCGTTGTGTGAAGTTGGGGTGAAGGCACGCGCTGTTAAACCACACGAGGTAATTTTTTCTGAAGATGGGCTGCTTATTGCGCACGGCGGGCATACATTGGCGGTTGATGTGCTGTATCGGTTCTATGAGTTGTTTGATCTACCGAATATCCCGAAATCGGAATTAATGTTTTATAGTGCTAAGAAACGGACTGTCGTCATGACACCGCCACCGAAAGCCTACCTTGAAGAAAAATTATGTCTCGCGCTTTTCCATCACCCGACGCTCCAACCCTTTTGGAAACGCCAACTCGGTAAGAAAACATACCCGTTTTTACAAGAGGTGATCCCACAGACGTGGATTATTGATGCTCGACCGCTACCACCATACGGGGTTATTCCAGATTTGGAAGTAGAGGGTGCTGCCGTGACAGACTGGCGGCAACTCGGTGCTGTGACACAAAAGCAACGTGAATTGGTTATCAAGCCGTCAGGTTTTTCTGAACTCGCGTGGGGGAGTCGCGGCGTAGCGATCGGACACGATCTCCCGACGGAGGCGTGGGAATCCGTTATTGAAGACAGTCTTGAGAATTTTGAAAGATCGCCGCACGTTTTACAGCGGTTTCATACGGCGAAACGGGTACGTATGCAGTATTACGATTTTGACGCAAGCGATGTGCAGGAGATGGCGTGTCGCCCCCTATTGCGTCCATATTATTTTGTGGTTGGTGATACCGTTAAGCTTGGCGGCATGCAAGCGGCAGTCTGCCCTGCAGATAAGAAAATTCTACACGGTATGGTGGATTCTATTATTGTGCCGTGCGCGCAGATGCAATAAGCGTAAGGAAGGTGGTTGATAATGCAATTAAGTGAGAAGCAACTCGCTCATTTCCGAGATAAGGGATACCTTGCGATTGAAGGGTTTTTTAACCCGACTGAAGCGAAAGCACTCAGACTAGAATTGGAACGGATTTACAACACTGAACTCGAAAATGGTACCGGTATTAATTGTGCTGTGCAATCCGACGGCACAAAGCGGGACAACGCAGGCGAAAAGCAGAACCTTCAGGTAATTCCGCTCAACAACCGCAGCGATCTGCACAAAGCACTGCCGTTTCATCCGAATGTTGTCTCTGCTGTTGAGCAACTCATCGGCGATGAATTTATGTTGGAGTTGGATCAGGCGTTTTGGAAACCGCCGAAAGTCGGTGTCGGTACGAGTTGGCACCAAGATAACGCTTATTTCAAGATTGCGGACCCGTTGCGAGGCACGGCGATGTGGATCGCTATCCACGACGCAAACGTTGAGAACGGATGTATGCACGTCATACCCGGCAGCCATCGAGAAAGTTATGAGCATTACCGTGATCCGCTGAGCGATCATCACATTCGGTGCGATCCGCCGGAAGAACGCGCCGTACCGATCGAATTGAAGTCGGGGGGTGTGCTTTTCTTCTGTTACGGTGTCGCGCACTGTACGCGATCGAATCTTTCTGATAAGGAACGGGCAGGCGTTGCACTGCACTTCCTACACAACGATTTCGGCGGCAAGGAACTCTGGGAGCGGAATAATACAACCAAACCGATGCTCCGGGGTCCGCTTGCGACGGGTGGCGAAACCGAGTTCGGTAAAAAGTTTGAAGGCAGATGGGAAGAGATTATGAATGCAGTGCTTGCTTCTGAGGCGTTTTGAGCATATCTATTTGCACGCGACGCAGTTTTGTGATACAATCTAATTACTTCACGTGTAACAGTCTTCTGTTTTCAATGTAAAAGGATCCTATAGGAGGATAAACAGGATGAAACAGTTATTGAGTTGCGTCGCGCTCTGTGCGTTGATGCTAATCACAGTGGGATACGCCACAGCGGATCTCGCTGAAGGACTTGTTGTTTACTTCACGTTTGACAATGTCAAAGGGAAGACGATTGTTGACGATTCCGGTAATGGACTTGATGCTGATATTATCGCGAATACCGAAATTGTGGATGGCAAATATGGCAAAGCCATTCGGATTACAGCAGTAGGTGCAGATTGTGTCAATGTGCCAGCCTCCGATGATCTGAAGATCTCCGGTGAAATCACAATGGCGGCTTGGATCAATCAGGATTCTTGGGGGAATGATGCGCAATGGTTCGACAAAAACTGCCATAACGGGGGTGAGCACTCCTCCTATGGCATCGGTGCTTTCAACAGCGGTCAGAATTTTAATATGTTCTTGGGGACCGGCAACAGTCGACCGACGTTGAGCCAAGCGCATGGGCTGGATGAAAAAAAATGGTATCACGTCGTTGGAACATACGATGGGGCAACCATGAAAGTCTACGTTGACGGCGAAGTTGCTGCTGAAAAAGACGAAAAGTTTGATTTCAAAGGGACCAACGACCAGGATTTGCGGATCGGATGTTCCAAGGACCGTCCGAATTACACCTTTGAGAACGGTTCTATTGACGAAGCGGCAGTCTGGCGGCGTGCGCTGAGTGAAGCTGAAATCCAAGAAATAGCGAACGAAGGTTTCCTCGCGGTTTCACCGCTTGATAAAGCCACAACGACTTGGGGCAGTATTAAGTGGAGAATGGGTTCTATAGGGTCGAGGTAACCTCGCCCCTACGGGCTGTCTTGCACAAACATTAAACGGCACAGGTGTTACTTAGGCATCTGTGCCTTCTTATGTGAGGTAAGGAAAATGACAAAAATCGGAATTATCGGCATCGGATTTATGGGGATGATTCATTACTACGCGATTCAACGTATTACAGGTGCCGAAGTTGTTGCTATATGCACACGAGATGCAAAGAAACTCGCTGGCGATTGGACCGGTATTCAAGGGAATTTCGGACCCCGGGGCGGCATGGAAGATCTCTCAAATGTCCGAACATATAGTGAAATCGACGAACTCCTCGCCGATGAAGAGGTCGAGCTGGTTGATATCTGTCTGCCGACGCATCTGCACAAATCCGTTAGTATGGCATCTCTGAAAGCAGGAAAACATACGCTTGTCGAAAAACCGATTTCCATCTCGATTGACGATGCCAACGAACTCGTTGAACTTGAGAAGCGCATCGGTGCTGAGCGAGCGGCTGCAAATCAGGGTCCGTGTTATCTGATGGTGGCGCATGTGCTTCCGTTTTTCGCGGAGTATGCTTATGCGAAACGGATCGTTGAATCTGGGGAATACGGTGAACTCCTCGGTGCACATTTTAAGCGGATTACCTCGAGACCGAGTCAGTCTCGGGATCCCGCTTCTCTTGAAAAGAGTGGTGGTCCCGGTATTGATTTACACATTCACGATACGCATTTCATTCAACTCCTCTGCGGTGTTCCGGATGCCGTATTCTCACAGGGCAAAATCGCTGGTGGTCACTATGTGGATTACCTGACGACGCAATACATTTACAACGATAAGCAGATCGCTGTCAGTTGTTCTTCTGGCGGTGTTTCGCAACGGGGGCGCGCTTTCTCACACGGGTTTGAGATTTTCCTTGAGAAAGGCACGTTGCTCTTCGACTTTTCGACGTTAGGGGGTGAACCCTCTACAGCCGTGCCGCTCACATTTCTGAATGACGAGGGTGAAGTCGAGGTCGTTGATTTAGGTGATGTCGATCCGATTGATGCTTTCGTGGGTGAACTCCAGTACGCTGTTGAGGCGATTGATTGGGAGAGTGAACCGACGGCGTTATCAGGGATCGGTGCAAGGGATGCGCTGCTGCTCTGTTATAAAGAGGCGGAATCCGTTAGAACCGGGCAAATTGTAACAATTCACTAAGTGGTTCGGTGATGCTGTAGGAAGGATGGAAGGGTAGAAAGATGGGAGGCGGCACACGTTGGAAGCGCGGAGGGGTTGACAAGTTGGAAACAAGGAAGGATGAAAGAAAAGCTGCTTCCACCAATCTTCCAATCTTCGAGGCTTCCAATCCTTTTTATTTTGTTAGTAATATCGGTGAACTTTATGTTCCTGCTGAATATCGAGACATAGTTTTTGCGCGCGCACGCGCCAAATTGTTTGCACATCGGGAGTTGGGACACCTCAACCGGATTTTTACCCATATTCGGCACGGTGGCGTTGCTGTTGTGGAAGGGGAGTGGGAGCAGATCTTGGTGCTGATGGCGTATATCCAACGCCACAAACAGGATTTGGTCCAACAACCTGATCGTAACACGAAACGACGGGATCGGAGAGATTCGCATCGCAGATCTGCAAGCGGCGCGCTGAAAGAAGCCTTCGCGCGACTCATGTGTTGGGCGGACGCTGACGGGATCTTACAGGTTGAACCTGCTCTTGACCTGCCTTACCTATTGGAGCTTGCCGGTGAGCCGACTGGCATGAATGAAGGGAAACCCTTCCTCCTGCCGCTCATAAAGATTCAAGAGATTCAAGACGCGCTCGCTGAAACCTATCCTATCCGTGCGCTTGATGCCTCGCTTGTCGCTTCGGAAAATGTTCTCGCGCCGCGTTCACAAGAGACAATTGAATGTTTTCAGGAGGCGTTACAACATGTCCGCAGTGAGGTGCCTTCTAAGAAGATTGCTGATATCGGATGTGGTAGTGGATGCTTGACGCTGTTAGCACATCAGGAATTGAATGAACAGCCTGAGGTTTACGCGTCCGACCTGCTTCCTGAAGCGGTGGCGACGACGAAACTGAATATACAACGGCTCCTTCCAAATCCAGACGTTATACAGGTTATGCCTGCTGGCGATCTGTTTGACCCGTTTGCTTCCCATCAATTTGATATTGTTATCTTCAATGCACCGTGGGTTGTTGCCCGCGTACGCAACCGCGCGGAACTCGCCATTCACGATGAAAAACAGGCGACAGTGAGACGGTTTTTTGCACAGGTCTCAAATTTCCTGAAACCTGATGGTGCTATTTTACTCGGCTATGCGGATGCTTCCGGTCCGAAGGCGATTGAGAATCTGGAGGCGATCATCGCAGAAGCCGGTTTCTCGGTGGACACCGTCTTTAAAAGGCGGGTTGCGACGCATCGGTCAAAGCGAAAGTGGGAGCAGATTCGGGTGTCCGTTTTGCACAAGGTATAGCGGCAGCAAATTTTCACCCTATGCCCGGTAGGTTCGGTTTCCTAACCGAACCGGATCCTCGAAAAAAGACGTGAAACCCAATAATTTCTTAAAATTGAATGGTCCTGCCCAAATATTGGTTTTTCGTTGACAAACAACCGAGAAATTGGTATGCTGAAAAAAATATCTACTTGGAGGTTGTAGACTTGAGCGACGCAAGATATCCCAACCGAGATGCCCTCCGTAAAGCACATGATATATACTTAGATGCCATATACCCGTTTATGAGAGAATGTTTGGATAAATTTCAGGGTACAACAGCTGAGGAATTAATTAGAGATGCCTTGAGTTTAGCCTCACACGATAATATTGAAGAAAAGATAGAGATCAGTGATATTGCCCATCTTGTTAGGACATATTGGTACGATTATTTTCAAGATCGGTTTGAGGCTATTGATCCGCATTACGAGGCTCGGAGTGCAATAGGTCTGATAGTGGAAGGGAGAAATCGGGCATCACATCGACCATGGGATTTGGATCCTGAGTTCACTCGGACGCAACTGTTTCTCATTGCTGAGGTATTAGGAAAAAGTAGCATGCCAAATGCCCAACGTGAGGTTGAGGACATTCGAGACGAACTTTTTGACAATACAGCGGCGCAGCTTGTAACAATAGCAGTTAAAGCTAAAGAAGCTGAGTATGAGAAGTCTATCGCGGAGGTAGAAGAACGTTTAGCAGCCGAAGAAGCAACCAACAAGAAATTGTTGGAGCAGCTAAATGATAAGGACGTTAAGTTAGGTAAAAATACGAAAGACCTTGAAAAATTATCAGGACAAGTTGTCGCTGCCAAAGAAAAGAAAAAACAGTTAACTTCTACATCAAGGCAGCTGAAAAAGGTACAGGCAGCACATAGCAAGTGTGCGGAACGCCTCACATCAACAGAAGCAGAGAGAGATAATTACAAGGAGTGCTTTGAAACAGCATCCAAAAAGCAGAAGGCGGCGGAAAAGGGATTGCAGGCGTATGCGGTTGGTCTCGCAGCTATGCGAAACTTGTTTGAGACAGCAACAATCGGAAACCGAGAGGTTCAAAGGGTGTTTCCACCGTTCGATACTGATTTTCCTGTTCGAGTATTTGACCGTCGAGGTACAGATAAACGCGACTACCTTTTAGGACTGCTGGAACAGAAGCAACCTACCATTATCTACGTCCAAAGCGAAGAAAAGATTGATCTGTTGTTGACCCGCGTTTTACCAGAAAAAGCAGATATTGTTGGAAAGTGTAATGAACGAACCTCTGAGGCAGAAGAAGCGGAGATTTTTGGAAAACTTGAGAACGGGGAATTAATTGCTGTTGTTTCAAATACTGCTTTTTCCGCATTGGCATCACCACATCGTATTGAGCACTTTGTTTTTTGTCACCTTGTTCCAGGTTTAGATGAATTCTTCAAGCAATGTGAACCTGCTTTTGCATCAGAAAAACATGCTTGTCTGCATCTCATCTACAATAGTGAACAAGATGTTAAGGGGTTGACTCAAAAGTATCCGGATAGAGAGGCGTTGGAAAAATTGTACCCAGAATTGAGAGAACTTGCGGGAACAAACGGTAATTTTATTAACACTGGAAGTCTCTATAGCAAATTGGATATGGCAAAACTTGGCATTCAAACAGGTCTTGCTATTTTTGAGGAGTTACAGTTGCTCGAACGCAATGATGAAGGGATAAAACTTTTACCGCCTGCGGGAAAGAAATTGGAGGTATCGGAAATCTATCGTAGAGGGGAGAAGTTGAAAACGAAAACAGCAGATTTTCAAGCTTTCCAACGTGAGCATTCGCTTGAGCAAATTTGGGAAGAAATACTGGCAAAACTGAGTGTGGACAGTGAACAAATATTACGTGAAGACAGCATTGATGAGGTTTACCCGAGCGTTTCAGAAATAGAGAGCGATCAACAACGGACGGAGATAGTTGAAAACGACAGTGGGGTGGATGAGGGAGATACTGAAGCGGGTCAGACCCCCAAACCTGAGTGCGCAAATGCTAAGAGAACTGAGGAACAGTTTAGGGAAATCCGGTCCCGAAGCGAAGCGAGTGAATCAAACAGTGAGCTTGCTGAGGAAGACAGCGAAAAGAAACCTGAAGTTAAACAGAGTGAATTCTGGCAGCCTATTCGCTCGGGTGAATTCGGTGCATTATTTGCAGGAAAACCCGTACCTGTTAGAGACGACGGATGGATTTCAAAGCGGATCCGTGGCGTGGAATTAATACTCAGTTTTCGTCAGAATCGCAGTTATGTTTCTTTTCTTTGTAGGGGAGAGAACAGAATTGAGCGTCGAGACGAAATTATCGCATTGTTCTCGGAAGCAGATTACGACTACTTTCCTCACGAATCGCCTCAACGCGCAGGGTTTAGGTTTCCTGTCATTAACAAAGGTAAAGATCATCCAGAAGATTGGGATGAAATCCGAAAGAAATTAGTCGCTATGGGCACCGACATCTACAACAAAATTGACGAGTCTGACCTATAGGTGCTGTTGGCATTCGCTCCATAGGTGTCAATTTAGCGATTTTCGATAACATTTCCTGCAGATCTGTGTAGATGCCGCCCCTACGGGGCTTGGATTTGTGAAGCAACGTTTTTCTACAGAGATACCATCCCTACGGGATTCAAGAGGTTTTTGAAGTCTTCAATGTTTCCGCTTATAGGTCTAAGGTTACCCCGAACATTAACTACCCGCCTCCGGCTCGTCTGCATCGGTGGCTTCGGCTTCGCGTGCTTCGTCCCTCGCTTTCCGTCTGGCAAGCTCTGCGTCTATCTGTTCCTGGCTCCAAATCGCTAAACCGCCCGGGACATTGCATATTTGACCGGCAATTAAATCATTGAGGTCCCCCACCGGCATCCGCCCTGTGTCAATGAGATGGAGACGTGCTTTCTGGTATTGATAGGACTGGCATTCCAGGGCTTTAATGATTGCCTTCTTCGATCGCGGTGTACCATCTGAGAGCAGGTCAAAAACGCGATCTGCGAGTGCTGCGACTTCAGCATCCGTCATTTCTTCGGGTTCGGGTACGGGCGGCTGTGACTTCTGCGGCTTCGGTGGCTTCTGTGACGTGCCTTTACCCAAATCCTGATTGCGGACGGGTTGATCGATTTGTTCAGAGAGGTCAGCGAGTTGGAATAGGATTTCGTTCACGGCGCGTTCTAAATTGGCGACCCGTGCTTCTAAAGGGTCCACTTTTGGCGCGCTTGGACTCCCAGAGAAGTCGGCCACAGCTCCTAACGCTTTCGATTGATTATGCTTCGGCAATGTTCATCCTCCTTTATTTTTCGAGAAACTGCTGAGCGGTTTTCTCTGCCATTTAATCTTGGGCAATAGAGACCCGCGTTCCGTTCTGCAAGCGGTGTTGTTCATTTACAATCACCTGTGTTCCGTTGGCGAGTTGTGAGGTGAGCTCAATTTCACCGCTATAAACACCGCCGACGCTTACCTGTTTTGTGCGTGCTACGTTCCCTTCAACAACAAAAATAGTGCCACTCCCGTTTTGGATGTTCAATACTGACCGCAACGGAAGTAGTTGTACGTTTTTCCGTTCACCGGTTTTAATAGAAATAGTGATAGCAGTACCGGGTTTAAGTCCGTTTTTCAAGTTCTGCACTGTTGCGTGAACAAGCACGGTGTTGTCCTTAACTGTCGGACTGATGAAAGCAACCGTGCCGACAATATTCCGAGTACCAGCATCCGTAGAGATCAGGACAAGGTCGCCGTTATTAATGCGGCGCGCGTCTCCGGTCGGTATGTTCCAAACCGCTTTGAGCGTATCTACTGAAACGACTGTGAACACCGGTTTGCTTGTAGGCGATGAGGCGAGTAGTGCGTGATCTCCAACGTTCAGATGTTGCGTTGCGACAACGCCGTCAATCGGAGATTTAATCGTGGCATCGCTGAGCTGCTCGCGCGCCAGTTTGAGTTGTTCATTGGCTTGCGTTACCGCGGCTCTTGCGATGGCAATCTCGTGTTCCCAAGACTTTACTTCGACCAATTTCTGGGCCGTGTTGAGGTTCGCTTGTGCTTGGGTGACTTTCGATTCCGCTGACGCGATTTCGCGTTCCCACCCTCGGCTTTCGACGACTTTCTGCGCAACCGCTAAATCTGCTTTTGCCTTTTCCACGGAAGGATGTATCGCGTCTTCTTTAAACTGTTCCGCGGTCGCGACAGCCTCTTCATAACGGGTTTGTGAGACCTTGAAGCTGCGTTCGACCGTCTCAAAGTTACTGTCGCTGATGTGTTGTTTCTCGTGCAGGGTCTTATTCCGCTCGAATTCCAGTTTGTTTTTATCGAGTTCCACTTTCGCGCGCTCCAATCCCTGTTCAGCATTTATTTTTGAACGTTCGATTGTTGCTATAGCTGCCTGATATGCTGTCTCTGCCTGTGTGAGTTGGTTACGGATACGTATTTCAGCGAGTGATTTTGTCTCTACGAGTTTCCCTTGCGCTGCCATCAATGCTTCCTGCGCGACTGCTAACTGAGATTCGATGCGTGCTTGCGCGCTGGCTTCCGTTGTTGTGAGTTGGGATTCTGCCCTGCTTAATGCGGATTCGGCGCGTATCACAGCGAGTGCAGCTTCTTTTGAGCTACTCTGCGCGAGTGCGTCGCCTTTCGAGACACTTTGCCCGACTTTCGCATCAAGTGAGACAATTTCACCCGAAACATTGGCAAATATCTTCACTTCGGCGTTAGGCTGTAAGTGTCCAGTGTAATCTTTTGCCGAGACAAACGTCCCACGTCTCGGTGTTGTCACCGATACGGTTATAGGTGCTGCTGCGTTTTGTGCTATCACCGTGTTAGTGCCGAAACAACAGATGATAACGAAAAGCCATAGGGGCACGGTTTTTAAAATATGTTTATTAATCATTTTTCAGTTTATCCTTGAAATCCTTTGTAAATTTTCGCATCTTCGGGTGGATCACAAATTGACAATACGGCTGTGTTGCGTTCAGTTGAAAATAGTTTTGGTGGTAATCTTCGGCAGGATAGAAGGTATCAATAGGTGTGATCTCTGTGACAATCGGATCATCCCACATATTGGATTTATCCATCTCCGCTTTAGATTGCTCGGCAATTTGCTGTTGTTCTTCCGTATGGTAAAAAATTGCGGAGCGGTATTGGGTACCGACATCGGCCCCTTGCTGATTTAAAGTTGTTGCGTCGTGTGTGTGCCACAGAACTTCCAATAATTCCTCATAAGAGATGACTGACGGATCGAATTGTATCTGAACCACTTCGGCGTGTCCTGTCATCCCCATACATACTGCTTGATAGGTTGGGTTAACGGTTGTTCCACCGGTGTATCCCGATATAACTTTGTGCACACCATCTAATTGCTGAAAGACTGCCTCAACACACCAAAAACAGCCTGCCCCGAATGTCGCTGTCTCTAATTTCATTTTTTTTACGGGTTTCGCTTTATAACGAACACCGTGCTTCTCCTTTAAAAAATTGTGGAACTGTGCTATATTTATGGTAGATCATGGAATTACTTATCCGACTTCTGCGAGTACAAACCCCCCTAAGGGAAACACCCTATCAAAAACACTCCTTATCATGGGGGAATTTGGATCTCTGGCAATGGTTTGCTCATTCGTAGATGTCAATATATTTTTATGCTTCACCATAGTTCTATGAAACGCTTTCTCTTAATTCCCATATTTCTCTGCTTGGTAGCGTGTCAGTCGCAGGAACAACGGGCAACAGCACTGGTTGCCCAACTTGGTGCGACAGAGGCGACTCGCCGTGCTGAAGCCGCGAAAGCTTTAGTCGCAATGGGATCTGAGGCGATTGATGCTCTCATCCGAGGGATATCCGATGAAAATCCCCAGATTCGTGAGATGTCTGCGTGGACACTCAGCGAGATCAAAACCCCCGCTGCCCGTGTTGTGCCTGCACTTATTTCAGTGCTTACCGATCCGGACGAAAATATCCGTGTTGTCGGTTCTGTCGCCCTACAAAATTTAGGTGAGCCTGCTGTGCCGTATCTCATTGATGCGCTAACAGCAGACGCAGCAGAGATTCGGTTGAATGCCGCTTATGTCTTGGGCGAAATTGGCGAACCGATTGACACAATTTTACCAGCACTCATCAGAACACTGACAGACCCAGAATGGAACGTCCGCCGTCTTGTTGTCCGCGCCCTGGTTACAATAGGTGTTCCAGCAGTCGAACCGCTTATTAAGGCTTTGAACTCGCCAAACCCAGATCTCCGACGTATGGCAGAACGCGCTTTGAACGATATTGGCACCCCACAGGCACGGAAGGCGATTGTGGATGCAAAGAAGGCGTTGGCGGATCGCTGAGACTATTCAGGCGAAACCTGTTGACGCTCCATTTGAAGACAATCCTCCCAATAAGAAGCCGCGTACATTTTTACGGGTTCAGGTTGTTGAGCCTGTTCGAGATACCGCGTAATCCAGTCAATCAACTGTTGTCTGAACGATTCTCGGACCTTACCATCAACATAAGCCAATTGGTGGAAATCCTGCCGAGCGTCTTCGTCTAATTGGAAGTCAACCTGACGATAAAGCAGCAGGTTAACCATCAATCCGAGGGTGAGACGTTCAATTGGGTTCGGGAAAATACTCAGCGGTGGATCCAGTGTGAATAGATCATTTAACGGCAAGGCTTTGACGTAATCGCAGCGCTGCTCGATACATGCCAATTGTCGGTCAATCATCTCGACCTCAGCCAAATGAAGGAGCGGTCGTGGGGTCTCGGTCTCTCTGATTGTTAGTTGAAGTGTTCGGACGGTTGTCCGATATATCAACAACGCCTTTAGAAATTCGAGTTCGGCTTGTGTATAGATTTGGATCCCTTCGGTTTCCAGGTCCGTGTAGTTGACACCAAGCGGACGTTCTTCATCCGGACTCGGTGGCAGAACTACGGCATGTTCTAAAAGATGGCGTGCCCTGTCCAGCAATTTCTCCATTAAGGTATTACCGATTTGGAAGAACTTAACGATCCGGGTTTTATCAAGGAGTTGAACGGCTCTATCGAGATCCCCCTTACTGCCGTATTCTAACCCAAGACTGGTGAGTGTGAAGGCAGTTTGAATATGCGTCCGGAGCGCTGATTCATCGGACAGGTCTGCTGTCTTCATTGTGATGAGTTTATGGGCGATAGCGGCGATATTCTGGTAGAGGGTATCCATCCGTTCACGAGAAATACGGTCGAGCGTATCCGCTTGTAGGAATGCTTGTGCGAGGAAGAGTCGTCCGTCGAGACTTGCCTCAGCCACAAGGGAAAACTTATTCGTCTTGCTCGTCATGGGCATCCTCGTCTTCATCAAATGTGATCAGATCCAAGTCAACTTTTTCCATAAGATCGGCTTCGGTGACATCAATGCCAGCCTCTTTATCGCGTTCGACGACACGTTCGGCTCTGTCTGCTTGTGCGGCACTGAAAATAGCGGTGAGTTCTGCTTCCACATCGCCCTCAGTATCGATTGCGAAGAGTTCGCTGATAAGCATTTCGAAGATCTCATAATCCGCTTCCCAGATAGCGGTGGAGATTGCCCGGGCGCGTTCGTCGGCGTAATCCAGGACGGGTGAAGTCGGGTCCAAAAGTCCAGCTTCAAGAAGCAATCCGACGTGTTCATCTTGGATTTTGATGCGTCCATGGAGGAGTGCTGCGAGTAGACGGAGGTCTAATTCTCTGAGGAACCGTCCGAGATCGTCTCGATCGCATTCAGCGAGTTCAAAAAGCCAGAGGTTCAATGACGCTTCATCAAGTTGCCCGTCGCGCCAGACAGCAATGTCTAATAGTTCCTCAAATTGATCATTTGAGAGACACGGTAAGAGTACTGAGGCGAGTCCGGTGCCGAGCATTGTGTCCAAGACTTGGAGGACATCTTCGGTTGGGCTTTCCTGAATAAGTTCTGTGCAATCGGGTACAAGATAATAAAGTTGCTCGCGTGATTTTGGGTTACGGGTTGCACTGAGAATCTCTAATTGGTATTGCTTTTCGTAGCTTTGAAAGAGTTGTTCTGCTTCACGTGTCGGTAGGGATAGCAGCTTCTCACTTTCGGAGCGTGGAACTATCGTTTTGGGGCTATTCATGCCGACTCCTCCATGTAGAACAAGTTTCGATATCGCGTCTATAAATCTCCGGTAACAGATAGCATTTTCGGGATTGCCTCAAAAGTTGTTCCTTACGAAATTGAGGTTCTTTGCAGCCGACGCAACGGGGTCGTCCTTACCGGGCGTTTCGAGTACGAACCAACTGTCGTATCCGACAGCGTGTGCAGCATCAAAGACTGCGGGAAAATCGACATCACCTTCGCCAGCGTGGTTGCCACCGGTGTCTTTAATGTGCATCTGCGTAATCGCGTTTCCTAAACTCCGAATCTCAGACGGCGAATCGTAGCCAAATCCAGTCGCGTTACCCATATCGTAATAGACACCAACCGCTGATGAACCGACATTATCAATAATCTGCTGGTGTTGTTCTGCACTCAACGTTGATTCGATTGCAAGAGAAACGCCGTGTTTTTCGGCGGTTTCCGCGGCGGCTTTCAAGCCGTCAATGAACCGCGGTGCGTTAATGTGATCCTCTTGAATCTGACCGCCTCCGAAAAAGGGCACAAGAATCACCTTCGCACCGAGTTGTGGTGCTGTTTCTGCGAGATATTGCAATTTCGCGATCCCTTCGGTCCGTGTGCTGTCAGTCGGATGCATGAACGAAAAGGCAGTGAAACCGCCTGGTGACAATGAGGGCACCTCAATGCTTGCGGCTTCTGCTAAACTGTTTACCTTATCAATTCCACCCTCCTGCCAAAGGGTATGTTCGCGGTAATTGGCACCCATGCAAACCTCAATACCATCAAACCCAATATCTTTTGCTTTCTGAAATGATTCTTCAAAGGAAACGGGCAACATTCCATCCCGAATACCTACCTTCATAATCTGCCTCCTAAAGGAAATAAGTTATGATTGAGACTGAATTTCGATTAATTCTGAATTTTAACATATTCGTAACACGCATTGCAAGAAGATCTGCAATCTTTTTTACACTTGTTGTTAAGTTACGGAATTGGAGAAAAAAAGTTGAATTTTTCTTATCAATGTGCTAATATATATGTAATTAATCATTTGTACGGACGAGACCGAAAATTATTTGAGAGAAAAATGTTCACTCAAAATAGACAGGTGCTGTTCTGTACGAAAAATAAAGAGGATTATGGAATGAAACAGATTACGTGTATAGTTGCCATTTTATTTCTATCAGCGTGCCTGATCCCCGGCGTTTTCGCGCAAACATTGTTGAGTGACGAATTCGACGGTAACGGTCAAAGCCTTCAATCCTTCTGGCAAGTCAAAGATGGCGACAAAAGCCCGTGGGAACTGAAAGGTGGTATGCTCTCTGCTGAGGCAGGTTTCGATCAGAATGTGTGGGGTGATGATACCAGCACACGTTTCTATCAGATCACGGATCAAGCAGAGTTTGACATTGAAACAGCGATGACCGTCGATTATGGGGATGCTTGCACTGTTGCTGGCATCATTGTGTATTCTGCGACAACAAAGGATCACCAAGACCGTGATGGTCAGTGGGTGACCTTGAAGTTGTGGGGGCGCGGTGCTGCGCAAGGTAACAATGCGGTGCTCCAATACCAACGCCGTGAAAATGATGATGCCGCTTTGGGATATGTCGGTACCCAACCCGACTACAACCCAGATCAAGGTGTTATTCCGCTTGAACTGCGCGTCACGCGCAATGGCGATGAATATGAGTCTTGGTTCAAGCCGAATGCAGAAGGCGATTGGGTTTCCGTGGGTACAGTGACAAACGAACTCGCGGATCCGCTTGAAGTTGGTCTTTATGTCGGTATCTGTGAGGGCGCAAGTGATGCTGGCAGAATGACGGTCACGTTTGACTATTTCCGGGAAGCCTCAAGTCCGGTCACGCCGGTTGATCCGCGCGGGCGACTTGCGGTCACGTGGGGTGAATTGAAAAATCAGTAATAGTGAAACTGGTTATAGTTTTTTCAATCGCTGGCGGTATCTGATACCGCCAGCATTTTTATGGAGATGGGATTTGAAGATAACAGCGATTTTATTGAGTGTTAGTATTGTTATGATTTTTGGTGTTCTTTCTGTTGCGGCAGCCCCCTCTCTCGGGGATCCGTTTGATGGAAATTCCTTAAAGAATCCGAATTGGCAGTGGAAAACTTCTGACGAAGAAGGCGTTGAACCAAAAGATTGGGATATGGGGAAAACGAAAGCCGGATGGCTTCACGTTACAGGTGAACTGAACCGAAACCTCTGGCCTTCAGACACGACGAATCGGCTCTACCAAGAGCATGAAGGTGATTTTGATGTAGAGACACATCTCTATATGGATTACGAAGATGCTTGTGTCGTTGCCGGGATTGCTGCCTATTCCCCAACAACAAAGGACCGTCAAGGACGCGACGGTGAGTGGGTGACGATCAAACTCTGGGGACGGGGTCCCGCAAACGGCAATAATGCCGTTATCCAGTATCAGAAACGGCAGTTTGATGCCGGTGAAGGATTGGCCGGCACGGTTCCCAATTTCCAAGACCCTGCAGGTGAAATGGATATTTACATGCGGCTCCGCCGTGAGGGTGATGCCTTCACAGCGTGGTGGAAACGGAAAGCCAACGACAAATGGATTGACATCGGTGAAACCGAACAGGAATTTGATGAACCGCTTGAGGTCGGCATTTACGTGGGTATCTGTGATAACAAGGGCAAACAGATTGCGCAGTATGAGTACTTTGAAGACCTCCTTGTGCCGTTTGATGTCTCACCGCGTGCGAAATTACCGATTGCTTGGGGCGATCTAAAACGCCGGCATAGCGTGCCGGGGCTTCGTTAGTTATGGCGACATTCTATAAAGGTGCAGGAATCGGCACGCATTGGCATATCCGTGATTCTCGACGGGAAGGTTTTACTGCACGTGCCCCTGGAACTGCCCCAACGACTGAAGCATTAGTATCTCATATCGTGACGGGAACTATTGGGAGTCCATATATTTCATTAACGCGATCTTACGCAGTGGCGTGGGATTATGCGATGAGCGGTGGTACCAGTATACCTACATTGGATAATCCAAGTTACCTTTATGAAATAGAAATTGACATTCCGTTACCTCCGGGACTCAAACTTTTAGACCCGATTAAGGAAGTTGCGCTGAACTTACCGACACCTATTGATGCTGACTTTGAAGGAAAGTATCCGTTTTACCAACATAATGGGCTTCCAAATTTCTTGTTGGGGATAGTTAGTCCAGGTGATATGTCGCATTTTCGGATAGGCAGGCAACCACAACCGCCGGGACCAGGTTTACCATGTCCGCCTAATCTGACACCTCAGTTGGAGGCACTTGTAAATGCTCTACGAGATGCAGAAATTCTGTTCCATGGGGCTATACCGTCATACTGTGTCAAGGAACGTTTTGAGGTTGTGTTTTCCTAATTAGATTTCAGAGGAGGAATTATAATGAGTATCTTTGAAAAGCGAATTATTGACCTCACGGAGTTACAAAACTATGAGTTCATTCAATTCCTTCGAGTGGAAATACTTGATGTGCAGGGGTATGGTCCCACTTTTTTCGGGCACGTTCGGTATGCTCTCAATGATGTTGAGCAGGAAGAAAGTTTACCTATGGATTTGAGCAAAGGAATCTTCATCGCGACTCTCACGGATGACCAATTAGGAGACATTCCGCGGAAAAAGTTGGAAGATACTTTGCAGGAAGCATCCGTAAAAATCATTGAAATCGTTCGGAAAGACCCAAATATGCAAACACTTGTACCTGATTATGATTATCCAATGTATGATGAGGATTATTCTAACGAGAAGTTGTCGAGTGTTTCCGGTAGTATTCTCGAGAGTATATTAAAGGAAAAGGATTATTCTTATTTGAAGTATGACGAAGATCGTTCTAAACCTCCTGATCTTTTACGTTGTCGTGTTAGAGATCCCGAAAGTCCACGTCAGGTAGAGGATATTTTTCAAATAGCTCAAAAATTGCGCGATAAGACCGGTGAGAACTATGTAGTCGCATACGGTGGATCCTCTAATCCTGGGGACAATCTTGATGAAGTCTGGAGCGGATTCTCTTTAAGAAAATTTGATTTCAAAAAAGTTAGTTCCAAATGAAACGTGTCGGTTTTACGTTCCTTATACTTCTCGTGATGACCTATGGCGGTTTTGCCGTTGCCGAGATAAGTAAAGCAGCCCAGCAGGTTCTTACGACTATAGAATGGGTTTCTATTCCTGAAGGTGAGTTCCTGATGGGCTCGACCCCTGAAGAAGCAAGCACCGCTTATGAGGACGCGAAATTGCGCAGCTCGATGCTGGAGCGGCATACCTTTGATGCTGAACTCCCACAACATCGGGTTTATTTAAGTGCTTACGAAATCTCACGGTATGAGATTACTAACGCGCAATATCGTGCCTTCGTTGAGGCGACGAACCGTCCTACACCGCGCGGACACAACAGCGAAAAGACATGGGAAGATGAGACGCTCAACGGCGATACACAACCCATTGTCGGTGTGACGTGGTTTGACGCGCAAGCGTTCGCAGAGTGGGTCGGTGGCAGTCTGCCGACGGAGGCACAGTGGGAGCGCGCGGCACGCGGCACAGAGGCACGCATATATCCGTGGGGAGACGCACCACCAAAAGCACGCCAACACGCCAACTTCGCACGCCGCTACAATCGTCCGATACCAGTGGGTCAGTTTCCGAAAGGTGAATCGCCGGACGGTATCGCGGATCTCGCTGGCAATGTGTGGGAATGGTGTCTTGATGAATACAATCTGACAACCTATCAGCGAAACGCGGAAGGTGTACCACGCAATCCGCTCAATCTCCGTTTTCGAGATGTACTTCGCTCAAGAGTGATTCGAGGGGGCGCGTGGGATGTCGGACGAGCGTTCCTCCGTTCAAGTTTGCGGTTCAAATTTTATCCTCTCGATTCAACACATACGATTGGGTTTCGGGTTGTTCGTCCGCGCCCAGAAATAAAACCATAACCTTCCTATTACCATGTTCCAACGAAAATATTACCAGGTCCGTTTGTTGGTTTGCATACTGACAATCTTTTTCCTTCTCATACTTTCACGACTCGGTAGTGCCGAACCTTACTTCCGAGATGTAACTGCTGCTATGGGGCTTGCGTTTAAGCATGTCAACGGCTTTTCCGCAGAACGCCGACTTGTTGAAACGATGGGCAGCGGCGGCGCGCTTTTTGACTTCGATAACGACGAAGACTTGGATCTCTATCTCGTTCAAGGCAATTCTCTTTCTCTAACAACGGAACCCGAACCCCAAAATCGGCTTTATCGAAACGACGCTGGTGTTTTCGTTGACATCACAGAAACTGCGAACGTCGGTGATACCGGCTACGGACTCGGTGCTGTCGCTGCGGATTACAATTCTGATGGATACCGCGACCTGTACGTAACGAACTTGGGGAAAAATGTGCTTTATCGCAACAACGGCGATGGCACGTTTACTGATGTAACCGAGCAGGCACAGGTAGGGTGTCCACTACTAAGTGCGAGTGCCGCGTTCGCTGATATTGATAGGGACGGGGACTTGGATCTCTATGTCTGCAACTACGTTGAATACGCCCTCGAAACCGACATTCCGTGCTATTACAAGAACACCTTGCGTATCTACTGCGGTCCGAATGAATATCACGGCATCGCCGATGTGCTGTATCGCAATAACGGGGACGGCACATTTACAGATGTTACCGAGTCCGCGGGTGTCTATGAACCGACGACGCGTGGGTTAGGCGTTGTCTTTACGGATGTGAACAACGACGGATGGTTGGACATCTACGTCGCAAACGATATGTCTCCGAATACGCTTTTTATGAATCAGGGCGATGGCACTTTTCAGGAGGAAGGCGTACTTCGCGGTGTTGCCTACAACGGCGATGGCTTGGCAAATGGGTCAATGGGAATAGACGCTGGAGACTATGATAACGACGGTGATATTGATCTCTGGGTATCGAATTTTTCGTTAGAGGCGAACTGCCTGATGCAGAACGATGGTGATGGCTATTTCGAGGATGTGACGTTTGATACAAATCTCGCTGATCCATCTTTCTATTCACTCGGTTTCGGCACCCGTTTCATCGACTTTGATAACGACGGTTGGTTAGACATACTCGTCGGGAACGGACATATCTGGGACAATGTGGAGCAGATTGACGCGAAGATGCGTTACGCGCAGCCTGTGCAACTTTTTCATAACCGAGGCGGCACCTCAGCGGACGGTGTAGTCTTCACTGAAATCACCACTGAAGCAGGGTTGCATGAAACGCCTTACGTGGTGCGCGGCATGCTTTTCGGGGATATAGATATGGATGGCGATGTGGATGTTGTGCTATGTCAGTCAAACCGTCCGGCGATTGTCTTGCGCAACGAGGCTGGCAATGCGAACGCGTGGCTAACAGTGAAATTGGTTGGTGCGGATGGCAACACTGATGCGATTGGTGCGCGAGTTGAATTAGTGGCAGATGGGAGGACATTTTTAAGAGAGATCGTCTGTGGCGCGAGTTATCTTTCAGGGAATGACCTCCGCCTTTTCTTCGGGTTGGGCGATGCCTCGCGTATAGATAACCTCAAAATTCGCTGGCATAATGGAAACACTCAGCGATTAGGTGATGTGCCGATTAGACAATCCATAACATTTTCGCAGCATTGACACCTTTTGCCGTTGATACTATAATGGACGCTAACATAGAATCAAGAGATGGTTATTTTTTCAATATCCAAGGCGTGTAGCTCATAACGTAGTGGAGAGCGGGTATACGGAAAGGGGTGTCAAGCGTCTAATCGACCTGATCGAACCGCAAGGTAAAATTAAAAATATGAAGATTGTTGAAGAGAGAGAAGCGTGGATTCACACGCACTTCATCGTTGATAGTTTTTACATTACGCCGGAGGAGTGTCGGCAGATTTCTATCAGTGTCGAACCGGAACTGATGCAGTTGGGGCTTCAGTATGGGCTGAGGTATAACATCGCCCCTTCAAAACACCGTGCTATTATCGTCCTTGAATGTATACCGTTCGATTCGGTCAAAGCGATGGTGAAAAAATTGATTGATGAGGCGATTAAAGATTTCCCGGTCCGACTGCCTGAGCAGCGAAATGTTGTCACCAATATTACCGTTACGGACCAAGACACAGAAACAACCAATGTTAGTGGCCAATTCCTGGTGCAGTGAGGACGTGTGTGCCGACTGTACCATCGGTGATGTCAAAGATTGACGGAAATTCATCTCGCCAACCGTCGTTAGCACTCGGACAGAATTGGCGTGAGTTGCCCTCGATAGCCGTGACACCGGGGATACGCGCAGCGAGTCCGGCAGAGTGTAAAAACGATGCGCCGGGACACGTCAGGTCCTGTACAGCGAGGAACATCCCGTATTCTGCAGCGGCAGCACCCATGAGCAACGCTTGGGACTGTCCTTTACATGCCTTGAGTGCGACACCAGAATATCCCTGCTCCCGTGCCAATAGGAAAGTCTCAAAGTCGGTCAGCGATTCGTCTATCACCACGGGTTTTATCTCGGCGGCTTTGTGCATCTTATTTTCCGGGTGCGCCTTCAGATCACGGTCGGTCGGTTGCTCGATGTAGGCGAGGCGTTGGAAGGCGTTAGGTTCTGTTTCTTGGATCCGACGGAGGAATTCCAGTAGGTATTCGACGTTTTGACAGGTTTCATTGAAATCGGCTGAGTAGTGCCATGTATGAATCCCGCGTTTTGCTTGTGTTTCTGCCGTGACTTTATCAATTGCGAGGACGCGTGCGACATCCCAATCCAGATCGTCGCCATTGAGTTTAATTTTCAGATGCGTCAACCCGTCAGCGACAATCCATTCAGGGAGCGTTTCCGGTAACCCGTCGTTGAGGCGTTCTGCGATGTCCGCGTCTGTGAGTGGATCCAATGCGCCGATAAGATGATAAAGCGGCATGTTAGGCTTCGGTTGACGCGAAGTATATTGGTCCAGATATTTACCGGTGAACTGCTCATTCAAAAAGTGTGATATATCCGCCTGAATGAAGTCTGCGCTCAGTCCATCGTAGCTATTGATATTGTTCGCTTTTCCAAAGGCATCGTGAATTGCAGCATCAATGGGACTCGTCGTAACGACGGTACAAAGTTTAGGGATCGGTGCCGCGAGCTGCATAGCGTCGGATAGCGCGTCGGCAATCCGTAAAAATTCGGGTTCAAGCACTTCGGAAAGTTCGATCGGATGCGCGCATAATTCGCAATCTTGGGTTGCGTCTACCGCCAATTCAGCGAGTTTTTTCATCGCTGCGAGGCTCTGGTCAAAAGGCACATAGCGCGGCGGGAATGCCCAGACGTTACCAAGCGGCATGGAACCTTTACCTTCTGCTGCTTTTCCGTCGCGGGTCTGAACTTGCATTCGGACATTAAAAAGAACGCAGTGATCTGTCGGCACGCCGCCGAATTTGAGCGGGGTTCGGTATTGGTGTTCTTCAAAATCGTAGTGAACGTCAAGGATGCGGATATCCGTAGGTTTTGACATAGTTCCCTCATTGCAATATATGTTTGCTTTCATAGTAATTGATTTTCTATGGCACGTCAAGCAATTTCTCTGACCCTTGCGCTGCAACCAAATGGAGGTTTCTTTCAATGACGCGTAACACAAAAGTTCAAAAACTCACATCACTCCTTGATAAACATCAAACGTATCGCGATACCTGTCTCAATCTCATCGCTTCGGAGAACACGCCTTCGCCGTTGGTGGAAGAACTTTTTGACGAACGGTTGGCGCGACGGTATGGGAATTATTCCGGTGTTGACATTTATCAACGGAATTATAAGGGCAATCGCTATATTGCTGAAATAGAAGGATACACGCAGGCGTTAGCAAAGGAACTCTTTGGGGCAGCGCACGTCGATTTCCGTCCGTTATCAGGGAACATCGCAGGGATTGCAACGACGTTCGCATTAGCAAAGCCGGGGGATACAGCGTTAGAGGTTCATAACGGACACCATTATGCCCAAAAACTACTCTCTTCACCGCTCAAGATAAACCTCGAATCAATCCCAATTCCGTGGGACGGACAGCGTTCAAACATTGACCTCGACGCAACGCTTGCACTGATTGCAAAACACAAACCCAGCATTGTCAACGTCGGCTCCGGCGTGTTTCTCTTCCCACAACCTGTCCGCGAGTTAAAAGCGGCGATGCGCCAAGCGAACCCAGATGCCTATCTCATCTACGATGCTTCACATGTTATTGGACTCATAGCGGGTAAGCGGTTTCAGTCGCCGTTTGAAGAGGGCGCGGATGTCATCATTTCCAGCACGCATAAGACGCTCGCCGGACCGCAAGGCGGAATGGTGCTAACGAACGATGCATCTATTGCTGAGCGCGTTGCAAGAGGGGTCTATCCATTGCTAATGAGCAATCACCATCTGAATCGACTCCCGGCGTTAGCAGGAACGTTTATAGAGTGGATGGAATGCGGTGAGGCACAAGCGGATGCGATTGTTGCGAACGCAAAAGCACTCGGTCAAGCGTTATCAGAACGCGGTGTCCCGATGCTGGGTGCCGATCTCGGTTTCACGGCGTCGCATACGTTGATCCTGATTGTAGATAAGTATGGGGAAGGCGGGGCGCTTGCGAACCATTTGGAAGCGTGCCATATTATTACGGGTGCAGCGGGATTAGCACCGGAAGTCGGCACATCTGGATTGCGGATCGGTGTGCAAGAGGTCACCCGATGGGGGATGACACCGGCGGATGCACCGGACATCGCAGAATGTATTGTCTCGGCACTCTCTGGCGGGACTCCTGAAGCACTCAAACCGAAGGTTGCAGAAGTCGCGCGTCGTTTCGATACAATCCAGTTCACTGTCGATTAGAAATCGTTCCCTCTCTAACCACAGAGACTGCGATCGGGTTGTCCCTGCGCTATTGTTTTCGATCTGGCCAGAGATGGTCCATTGCCTCGTCAAAATCACGTATTTCTTCGTCAGTTAAAGGTTCCTGCTGCAGTATTTTCAGTAGAATCTTTGTATAGGTGTGGACCTCCGGAATATCCCCAAACGTCTCAATGAGTCCCTCGCGCTCTATTTCAACGTATAACTCAGGATCTTCCTCTCTGAGTTTATCCATATCTACTGAGAAGCGTCGCTTCATTCTTTTCGTGTGTTCTAATGCTTCCTTTGTGCCTTCAAACGGCCAGAGGAATACCATTGCTTCAAGATAGATAATCTCTCTCTCAAGGTAAGCAATACTTTCTTTATCAAGGGGTGTAAGCGTAACCTTATGCCCAGTATTAGGTCTATTTATTTGATGTTCTATAACGGTGCGAACTTGTGGGATATCGCCAAACTCTTTGAGGATTTGGGCGTGATGGTATTTTTCGCGTAAATCAAGGTCCTTTTCTTCAAAAAAATTTGGAGGGATCTCCAGTTCCATAAGTTCTGCGACATACTCGTCTGTCAGAACGATCCATGTCTCATCAGGGGGATTATGAGGAATGATTACCTCAGTTTCTGTTTCCGCGATTGGCTTCAGAACGTCCGCGTCCTCGGTATCTCCACAACTATAAAAAATGGAGAGGCTGAGAAGACTTAAAAATAAAATAAAGATGCTTTTCATAGCGATCTCCGTTATTAAAAGCGATGTGTGTTCACTCGTTTCTGCTTTCCACAATTTTCATAGTGTTCATAGTGTGCGTGACATTATGTCATCAATATTAGTTATCATTATCCTCGCGTTGTTCGTCAAGATTCTTAAGATGTAAGGCTGCGGCATTTTTCGCTGCCCGTTCCGCATCCGTTAGTTTTTTACCTAACAATCTTTTGAGTTCCAGACGCACATAGGTATGGACCTCTGGAATATCTCCGTGTCGACGCAGAAGTTCTCGTTCCACGACGACCATGTATCCTTCCGGATCTTCTTTCATCCATTGAAGTCCATCTCTGTAGGGAGATATCTGAGGTTGCGTTGGAAATAATGATGAGATTTCTAAGAGGGCCTCAAGATTTTTTTCATTCGGGAAGAGACGGTACTGGGCTTCAGAATACGCGATGGCTTGATCTCGTGTTATACTTTTCCCAGGTTTCCGCAGAAATGCTATAATGTAGCGCAGTTCAGGAATATCGCCAAATTGCTTCAGAAGTTGCGCGAAATAATATTTGTTTTGTAACTCGGGATCCTCCGTCTTGTACCAATCTGGTGGTGGGGTTATCGCCATGAGTTCTGCAATATCGGTATCTGTGAGTTCCCAGAGTTCACCTGTTGTTCCAGAGGGCCATTCGAATTCTCCCTCCAGGATATGATCTATTGATAACATGTCTTCTTCATCTGCCGCTTCGCCACATCCGCCAAAGGAGAGTGAACTGATGAGAACTGCAAGTATGAAAAAAGCACGGACACCCAAAAAGCTAAGAGTGTTCATGAAATCTCCTTTATTTTTAGGACTTACGCAAAAATAGTAATTTCGATATCTTTAACCCCCTAAAGAATCAGAATCAACGGTATGAAGCCCGTGTGAGCTTCCCCGGGTATGAATGCCTTATAGGCATTCCCCGCCTCTTATCAGGCGGACTTTAAGAGGAAATGCGTAAGTCCTAATTTACTATAGTTTGGACAATACATAAAGCAGAAAAGAGGGGACCCTTGAAGATACTACATGAAACGCATCAGAACCACATAATGTTTACGAGTTTAAAAAAATAGCACCTAAAATGCAGTGGTTGCTAACAGAAGTTGGAGATAAAACGGCAGATTTGGTAATCTTAGCAGATAGAATAGTAGAACAGAATGGAGGTAAAAATGCGGTCACCGAATATAATTTTAATGATGTGCGACGACCTTGGATATGGTGATGTCGGATTTAACGGAAATGAGATTATCAAAACGCCGAATTTGGACAGGCTGGCGGGTGATGGGATCCGATTTACGCGGTTTTATGCCGGCGGACCGGTCTGTTCCCCGACGCGGGGGACGTGTTTGACCGGGAGACATTATTTTCGATACGGCATAACACATGCCAATCGTGGGCATCTACCCGCACAGGAAATGACACTGGCGCGAATGCTAAAATCGTTTGGCTATGCAACCGGACATTTTGGAAAATGGCATCTTGGAACGCTGGACCCGAATTATTCGGGGAAGCCTCATCGGAATCCTGCGCGTAATTACGCGCCGCCGTGGGAGCGGGATTACGATGCATCTTTTGCCACGGAGTATGCAGTGCCAACTTGGGATCCCGCCGTCGGTGTCGAGCGTGGGGGTAGACGTTCGGACCGACCATGGGCATCGCCTTACTACGAGAATGGAAAACTGGCTACGGAGAATCTAAAAGGATGTGATTCCCGGGTGTTGATGGATCGCGCAATTGCGTTTATTGAACAGACGCTTGAAAAGGGCGAACCGTTCTTTACGACGATCTGGTTTCACGCGCCGCATACCCCGGTCTTTGCTGGACCGGAATACCGCGAAATGTACGCCGAATACAGCGAAAATGAGCAACACTATTACGGCTGTATTACCGCAATAGACGATCAGGTAGGACGGTTGTATCACACTTTGGCAGCGTGGGGCGTATCCCAAAACACGATGATCTGGTTCTGTTCGGACAACGGACCCGAAGGACGCACAGGTCAGGAGGGGCGGAACCGGGGTTCAACAGGTGGCTTGCGCGGGCGAAAACGTTCTTTGTTTGACGGCGGTGTGGGCGTGCCTGCACTCTTGCACTGGCCGGGTCATGCGGACCCCGGACGTGTGGTGGAAATGCCGTGCAGCACCCTGGATTACTTTCCGACAATCGCCGAAACCCTGCAATTTGAAATGCCCGATAGTCGCCCGATTGATGGTATCAGTCTACTACCGACCCTTGAAGGAAACATGACACAACGTCCGACCCCGATTCCGTATCGGTTCAATAGTGGAAAAGACGCGATGTTTCAGGCACCGACCCTCGCTATGATGGATAACCGCTATAAATGCTTGACCAATCTATCAAATGATGGCAGCGAAGATTTGTGTTTTGATATGATTGAAGACCGCGCAGAAACCGTCAACTTGGCAGACGAACAACGCGAGCGATTAGAGCAAACCCGCAAGTCCCTAAGTCAATGGCTCCACTCATGTAAGGTGAGTCATAAGGGTGGGGATTATGATGAGGCGTTTGAACCTGTTGCGCCATTTGAAGAGGTCACAGGAGATTGGTTATCAAGAGAAAACAGAAATTAGTCAGGGCTCTTTAGGGCAGGGATTGTTTTTGTCTCTAAAAGCGGACTATTTCTGTTTCAATTGACCCCATAACGTTGCTAACAAATGTGGTTGAGGTTGGACAGGCAACGATGCAGGATCAAACCAATCTGCCCTGCTATTGTTCCCTTTGTGTGTGAGCTGCGTTTTTACACGGCTTTCCACATCAATCTTAAAGAGTTGTGTGGCACCTCTGACTTCCTGTTGGTAGATGATTTCAGTGCCTTGAGGAGACCAAGTGGGACGGAGTGCATCCGGTCCCTTCTCTGAAACAAGTTGTCGTAATCGACTCCCATCACGGTTAATAAGGTAGATGGTTTCTTCATCCTGCCAAGCAAAAGCGTCTGTGTGGCTTAGTATAGGTCTAAACTTCTGTAGAACGAAGGCAATTTGTCCCCCGTTGGGAGACCACGCTGGGTCAAACTTAACTGGATATTTCTCTAATTCACCGAGGCGGACTTTTTGTTTGCGCGTTTGGACATTGAGAAGTCGAAGTTCATAGCCTTGTTTCCGCCTAAGATGGATAAAGGCAATTTTCTTTCCATCTGGAGACCAAGCGGGATCTCCAATGCTTCCGAAGCCAGTTTCTGCCACTGGCACGACTGATTTGTCATCTAACGTTATAATGTAAAGCACGCTGTCACGCACAGACGCGATCCGTTTTCCATCGGGTGCCCATGCTGCAGGGGATCTGCTATGCCAGTTATCGAGCACTCGCCGTATATTGCTCCCGTCAGCATCCATGAGATACAGAGTTTCCCTGCCTTCCCGGAAGGAGACAAAAAGAATCTGTTCACCTGTCGGAGACCAAGTTGGGTGAAAATCGCTTGCCACATCTTGTGTAAGATTCACCGGATCGCTGCCATCGGAGTTCATCGTCCAGATATCCCAATTCCCATCTCGGTTGGAGGCAAAGGCAACTTTCCCCGCTTTCGGTGCGATCACAGCGGCGGAATCTTTGGAGTCGGAGGGCAACCCGAAACGGTTCGAGTAGTGATGCCTGATACCCAGTACCAATAGCACCACAGCCAGAATAGATGCAGCAATTGCCCACGGCACGAACGGTTGACTTCCACTGGTAGAAGGCGTAGGTGTCATACGCGAGACCTCGCGCATGACGTTCTCAGTGAAATTCGGCGCGATTTGGAAACCGCTTAAAGCCTCTCGAACCATCGGTTCTTCTTTCTTTAAACGCTGCTGGGCGCGACGGAGGCGACTCTTAATCGTACCCACTGATGCCCCTAAAAACTCGCTGATCTCTTCATGTGTCATTTCTCCAAAGTAGTGGAGCGTGATGACCGTGCGTTCCTTCTCGCGTAATTTGGCAAGCAACTTTTGGACAACTTCGCGCTGTGTTTCTGCTTCTGTCCGCTCGTTCTCCTGAATCACATATCCCGAATACGTTGCTTTCTCTAATTGCGCATGGCTCGTATCTTCAAAAGACTGTGTGGACAAACGCTTTTTACGCAGCCAGGCAATACAACCCCGCGTCGCTATCACAGACAACCAACGGGCAAAATGGTGCGGTTTCTTCAACGTTGCCAACTCCTTATATGCTTTCAGGAAGGCATCCTGCGTAATCTCTTCAGCAGTGTGAAAATCTCCGACTTTCCGCCACACAAGTGCGTGCACCGGTTTCTGATATTTTCTCACGAGCGTAGAGAACGCGTTGTCATCGCCTGCAAGGACGCGTTGAATCAGTTCGACATCGTCGTTTTTCATCAGCTACCTCCAGAAAGGGATAATTTCATGATTTCGCAATCAAACATATAGTGACGCGACTTACGGGCAAAATAGATGCATAATTCCGCAAAAAAGCGAAAAAATTAAACGCCTATGTGGCAACTTAATTTTACTTGACATTTAATAATATACGGAGTATAATAATTAATACAGATTTAGCAAAAATACGTATGCTAAAGGAAGGTGTTTGTGACAAATAGATTGGCGTTTTTCAAGGACAATTCTAACGGAATATTTTGTAACACTTCCGTAATTTTTTTCGTGTATTTGAATAGAAAGTGCCATCCCAAAATCCGCTTTTCAAACACTACTTTGTTTTTAATTGTTATTTATTTCCTATTGACATTTCAAGTTTATTGTGGTATAATACTTTATGGTCGTTAAGTTTAGATTCGTGCTTTTTATTTACAGTTATCGTATACAAAACACAATTTGGAGGAATGGAATATTATGGGACATCAAACGCAAAACTGGGTGAAAGTCGCCGAGTTAAGTGAAGTTCCTGAAGGACAGCCGAAAGCGATTCAGATGGGAGAAGGGCGCAGCATCGCGCTTTTCAATGTTGATGGAAAGATTTACGCGACGGATAACCAGTGTCCGCACATGGGATACCCGCTCACACGTGGAACGATCCGAAACGGGGTCTTAACATGCGACTGGCACCGCCGCAGCTTCGATTTGGAAGGCGGTGGTTGCTTCCACGTCGAATGCGACGATCTGCGCGTCTTTCCGGTAGAAGTCCGAGATGACGAAATTTGGATTGAACCCGGAGATATGGCCTACCGCCGCGCAGAGGAGCATAAACAACTGCTCCGAGAAGGTCTGTTGAGCGAAGACAGATGGACAATGTCCAAAGCGATTGCGCTGTTACTCAAAGGTGGCGTGCCGGAAGCAGAGGTCATGAGTTCAATTCTGGAACACGTCAGTCGGCATATCGCAACCTCTCACGGCGCAGAGGGAGGCAGCGATGTCTCCAGGCTTATCAATGGACTCAAAGTTGGACGTAAATACAATGGTGCTGATAGACTCATTGCTGTTACGACTGCGGCGTGTTCCGCTGCAGGTCCCGCATCGGAACGGCTTGAGGTTGTGCCGTTGCCGGAGCCTGTTGCGTGGGAGAAAATCAGTCGTTGGGTGCGTAACTTTTCTTATGAAGGACAGTCGGGCCGCATTGAGCGATGCTTGTTCACTGCCTATCACAAAGGGGACGCGGATAAACTATGTCCGTTGCTCTTTGAGTGTGCGGTTGAACCGCATTTTATTGATGCCCCCGATATTCCGCTCTATGTGAGTTATCTTGCTGAAGTCGTTGATGAATTTGGATGGGAACACGCCTCAGAGTTATTCTTCTATCTGGGCGCAGAACTTGTCGGGCATCGTCCAGATGATCCGGAACGGTATCGTAGAGACGCGATTCAACTGATGCGAGAGATGCTCCCTACCGTTGAAGGCGCGACTTTAGACGAGAACGATAAATTTGACGAGGATGCTTTCGTTGCTGCACTCACGAGTGTCAATCTCCAGCGATCGTTTGCGGCAGTACAGGCAGCCTTGGTTGATGGTGTAAAGTTAGACAGCGTTATTACAACACTGGTCTTGCTTGCAGCAGACCGTATGGCAAACACCCCTGTAAATGTAGATGCCGGTTGGGAAAATTTAACGATGGAACTCAACCTCGCGGCGTCATTGCGGAGTGCCCAACAGGTTGGTGGAAATCTTGTTGCAGCGAAAGGTATTTTTCACGCTGCGTGGCAAATCTTTGCGGATCGCTGGATAAACATTCCCTCGCGGGCACTCAGCGAACCCTTAAGTGAAGAAAAACTGGATGTCGCGGATGAGGCAGAGGGACTCAAGGCTATTATTGATACAATTGAGACGCTTGACGTTCAAGGTGTCGGACCAAAAGTACTGGGTTACCTGAATGCGGGTTATTCTGCTGAGCGATTAATAGAAGAGATCGGTCATACGGTGCTGTGGGATGATACGGGAAGTGAAGTCTTACCGACGCTCCGCACCGTATTTGACGAATGGAAGCGCGCTGATGGACATCCCGCACAGTCTCAACTGCTGGTCGGATTGGCTCGCTACGTTACAGATATCCGATCGAATACGGATAACAAATCTGCGGCGACGACCGCAATGCGGTTTGCCGAAGGCAGAACAACAATTGAGGTCTTTGAGGAGTAATATCTAATGGCCCAGAACGCTTGGCACTTTCCACGTACAGAATATATTGAGGCTGTGAATGCAGGGGACGCGAATCGCGTCAAATCCTTGTTAGCAGATAGTGCCAAACGCATTGAGTACATTGAAGCGCCTTGGTTCGCCTTTGATGCTCCGGCGATTGTGTTTGCTGCTTCAAGCGGCAACCGTCCGCTCGTAGAAGTGCTGCTGGATGCTGGTGCAGACATCAATGCGAAAAGTTCTTGGTGGGCTGGTGGTACATCAGCTCTCCAGCACGCAGCGGGTTCGATGCTTGCATACGATACGGAATTAGCTGCGTATCTCATTGAACGCGGCGCAACGATTGACGCACACGCTGCCGCTGGGTTGGATAGGGTTGAAACGCTTGAGATGTTGATCCGTGAAAATCCTGATGTTGTGAACGCACCCGGATGCGATGGCATGTCTCCGCTCCATTTTTCAGCGACGCCTCGTATTGCGGAACTACTGCTCGCACAGGGTGCAGACATAAATCTACGCGATCGTGACCATTACGGCACAGCCGCGCAGTGGACGATGCGAAGACGACCTGAAGTGTGTCGTTATCTCCTTGAACGTGGTGCCGAAGCGGATGTCGTCCTCTATTGTGTGATGGGTGATGTTGAACGAGCAAAGGCGGAAATTGAAAAAAATTCAGAGCTCCTCAATCTCAGAATTAATGTAAAATCCGCGAAAGGCTATGTGATACCACCGTTGAATTCGAGCCAGCAAACGTCCGAAGTTCCCGGTGGACATGTTTATGCGTATCAGGTTGGTCCTACCATGCCGCTGCTTGAGATAGCACTTCAATCCAAGCAGTCAGCGATCGTTGATTTGCTCATTGACACAGGTTATGAGATTAATTTACGAGATTGGTATGTGCTTGTCGGGCAGGGACCGAAGCGGTTTGATGCGTTGGTGAAAGGGTTTCTTGCCAAAGGTTGGAACATCAACGCGCTTCAGAAACATCGCCGTGGGATGTGGACGCCTCTTCATTGGGTTGCACAACGCGGTTTAACGAATGGTGTCGCCTGTTTGTTGGCAAACGGTGCTGACCCGAATGTAACGGATGATAAAGGGCAAACGCCGTTACACTTCATCGCTCAGAAAGGTGTCGGGAAAAATCAAGTGGAACTCTTGATTGAACACGGTGCGGATCTAAACGCACGGGATGATACTGGACAGACACCGTTGGATTACGCCAAGAAAGCGAAACGGAAAACGGTTGCAACATTTCTAACAGAATTAATTCATTAGTATTAGGACTTACGCAGCCGCCTCTCAAAGTCCCCCTGATAAGGGGGATTTAGGGGGTTAAAGATACTAAAATTACTGTTTTTGCGTAAGTCCTGAGTATAATAGGAGAAAATATCGTGTCATTAGAAAATGGAAATTTCGTCAAAGTCGCTGCCCTCAGTGAAGTCGCAGAAGGGAAACCGAGAGCAGTCAGAGTTGAAGGGCATAGCATCGCCCTCTTTCAGCATGAAGGCAATGTTTACGCGACAGATAACCAGTGTCCGCACATGGGATACCCATTGGTGAGAGGTCGCGTCAGGAAAGGTGTTTTATCGTGTGATTGGCACGGTTGGAGTTACGACATGGAAGGTGGCGGATGTTTCACTGGCGGTTGTGATGACCTTGCCACGTTTCCTGTTGAGGTTCGCGACGGTGATATCTATGTAGATGTCGGCAGTGGCGGAAAGAAACGCGACGATGCGCATTTCCTTTTGTTGAAAGAGGGCTTATTATCGCACGACAACTGGACGCTTTCTAAGGCTATTGCGATTATGTTAGCAAGAGGCGTTTCGGAAGAAGAGACGTTGGAAATTATGGTAAGGCACATGGGACGCCATATTTCGACAGATGAAGATGCCTTCAATGGTGGTAGAAAGTTAGCAATGATGATGAACGGGCTTAAGGTCGCGCGCATGTATCAGCCCGAAGACCGACTCATTCCGCTGATGATGTCTGCCTCCGGTGCTGCAGGCAGTCTTGGTGATCGACCTGACCGTCAACCGCTGCCGCCGCCTGTTGACTGGGAAAAACTCGAAAGCTGGATTAGAGTCTTCACTGCCGATAAAGAGTGGGAAGGTATCGAAAAATGTCTGATCACCGCGAGACATTTGGGTGGACACGATGAGAAGATCATCCCACTTTTCTTTGAATGTGCGGTTGAGTTTTTCTTTCTCAATCATTCTAATAATCTCATCAATCTTGCACACTTGGCTGAATTGCAAGAACAATTCGGATGGGAGTTAACTGGCGAATTAGTCTGCAGCCTCGGTGCAAAAACCCTTGGGCAAGGACGGGGTAGACCGGGTGAACTTCACCGTGAAGCCATGCAAAAGATGGAAGAAATTGCCCCGATCTTTGATGAGCTGCCACAGGAAAAATCAGCCGATTCTGCTGTTGATTACGACGAAAACAAATTTTCGGCAGCACTCGTGAGTGGTGATCTTGATGAAGTTTTTGATGCTGTAACGGAAAATCTGACCGCAGGAGTCCCTATTAACGCGCTCGCGACAACTATGGTTATGACAGCAGGGGATAGGATGGCGCGGACACCTGTGAACATGAGTCCGGGGTGGTGGGATCTAAAAGATGAAATGGAGTTGGGATCGACAGTGAGAAAGGTGCTCCGGTATGGCGGTACCAAAGTCGCTGCGAAGGCACTTTACCATGCCGCGTGGCGGTTCTTCAACAACCGATGGCTTAACATTCGACATCAACCCATCACAGAGGTGAGAACGTCTACAACCACTATAGCACTGGATGAAGACACGGCAATCGCCGAAATTTTGGATGGCATTGAATCTGTCCGCATCCAAGAAATTGGGCGGCGTACGCGTGAGTATTTGAATGCCGGGTATTCGGCAGAACGATTAATGGCTGAAATAGGACTGTGTATCCTCAAGGATGATAACGGCGACGATCTCCTCAGTTCAATCTACATTGTGTCTGATGAGTGGAAAACGTGTGCGTCACATCCCGCCAGGAATCAGTTGATAGTCGGGTTAGCACGCTGGGCAACGGATATCCGCAGAAATGCTGGAAACGATTCCGCTGTCCAAACTGCACACCGTTTCGCACGCGGTGAAACCGCGACGGAACTCTATGAATAGCACGATTTACGGGTATAGTAGGGCAGGGGTGCTGCGCCTCCGTCCTACTTTTTTATCATCGAACTCACGTTAGTAAAATGTTACACTTTCTACCTTTTTTTCGTACAAAAAAAATTAGGGAAAAAGTCTATGAACCCTTACATCCATTATGGTTACGCAGATACCGATTATACGCGCAATGTTACACAGGTGTAACATTTTTAGGTGTTGTAATATGAAAAATTTGATTGTTTTTTTTCTGTTTAATTTGTTATTATGCTTATCAGTCCAAGGAGCGGCGTTGGAGTTCGCTTTTCAACTTGGCGAGAAGCAGCAGCAGCGATTGGACGAACTGCTCCCTGATGTCGCTCGGCAGATGGTTTTTAACAAGGATAGCACGAAATTGATAGCGAGAGGAATGGGCGGCACCGTAGTGGAATGGGATCTCCAAACCCGACAAAAACGGGAGATAGGTGACATCCACGCCAAGCGGTGGTTCGCTTATGCCACTGGCACGGATCAATTGTTAGTCCGAAAGGCGGATGACAATATTACGCTCCTTTCGCTCGGAAGTGGTGGTGAAATACTGCTGACGAAGGGTCAGTATGAAAGCGGTAGCCTATCTGCGGATGGCACACTCGCGCTGCTGTCGAAAGGTGATAATGAAGTTGAGGTTTGGCGACTTGCGAAGCAAAACCGAGAGGTTATGAAGACGCTTCCGACAAATCTCCCGGTTAGGAACGGCCTTACACTTTCTAATGATGGTCAACTTATCGCGGCAGCCGAGGGAAGTTACAGAGATGGAGAAGGGCATCGGACCGTCATTGAGATTTGGAATACAACGGATGAAAATCCGATTCAAGTCCTTGATACTGGCGAGATTTTAGGTGTCTGGAATGTGCTGTTTTCACCGGATGCAACGATGTTGGCTGTTGACACGCAGAAGAACGCTCACTCCGGAATTCGCGTCTGGGAAGTTGGGACAGGCAGACAACGGCTTGCGAAAAGTGGGTTTGAGGCGTATTGGACGCGGGCACTCACCTTTTCTCCAATTTCAGATTATCTCGCTTCAGGGGATGAGGCTGGGAATCTTCGGGTGTGGGACATCTCTGAAGGCGAATCGGTCATTTGGGAAACCTATCCGACCGGTATTCAAGCGTTAGCCTTTTCGCCGAATGGTGACTATTTGGCAGTCGCGCGCTGGGATGCCACAATTCAGATATTACACTGGAGGGCAAATCATAATGAGTGATGAGAAAACTTTAGAAGAGGGTTCTTACGTGGATGCGAAAGGACGCACGCGTTGGCATGAGAACGATCGGCTTTCACTGAAACTCTTGGAACTCCATACCTTTCTGATTATTGCCGACTATCCAGAAGACCACGCAACGCGCTATCCGTGGTTGGCGCATTATATCTCTCGGTTTCCTGAACCGATGTCGGATTTAATTGCCCAAGGCAGGTTGATCGAGGAACTTCCGGGGGCTGGGGAAGTCATGGCGAAAATCATTGAAGACTTGCTGGAGACGGGTACTACCGCGAAACTGGAAGAATTCGCAGGCGATACGCCACGAACCGTTGTAGAACTTGTACCTATCTCTGGGATGGGTGCTAAGACAATTAAGCGGTTATATGAAGAAGTCGGTGTGGATAGCCTCGTTTCACTCCGAGCCGCGATTGATGACGGAAAATTAAAAGGTTTCAAAGGCATCGGCAAAAAGACGTTGGAGAAAATTGAGGCATATCTTGATGCGGCATTATAGAATCGACCAGCAGGCTGATATGTCTTATGGCATCTTTTTTGTAAGGGTTCCTAACGAATCGGATAACTCCTAATTGAAAAGGAGGCGGTCCACTGATGGCATTTAGCAATTTCAAAACAATTCCTGAAGTTATGGAGAGATTCAAAATCAAATACGCCGAAAGTGACTTTGTCAGCGTTGATGAAACTGCAAATCCTTCGGAGCAATTTCTGCAGGAATTTGAGTTTAACAGACAGCACTTCAATCTTTTCGCTTCCGAAGACTCGGCGTGTGAAACAGTTATCTTCCCTATTTTACGAGAAGTCTATAAAACGTACGCCGGTGGATATGTCCTCTGGATAAGGCAATCTATTACCTATGATGAGATATTGAATGGCACACCGGATTATTTTGTTGCTACGAAGTCTGAATTGGGGAAGCCTATTGTCGGAACACCCTTGATAATTTTGGTCGAGGCGAAGAAAAACGATTTTGAGCAAGGTTGGGGGCAATGTTTGGCCGAATTGGTTGCTGCCCAAAAGATAAACGATGATCCCGATTTCCCCGTGTACGGCATTGTTACGGATGGAAAATCTTGGGAATTTGGTCGACTTGTTAAAGACACTTTTACCCAAAACAGAACGAATTTTAACCTGGGGAATCTATCCTCACTTTTTGGTGCAGTTAATTCTGTGTTCAAAGCGACGACCGAAGGTCGGGAGGCGGGGGGGTCGTGATATTGCGCTGCGTCAGAATAAAATACAATGCCCCGGCGATGATCTGCGGAGTCGAAGCACATGCCGGATAATGATGTACAATTTGCGGTCGTCAGAGAAGACCCGATAGTAGAAGCGGAGTTGGTACGCTTAACAAAAGCCAACAACGTGTTGCTGATTGCTTCTGGCGGATGTACTGCTTTGACACTGCAAGCCCTGTTTCCAGATTTGCATATCACGCTGGTTGATTTTAATCTTGCACAGTTAGAACGGGTTCGGGAAAAAATGAAAGCGCTACGCGATGTTGATGCGGGGACACGGTGTCGGCGATTTAATATTGAGACCAACGATCCAAGAGGACTCAATCAGAGCGGTAACTTTGAATCGCTATTCCGGGGATTACGGGAATTCATCTTTGATCTGGTTGCTGATGAAGCGGAAATTCGCGCCTTGTTTGAAGATAAAGATCGGCTTGCCCGTGTCTCAGAGATTCTCTTCTCAAGCAAGTATTGGTCGGTGGCGTTCGATCTCTACTTTAGCGACTCGCTTCTGAATGCGATGTTTGGTCCGGATGCGACACAGCACGCTGAAGCTGGGAGTTATCCGCGCTACTTTCAGACGTTATTTGAAAAGGGGTTGACATCTGCGGGCGCGTTTGATAATTATTTTCTTCACCATGTGTTTCTCGGTTATTATCTCCAACGTTCTGCCAGTCTACCCTACTATCTCTCGGCACCGCCTGCCGATTACCGTTTTCAGATGGTTGAAGGCACGCTGGACGCGGTCCCGGATCTGCAACGTTTTGATCTCATATCTGTCTCCAACATCATGGATTGGATGCCGTTAGTTGAGATTACCACGCTGATTGGCTATCTTCAAAACGAGATGCGCGCCGGGGCAAGTGTTCTCTATCGCCAACTTAATAACTATACTGATCTTTCAACCTACTTTGGTGATGCATTCGAGTTTGATGCGGCGTTGGGTATCCAATTCCAAGAAAGCGAACGCAGTCTGTTTTATTCCAGTGTTCATGTCGGAAAAAGGAAGTAATACCAATGGATGTAAGTATTAGTAATGTCTTGGAAGAGACGAACGTCCGGATGAATCCATACTTTGAATCTTTACGCGACGACACTTTTGATTTCGATGATTTTGTCGAAACACAGATCCAGTTCTATTTTGCCGTCGTGTTTTTTAATCGTCCGATGGCGGCACTTGCTGCCAAGATTCCAACATCAGAATTGCGTTTAGAGGTTATCCGTAACGTTTGGGAGGAACACGGCGAAGGCAATACGTCCCTCATGCACGAGAAAACGTTTCTTACGTTTCTTGACAGGTTAGCCGGAATTAAACCCGAAGATATTGAAAAACGGGCAATGTGGCCCGAAGTTCGCGCCTTTAATACCGTGCTTGTCGGTGCTTGTGTGATGGATGAATACTTGATTGGTGCTGGGGTTATGGGAATCATTGAGCGGATGTTCTCAGACATCGCAAGTTGGCTCGGCGAAGAAGTTGTGCGTCACGGTTGGCTCCCTGCGGAACAGCTGATTCACTATAATCTCCACGAAGCCCTTGATATTAAACACGCCGACGATTTCTTTGATGTGCTTCGACCTGCCTGGGAGACTGATGTCGAAAATAGGTATTACATTGAACAGGGATTGCGTCTCGGTGCCTGCGTCTTTAACTCGCTTTATGAAGGGTTCTACAAGGCACGAAAGCGTCGCATTTATCGTGAGGTGCGCGGACCTCATACACGGGCATCGTAGCAGTATTGAGGTGTCGGATGCGGATGAATCGTTCTTTGCATATCCGAGAATTACACGCTGAAGAGTGGAAAGTTTTCCAGTCCCGAATCGCGGAGTTAGAAAGGGGAACGAGCTATCCGTTGGGTGAAGATCGGTTTGAGATTGACCACGGTGCGGATTATTTTGCTTTCTTCACGCGTCTGGGGCAGCTCCACTACTATGTGGTACTTGATGGAGAGCGGGTGGTAGCGGTAGCCGCTGCGATTTTGCGTCGTGTGCCGCTGGCGAGTGGTGAAAAGCCGAAGGGGGTATGGTATCTCTGTGACTTAAAAGTCCACCCCGAATACCAGGGACGCTATATCCCTGTTTCAATATTCGTTCATGCTTTTCCAAAGTTGTATCCGGTCTGTTCACGTGGATATGCCATCTCGATGGATGCGGACAGCGAGCGTCCAAACCGCGTTGCACGCATGCTAAAACGTTTTTCACTTGCGCCGATGTCAATCGCAACAAGGTTAGGCATCATTTCTTTGGATGCTAAGCAAATGCAGCGGATCGAACCGATCTTGCGAGAACACTTTGGGCGTGTCTCTTATTTATCGTTGGCAGGTAAAAAAGACATCGTTTTGCAAAGTACTGGTGCCCCGATGCCGTTGTTACACGTCCAGTTCGGTCCGTGTGCAGAGCAGGGGCATCCGAGACCGCTTGAGGGTTATGTCCACATGTTCTGTGTTTCGATGGACCATCCGCTGCTTGAAGTGCTGGAGCATCAGAGGGTTTCTCCGTCAGCCACAGCCACAGTCGTTCATCATCGTATGGAGAAGTGGGATTGGGGGTTCATCCTCACGAGTGATATCTAATAGGACTTACGCCCTGGAAAAATTTCGGTGTAGAGTAGTCCCGTAGGTTGGAGCGGACTTGAGAACGAAACATCAAAGTTCAAACGCGTGTTGTTTAACCGCAAGGAAAGTTAAAAAATGGCAAGATCACTTACTGATGGCGAAATGGTTGATGGCAAGAAGCACGGCTATTGGATTACCTATTACGCGAGCGGAAATAAACGGAACGAAGGGAACTACATTCACGGTAAGAAGGACGGACCTTGGATCACTTACCACAAGAATGGGAACAAGGCAAGCGAAGCCTCCTTCCGCGATGACAAATACGAAGGGCCTTGTATTACCTATCATGAAAACGGGAACCTTAGATCCACAGGTGCTTATCCGAAACATGTGGGTAAATCCTACGACGGCAAGAAGGAAGGTCCGTTTTACGGTTACGAAGAAGATGGTGAGACGGTGTGGCTAATTGTAACCTACAAAAAAGGCGGTGCTCGCGCAAAACCGGATGAATATCCGCTCGGTGTCTGCGGCGTTTGCGGTGAGGGCAGACGTTTGGCATGGGGGAATACCTGTCCGAAGTGCGGGAACGAACTGGAGAGTCTTGCACCGTAGATAACTCTAAGGTATAATCTTGATAGCAGGAGCATAAAACTGACTGGTGGACCATATCATACCCCAAAGCAGGGGTGGCACTGACCATATAAAGAACCTGCAGCTGCTTTGTGCTGCGTGCAATTCAACGAAAGGTAAAGGGACGCAAGCAGAACTGATTTCACGATTGAAAGCACAAGGCGTGCTGAAATAGCAAGTCCAAAACAATTTATTGCGTTTAAATATGTCTCATCTCCTTTTTCAAATTAGGAGCCGCCTCAAAATAGTGTAAGAAATACCGATTGACACACAAGCACAAATGTGATTTACTATCTTCAAAAGGTGAAACCCTGACCACAGGAGCAATTCATGGCAAATCGGAGATCCGAGGAAGATGTAACTGCGGGGCTTGGATACTATCTAACGGAAAAAGAACAACAATATAGTAAAGAGTTATCTGAAGTAAGATCTCACTTAGAGGACCGCGTAAAGGAAGTCAAAACAGATCTTGAGAAAGACATCCGAGAAGTCAAAACGGATCTCAAGGATGACCTTAGAGAAGTCAAGGCAGATCTTAAGGATGACCTCAAGGGCATAAAGGACGACCTCAAAGGTGTAAAAACCCAAGTGATGGTGTTAATGGGGCTCGGCATTACCAGTCTTATTGCACTCATCTATCTTTGTGTGAATATTCTTCCAAACTGAATGCATGGTTTGAATAGGAGGTAAAAACGATGAGAGTTACAAGTGCTTTAATCGCTATGACAGTTCTCTTTATTTCAGGAATATGGATTCAGGAAAGCATATCAGAAATCGATCCAGAATCTCTGGTGGGTATGTGGCACTTTGATCAGGGGAAGGGAGGGACGGTTAAAGATTCCTCTCCGAACGGTAATGACGGGAAAATTGTTGATGCCAAACGGGTCGAAGGGAAAGAAGGCATGGGCATCGAATTCGACGGGAGTAATCATGTCGTCATCCCAGCAAGCAAAACTACGGACGATTTCCTCGACGGATTTACGTATCTGCTCTGGGTGAAACCGCTTGGCAATCCTTCCGGTCCTCACGTTCGACTCATAGAAAGGGATTGGCACAACCCGAACATTCTGATCGGTCCAACCGACTTTTACGGCAGTTTTCTGTTTAACGGTGGGATAGATAACAGCCAAGTCCGGGGCGGGGAATGGGAGATGGAGGAGTGGAGTTTCGTCGCCTTAACACACGACGGTAAGACGCTTGCCCTCTATGTCAATGGTGAAATTGTCGCCGATTTAGATGTGGGCAAACCGAGTTTCAGTCAGGAACATGATGGCGGTTCGATCTGGTTAACCCGCTGGAAAGGTGGCGCAGGATGGGATTTCAAGGGAGTTCTTGACGAAATCGCTATCTTCAATGCCCCTCTCAGCGAAGATGACCTGACTACCATCATGGAGGACGGACTGGAGAAGGCTCTTGATGTTTCACCGGTTGGTAGATTAACAACGACTTGGGGTAAAATAAAAAGGTAGGAGCGATCTCCGAATCGCGACTTATTTATTTCAAAGATGCTGAATTGCAACCGAATCGGATATTCCGTATTGTTGAACGGATTAAGCATATCAAAATTCAACCCCGTGCAACGGAAATACCCTTTAGGCTTTTGGGGGTAGCAGGACGCGTTGTCGTCCTGCTAATCCTCGTCGTTCTCTGCGGTTCACTTTTCCCATTTATGGTGAATTATAAAAATAAGTTGACATTTATCAATAACTCTGTTTGCTCAAAGTCCCCCTGATAAGGGGGATTTAGAGGGTTGACTTTGCATTGAGAGTGTATAAGTAATTCTAAAATCTACCATAATAGACTGAATGGTCAGCACTTGCTAATGACCACTTGATACCCTTGACTCGCGAAATTTTCATAGCAAATTTCATAGCAGCTTTCATAGCAACCTTTGATGAAAGTGCCTAAAACCCAATCGGGGTAAGGGGTTATAGCCTTTCGAGAAACATATTGAATTTACAGTTTTGCTATGAAAACTGTGAAACGCGTCGGTCTTAAAAACGCATCTATCATCCTAAAACGGATAGATATTTTGCGCTGCTAAGGAGATGGAATTATGGCAAGTTCACGAGATACAGGTGAGATGGTTGATGGTAAAAAGCACGGCTATTGGGTTACCTATTACGCAAACGGAAATAAGCGAAGCGAAGGTCGCTACATTGAAGGGAAAAAAGAGGGACTTTGGATCCAATATCACAAAAACGGGAATAAGGCAAGCGAAGCCTCTTTTCGTGATGGCAAGAACGAAGGCGAGTATATGTGCTATTATGAGAACGGAAACCGCAAATGGGGTGGTCCCTATCGAGAACATGATGGCGGTTCTGCAGATGGTAGAAAAGAAGGCGTTTGGCTCTGCTATGAAGAAGATGGGGAAACGGTATGGCGCATCATCACTTATAAGAAAGGCGGTGCTCGCGCGAAACCAGATGAACATCCGTTCGGTGAATGTCATGTTTGTGGTGAGGGCAGACGTTCAACATGGCGAGATACCTGTCCGCAATGCGGCGCAGAGATTGCTGACTAATTCTTGCAGTTCTGAAGTTTTTTATTTTAACTTGGAAAAAGACAGAAAATTATCGGTTGATGTAGAGTCTTTTCTACGATAACTAAACAGCAACGACCCGCTGTTGTCCCTTTCTATCCTTTGAAGGAATAATGCGAATCTCAATATCATGATTTAACCGATTAAGAAACGTCATCAGTCGCTCAACGCTGTAGTCAGAAAGTTTGGCGGCTTTAAGGTGGGAAATTTCAGACTGCTTAACGCAAAGCAGTTTCGCAGCCTCTGCCTGAGTTAGTTTGCGGTCCTTGAGAATACGGAAAATCTCCGCTCCCAACTGTGCTTTTAGCAGTTCTTCTTCCGCAACCTCATCGGAAAAGCCCAAATCCGTAAAAATATTCCCGCTGCCTTCTTCAACCTTAATTCGATTGCTCATAAGCCTCTCTCCATTTCCTTCGCTCGTCTTAATCTTCGTTTAATCAAGTCAATGTCCTTCTTCGGTGTACGAATCCCGCGCTTTGATTTCTTCTGAAAACAGTGTAACACATACATGCTTCGACCAATCTTAAGGGTATAAACCGCTCGGTAAGTGTCTGTGTTGTAATTATCAACGATCTCAAACACGCCGGACTCTATACCGGTCATTGGTTTTGCCGATGGTGGGGTTTCGCCGATCTGCACGCGATACAGCGCGTGTCCAATATCCTTACGCACCGGCTCTGGAAAAGTCTGTAACCGTTCTCTTGCGTCACCAACCCACCGAACGTTTCTGGGTGTTGTTATCTCTTGATCCATAATCTATTATAACTAATTGGTTATGTTTTGGCAAGTGCAAAGTTGTGTAATTGCTAAACGCCTATCATCAAACACCGAGGTAAAAAAATCTGATTTTTTTCTCAGAAACAGGGTTTAATTGCGTAAATCATCGAGAAAAAAGAGAGAGGAAAAATCATTGACAATTGAATGGCACTTTCGATTGGTCTGGGGGGTTATCGCCATTTTTTTCTTGGTGCGACTTCCATGCGATCTAAAGGCTGAAACTCAAGAAGAATCCGCTCACAGAACGGCGACTGCCATCCGAATCAAAGATACACCACCCCAATTAGATGGCGTTTTAGATGACGACATCTGGCAGACCGCGCCCCTCCATGAAGGCTTCCGTCAACGCGACCCCGATGAAGCAGAACCCGCCTCCCAACGCACTACATTCCAGATCGCCTATGATGATGAGGCAATCTATTTTGGGGTCATGTGCTATGACAGTGAACCCGATAAAATCGTTGCCCGTCTTGTCAGACGTGACGAATACGTTGACTCGGATAAAATCCAGATCATCCTTGATCCACATTACAATCGACAGCGAGCCTTCTCGTTTACTATTTATCCTTCCGGGTCTGTGATAGATGGCATCGTTGGTGGTGGCGGGCCGGACGGTTGGAACAACGCATGGGATGGCGTGTGGGAAGCAAAGACCCGTATCCACCAAAATGGGTGGTCAGTAGAGTGTAAAATCCCATTTTATATGTTCCGTTTCTCGCCGAAGGATAAATATACGTGGGGACTACAGGTAGAACGGGAAATTAGCCGTAGAAAAGAGCGTGCACACTGGCGTTTGATTAAGAAGGGTGAACCGGGGTGGCTATCGCATTTCGGGGACCTGATAGGGATTGAGAACATTCATCCATCGCGCCATTTGGAATTGATACCCTACGCGATGGGCAGGACGACTCTGAATAGTGAGGCGGATTTGTGGGGCAATGTTGGCGGTGATGTCCAGTATGGGATTACTACCGGGACGACGCTTAATGCAACAGTCAATCCTGATTTTGGACAAGTGGAGGCGGACCCTGCCACTTTAAATCTCTCTGCCTATGAAGAATTTTTTGAGGAACGCAGACCCTTTTTCGTCAAAGGGGCGTCTGTTTTTAACTTCGGAGCGGGAAAAAGCCAATTCTTTTACTCACGTCGCATCGGGCGACAACCCGGACATTTTGAGGTACCAGAGGGGACCACGGAACTGAGTCGTCCGGAAGCGACAACAATTCTCGGTGCTGCCAAAATCGTTGGCAGAACCAACAGCAATACCTCCTTCGGTATCATGGAGGCTGTCACGGCACCGGAGTATGCACAGATCAAGGAAAAAGGGAAGCACCAAGATTATTTGATTGAACCCTTAACAAACTACTTTGTGGGGCGAGTGACACAAGATGTCTTGGAAGGGAATTCTCGCGTCGGACTGATAACGACTGCGGTCAATCGACAGACTTCCAACGCCGCTTATGTCGGTGGGCTTGACTGGGACTTGAAACTTGCGAAAGAGCGGTACCAAATAAGCGGGATGCTCGCTGCAAGCCAAGCCGGTGAGTTGGAGGCACGCAAATCGGGGTATCTGGCAAATATTGAATTTGAAAAACAGGGCGGCTGGTGGCGGCTTGATACCAGTTTTAATGTGCTTTCCCCAGACTTTGAAATAAATGACATAGGCTATGTTCAACGCGGCGATATGACGCGGTGGTTCTATGATCTTCTCTTCAAGAAAGAGCAGCCGTTTAGCATTTTCCGGGAAGTTACTTTGGGGTTTTACGGTTGGCGTGAATGGAATTATGATGGCGTTAGCATCGGACGCTACTCCGAAATATGGACCTATGGCAAATTGAAGAACTATTGGGAGTATGATTTGTGGGTTGGTCGGAATTTGGAGTCGTTCCGGGATGAGGATGTCCGACGCGGTGGAACGCTGATTAAGAATCCAGCGGGTTGGTGGATTTTTACCCAACTTAGGACTGACAGTCGTAAAATGGTGCAGCTTGAACTGAATCCGATCTTTGCATGGGATGACGATACCAAGAGTTCTGAAAAAGAGGTGAGTCTTCGCCTGAACATTCGTCCTCTGTCGAACGTTGAATTAAGCATTGGACCGATGTATCGCTACCGAATTTACGATGCGCAGTGGGTCGAGTTAGCTGAAGAGGACATCAACGAACGCATCGAAAAGCACTACGTCTATGGGGAATTAACAGCGCAAACACTTGACTTTACGACGCGCGCGAACATCAGTTTTACACCAACACTGAGCCTTCAGTTCTACGTCCAACCCTTCATTACCATCGGCGACTTTTCCAATTTCAAGGAATTGGTTGAACCGAAGTCTTATGAGTTCAAACCGTATCCGTTGAAACGAAATCCTGATTTCCACATGCGTTCACTGAGAGGCAATACGGTGCTTCGTTGGGAGTTCCAGCCGGGCAGCACCCTGTTTTTAGTGTGGTCCCAATCACGCGCAATCCAGTTAGAGGAAGTGGGTGCAGAGGAACTTGAGTTTCGTCCGTTCCACCGGTTGGGCAGCAGCTTCACCGATGAAGGAAAGAATATCTTCCTGATTAAGTGTCGGTATTGGTTTGGTGTATAAACCTTTCGGATTCGGCTTTTGAACAAAGTTGTCCAAGAATTGGACAGCAAGACTTCACTTTGTGAAGCGGAATTATCGGGAAACTTTCTTTTCCAAGTGATTTCACATTTGAGTTAACTTTGGCATGAAAATTGCTCAGTGAAAATGAATTTCTCTTGACAAATAATGCAGAAATTGTTAATATTGCGCGCAAACTTAGATGGAACAGACATTAACGCGCGAGCATGCAACTATACAGGAGGAGCGTATTGTCAACTCCCCAAGTCTAAAGACTTGGGCTTGTGCGAACCGCCTGCCAAGCGGTCAATCCAGAAGTTAAACGGTTGACTACAGTAACACATCGCAGCACTGGGCGTGGCAGCCCACAGGATGTTTCGGATGCTCCCCAAGTCCAACTCCGCTCCGTGTCTGTGATCTGGATGGGGCAACATATACCCTGAAAAGGAGAATACAAACTTATGTTTGTGCCTGTAAAAACCAAAGACGGACAGCAACTGATGCCTTTGCATGCGGCACGTGCGAGGAAACTTATTAGACGTGGCGAAGCAACCCCCTATTGGGATAACGGCATATATTGTATCCGTCTCAACAAAGAACCGTCTGAGAGAAAAACACAAGACATCGCCGTTGGTGTTGACCCTGGCAGTAAGAAGGAAGGATTTACGGTCAAGTCTGAAGCACATACTTATTTGAATGTGCAAGCGGACGCTCACAATAAAGTTGGTAAGAAAGTTGAAAAGCGTCGCGAGTTGCGTAGAGGTAGACGTTCACGGAAGTGTCCGAACCGAAAGAATAGGACGAATCGTCTTTCCAACAAGGCACGCGTCCCTGCTGGCACACGTGCGAGGTGGGATTGGAAGCTAAGGGTATTGCAATGGTTGTCTAAACTCTATCCACTCACATACGTCTGTGTAGAGGATATTAAGGCACGCACCATAGAACGTGCGAAGAAATGGAATCAGTCGTTTAGTCCTTTAGAAGTCGGCAAACAGTGGTTTTACTCTGAAATACGAAAGCGTTGGAAACTGCTAACACTCCAAGGGTGGGAGACCCAAGAGATTCGAGAGAAACTCGGTCTCAAGAAGTCATCAAAGAAACTTGCTGAAACCTTTGACGCACACTGCGTAGACGCTTGGTGTTTGGCGTATCATACAGTCGGTGGCGAAGACATACCTGATAATAGGGATATATTTTGCATATCGCCTATCGGGATAAAGCGGCGTGAACTCCATAGACAGAATCCAGAAAAAGGTGGCAAACGCCCCCGATATGGTGGGACAACTTTCAATGGAGACCTGGTAAAGAACACACTGGTAAGGCATATTAGATATGGTCTTACCCGTATTAGTGGGTTTGGCAAGACCGGTATTTCACTTTATTCTTTAGAGGGAAAACGTCTCTGTCAAAATGCGAAAACACAAGACTTTAAGGTGCTAACACGCCTTAACTTCAACTATAGGAGCGGGCATGCCTCCGAAGTATAAATACTTGGGTTTCCTGCCCGAAGATTAGATGAAATCGCGCCGTACACATCTCGCATGGATAGTTTCATTTGCCTTACACTTTTGCCTTGCAATCGTTGTAGGGTACTTCGCTATCTCATTGAATCAGCAGAAAATACAAGATGCCATTGATGTGAGTTTTTTCATTGTTTCACCACCGCAAGCTGAACAAAGAGATCCTATTTCTAAACCGGTCGTTGTAGCAACCCCAGTGCCCGATTTGAAAGTCGTGCAGCAAACTGAGGTGACACCCCGTCGCACGACGCTTACAAGACAGCCGCAAGCGTCTACGACTGCAGCACCTACTGCACCACTGACAGCAGGTTCACCAGCTGCACTGAAAACGCAACAAGTTAACGTCTCAAATAGTCCTTCTGTGCTTCAACACACCACAGAAGCGTTGTCAACTGCAGCAGTGCTGCCCACGACATCGGATGCGCTGCCTACGGCAGGATTGCGTAGCGGTGGCGTAACAACAGGCAGTGTCGGCACAGGTATCGGTGATAACGTAGGGGCTGGTGCTGGACGCGGTGCTTTTGGTTCCGGAGCAGGTGTCGTGCAAGGGCGAGGGCAAAATCATGCTGGGTTAGACTCGCTCGTTGAAGGGGCAGGTGTTGCGAATATCAATGCCGCCTTATCAGATGTAACAGAGAACATGGTTCTGGGTAACGGTGTACCGCAGCTTCCGAAAGGGACGCCAGGTGCTATTATTCAGGGACGCGGCAAAGAGATCCTTGGGAGGCTCAATCTCGTCCGTCTGGATGACCCGTTACATCCGAACCTCGATTTCTGAGGCAGCGGCATCGGACACCTCCGATTCGGGGCAGGTCTGCCCTACTTAGTCAAGTCGCTGAATGCAGAAACAGGCATCCAAACCCAAATGGTAGACGCAGTCCAAATTACGGACGCGGCGTTTTTTGAGTCACCGATTATTTTTATGGAACCGATTGCCAATTCCTCAGGAAAACTTCAGAACGGGTTGTTGAATGGTAAGGCTATCTGGGAAACGAAAGGGAGCCGTCCGTCTTTCGGCTATACCGATCGGGAAGCGCAACGGATTCGCGAATATGTCATAAATCGCGGCGGGTTTATCTATATGCCGACGCATGGAAGCACGGAAAAGGCGCTGCAACCCGCGCTTCGCGTCCTGCGTCAAATTCTTCCTGAATACCAACTTACGATGATCCCGCGTGACCATGAGATCTACAATACTTTCTATGAGTTGAACGGACCGCTCCGGTTTCCTGTTCGGAAAATGGGGAACACCATTCTCCATCACGGTCCCTACGGTCAGTTGAGAGGTGTTTTCATTGACGACCGACTTGCTGTTCTCGTGGATACGGAAGCAATGATACACGTGATGGACGGGGCAGTACAGAAACCGTTCTTCGGTCACTATCAAGACCGGAACAAGATTTTAGATGAATTCGCACCTGCTGCTGCACGCCAACTTGTCAATATTGTTGTCTATGCGGTGACACACGGGAATATCTCGGATTACAGCAACTATATCCCTGAATCAGCATTTGCGGATGGCGAAACAGACAGTGTCCCACAAAAGGCACCTGTCGCTGCAGATCAGTTGTAGTGCTGCTATGTTAGAACTCACGCGAATCCGATAGATCTTCCAATGGCAAGGCTTCTAACCTTGCCTCACTCAAACAAGATAGGTGCGGTTTTCAACCGCACCTATTTGCTTTTAATTTCCATAGGACTTACGCATTTCCTCTCAAAGTCCCCCTGATAAGGGGGATTTAGGGGTTAATATTTTGCGAGTGTTGATGCCGTTCCTCTCAAAGTCCTCCTGATAAGGGGGATTTAGGGGGTTAATATTTTGCGAGTGTTGATGCCGTTTTGCTGGCAGCTGGATCCGTTTTATTAACTTTCTGATTTCTGCGAACCCCAGTTTCGTGAGGCGCACCGTATCAGAAAAAATTTGACAAATTGCGCCAAAACACGCAAGGTAGTAGTAAAACCGCATCTCCATTTGACAAATTACGTTTAGAGATGTATAATATAAGAAAGTACTATTTTATTTCTCGATAAGAGGCAGCTTGCAAATTTGATAACGTTGCAAGCCTGAACAAGAACTGAAGAAGAAAAAGGGAGCATAAAACAGAAATGGCTGATTACGCGAATCCTGATGTTTTGGTAAGTACAGAATGGGTAGCCGCACACGGTGGTGATGCCGGTGTCCGGCTCCTTGAGGTTGATGTTGATACAGAGGCTTATGCGGAAGGGCATATCGCTGGCGCAGTCGGACTGAATTGGCAAACACAATTGTGCGATCAAATTCGGCGCGACATTCTCACAAGAGATCAATTTGAGGCACTCTGCAACGACAGCGGTATTGCCAATGATACGACTGTTATCTTCTACGGTGATAATAATAACTGGTTCGCAACGTACGCCTTGTGGCAATTCCGTTACTATGGCCACGATGAAAGCCTGTTGAAGGTGATGAACGGCGGACGCCAAAAGTGGATTGATGAAGGCAGGGATCTTGTTACGGATGTTCCAAGCTATGACAGCACGGGATATCAGGCGAAATTTCCTGATGACAACGTTCGCGCCACAGCGGATACCGTCCGCGGCACACTCGAACAAGGCGTTGTTAACCTCGTGGATGTCCGTTCACCCGCCGAATTTTCGGGTGAAGTCATTGCACCCCCGGGTATGAGCGAGACCGCGCAACGCGGCGGACATATCCCCGGTGCAGCGAATATCCCGTGGGCAACCGCTGTTGCTGAAGACGGGACCTTTAAATCCCACGACGAGCTACAAGCGATCTACGGTGGTGCGGGTGTTGATGATAGTAAAGAAACAGTCGCTTATTGCCGTATCGGTGAACGTTCATCGCATACGTGGTTTGTGCTGAAGTATCTACTCGGTTACGAGAAAGTCCGCAACTACGATGGCAGTTGGACGGAATGGGGCAATCTTGTTGGCGCGCCTATCGCACGCGACTAAAGCAATGGCGGATCGGTAATAAAATATGCCTAAATTCGTTTCTGCCCATGTTATTGCTTGTATGACCCGTCAAGATGTCGCGCGACTGTTGAAGCGATTCAGAGAAGAAGAAAACGCCGACGTTCGTAATACCCAAATCTGGTGTGATACGCTATCCGGCAGAATGGTCTGCGAATGGGAAGCACGTGACCGTGTTGTTTTGATCGAGTGGCTGAAGAAGTGTAACGTCCAGATACGCGGCACAGGTGAATGGCTCATGGCGGTTCAATATGAGTCTGTAGATGATGAACTTGTGACACCTCAGCGGGATACCCTATAAATACTCAAGAACCGATGTATTACTTAACCCGGCAGACGGCGTTTGAAGCATCACATTACAACCGTATTCCTGAATTGAGCGATGCCGAGAATTTCGCGTTGTTCGGTGCCGCCGCGAATCCAAGCAGCCATGGACATAACTATGTGCTTGAGGTAATGGTCAAAGGGCGTATAGATGCCGATGATGGCATGGTCATCAACTTGGTAACATTAGATGCCTTACTGAAGACAGAGGTACTTGCCAATTATGACCATAAGCATTTGAACCGTCAGCATCCCGTCTTCGCCAAAAACCCGCATCTGCAACCGACGTGTGAGAACATGACTATAGAGATTTGGCAACGACTTGTGTCTTCTCTATCAGATAAAATGTTGCACAGGGTGCGGCTCTACGAAAGCCCATCGAATTTCGCCGACTATTATGGAGAAGGAGCGATGGTTTACCTTACCAAGGTGTACGAGTTTAGCGCAGCCCACCGGTTGCACAGCCACGCGCTCAGTGACGAAGAGAACCGAGAAATCTTCGGAAAGTGCAACAATCCGGCAGGACATGGACATAACTATGTCCTTGAGGTTACCGTGAAGGGTGACGTAGATGAGAGAACTGGGTTGGTTGCCGGTTTGGATTTTCTCGACGAAGTCGTTCAAAAGCAGGTTTATACACGCTTCGATTACAAGCATCTCAATGTTGATACGCCTGAATTTGAGATGCTTAACCCAACTTCGGAGAATTTCGTCAAAGTACTATGGGATGTATTGGAGCCGAATTTGCGTCCAGCAGCTTTACATCGCCTTCGCTTGCGAGAAACGCCGAAAAATCACTTTGATTACTACGGTGAGTAATTTCTTTTCCAGTAAGCGCGATCAGAAATCAGGCAAGGGAGATACACTTTAACACAATGGACCTTAAACAGGAGCCTCCGAACCTAAAATTAGAGGGCCTTTTCACCAAAATCCTTGAGAATTTAGGCGAAGATCCGAGTCGTCAAGGCTTGGTAAAAACGCCGCTCCGTGCTGCAAAAGCCATGGAATTTTTGACGAGTGGCTACCATCAAGATGTTGATGAAATTTTAAATGGTGCCATCTTTGATGAAGATTACGACGAAATGGTAATTGTAAAGGAGATTGAATTTTATAGCCTTTGTGAGCATCATATTCTTCCGTTTTGGGGTAAATGTCACGTCGGGTATCTCCCTCGGAACCGAATTATCGGTTTAAGTAAAATCCCGCGTATTGTAGATATGTTTTCCCGGCGGTTGCAAGTTCAAGAACGGCTCACGCGTGAGATTGCTGAAGCACTTGAGACTGCACTTGACCCACGCGGTGTCGCGGTGGTCATGGAGGGACAACACCTGTGTATGATGGCACGCGGCGTAGAGAAACAGGCACCGAAAATGGCAACGAATGTCATGCGTGGGGCGTTCCGCGAGGATAGTGCAACACGGGCAGAGTTTTTGAGGTGCGTTCAAATATCGTAATACATCTTTTTAGGACTTGCGCCCCCGAATTTTCTGCTGGCACCTTAACAAACGGTGAGATTTACGACCAGAACAGCAAACAGAGCGGATGCGCGCGAGTCCTAACTTTTTTGTCATTGTAGAATCATGGAAAAATGCGTAAGTCCTACAGATGTATAGTGGAAATGTAGAGGTGAGTATGGTTGCTTCCAATTCTCCGAATGCGGTAGAAAAGGGAAGGCTTGATGGAAAGGTTGTTGTGATTACCGGCGCGTCAAAAGGCATCGGTAAAGCGACCGCATCCGCTTTCGCGGCAGCAGGTGGAAAGGTGGTACTCGCTGCCCGAACACGCGAGACACTTGAACAGGTCGCAGCGGACCTTCAGGAAAGCGGTGCTGAAGCATTGGCTGTTCCAACGGATGTTACGGATGTGGATGCCGTGGAGCGACTTATTGAACGGACGCTTGATGTCTACCAACGTGTGGATATCCTCGTCAACAATGCAGGTGTTGGCTATTTCGGACCGGTTGCGGATTTTGTGCCCGACGATTGGGACATGGTACTTAATTCCAATTTAAAGGCGATTTATCTCTGCGCGAAGTACGCACTGCGGCCTATGTTAGCACAGGGCGGTGGACAGATTATTAATGTCCTTTCGATCGCTGCGAAGGTTGCGTTTGAAGCCTCAGCTGCTTATTGCGCAGCGAAAGCCGGCGCGTTAGCACTCACAAAGGTTTTAGCGAGCGAGGTCCGTCAGCAGAATATCCGAGTTACCGCGGTACTACCGGGTTCAGTGCATACGTCGTTTTGGGATGGTATTCCAGAACACCCAGATTTTGAACAGATGCTTAAGCCTGAACATGTAGCGGATACGATTGTTTCCGTTTGCGGGCAGCCGTCCGGTATGGTGACAGAAGAGATTGTGGTAATGCCCCCGCTTGGGATTCTTTAATAGTGCTGGAGTTGTGAGGAGATTAGATCGCTATATCTGCGAGTGTGGTTAGGACCTGAAACGCCCAAGCCTTCGCCGGATGCGAACTTTACGGATGGCGCGTGCATCAGCGTCAGTGACTGTGATGATGGCATCGCCTAAACTCAGTTCAGTGCCGGTTTCTGGAATCGTTCCTGTCCGATCAAGGATATAACCGGCAACCGTCTCATAGTCGCCTTCGGGAATCGGGAGTCCATAGTATTCTTCAAGCAGATCGACTTCGGTTCTCGCATCGCATTCAAGGATATGTGGTGCGATGAGGCGGGCAAGGTCGGGACCATCACGTTCGTCGGCGAATTCACCAACAATTTCTTCAACCAGATCTTCGATAGTAACGAGTCCGACAGTGCCGCCATATTCATCGACAGCAAATACCATTGTGTGTCGGGTATGTTGGATCTCTTTGAGAAGGGCGTTAATATTTTTCGATTCGGGCACGTGCAACACCGTTCGGATAAACGCTTCGACTGTTTCGGGCAGGGTTTCCGATCTTTCGTGAGAATTCAGATCGGTTTCTGATTCAACGTCATCATAAATAACGTCCAATAGATTGACGATGCCAACGATGTTATATATCTTTTCTTCGTAGACTGGGATTCTTGAAAAACCGGATTCAGCGGCGATTTGCAAAAAGTCTTCGCATTTTGTATTTTTTTCAATTGCAATAATATCAACAAGCGGAACCATAACTTGTGCGACCGTCCGATTTTGTAGATTGAGTAGGCTATGAATCATCCGGCGTTGGTCGGTGTATAAGTTCCCGGAACGTTCTCCCATCGTTGCGAGGAGTCTTAACTCTTCACGTTGGGCATCGGGGCTGGGGGTACTTTTACCTCTGTCTACAAGCCGGATAATGAATTTTGTCAAGGTTTGTACAAGGTAAATTAGCGGGGCTAATGCTAATTCAGAGAACCGTAACGGATAGGCATAACGCAAAGCGAGACTGTCTGCCTTGACGCGAAAGATAGTTTTTGGCAAGATCTCACCGAAGATGAGGAGCAGCGTCGTTACCCAAAGGATAGCGATCGGTTCTTGTAAATTTTCTACGTTGGGGAAGACTCGCCCTGTCAACTGGTCTCCAAATTGTGCGATTAAGATATTTGCCAGATTTGTCCCGACTAACGTAAGGGCGAGCATTCTATCTGGAGATTCGACCAAACGGTGGACAATTTCCGCTTTGGCGTCCTTGGATTCAACGAGTTGGTTGATTCGGATTTTATTAACGGATACAAGTGCCGTTTCCGAACCGGAGTAGAAGGCTGATAGCACGAGGCAGACGAGTACCGCTACCACGAATGAACTGAGTATGATAATCTGCCCTGTACTACTGGCACCAATTAAGAAGAGAGATAATAAAAAAATTTTCAATTGTTAAGTATCCGATATCGGTTATTGTTGTATTTCCGTTTCAGTTTCGTCGGCAATCGGCACTTTAATAAACAAGTTTGTGATAACGTTCCCTTCTGTAGCGAGAATTTCAAATTCGATACCGTTTTCGTCGATATACGATTCACTGACAGAGGGAATTCGCCCGAAGAGTCCAAGGGCATAACCGCCAATAGTGTCGGCGTCGTCTTCACTGAGTTTTAGTTCAAATTGTTGGTTCAGTTCTCGGATACTCATACGTCCGGAGGCTTCAAGTAACAAGGGGTCTTCAGAGTGTTTGACAAAGTCAGGTGGCGCGTCATCTCGGTCATGTTCATCGACGATGTCGCCGACGACCTGTTCAACGATGTCTTCGGAAGTGACGATGCCTGAGACACCGCCATATTCGTCTCGAAGAATTGCCATTTTGGTTTTTTCCCGGGCCAGTTGTAGTAATAACATCCCGATTTTACGGGTTCCAAGGACGGAGAGAGGTTCGCGAATAAGGGAGTTACTGGATGGGACTTCAGAAATCTGCTCCCGTTTTTCGAGAAAGGCATCAATCGTAAGTGAATTGATGGCGGCGTGTCGCCACAGCGCGAAGTCTTTAACATAGAAAATCCCACAGATGTTATCAATTTGATCTTGATAGACGGGGATGCGTGAAAATCCGTATTCTTTTGCTTGCTTTAATGTTTCTTGGATAGTATTTGAGGTTGGGACTGCAATGACTTCGGTGCGCGGTACCATAATTTCTTTGGCATCAATGTCCTGCAATTGAAGGATATTGCTCACAATTTCCCGCTCATCGGGTGGAAGGGCTTCTTCGTGGTAAGTATTGAGGATCTCTTTAAAGTCTGTTGTAGTAAAGTCTTCCGTGGGGGGTAAATGCCCACCAAATATTGGAACGAGAAAATCAATAATTCGGCGTAGCAATTCGCGTAGCGGGGTGATAACCACTGAAAATCCCCAGAGGAGCGGTGCCGTTATTTTCGCAAAGGATTCCGCGTGCTTAATAGCAAAGGTTTTTGGTGTCATCTCCCCGAAAATGAGCATGAGGGATATATTGAGGGCTAAGGCAATGACGAAACGGATGGATTCGGCGTACGGAAGTGCGTTTTCGATAAACGAGAGCATGAGGATTGCGAACGCGACGTTGACAAGGTTATTACCGAGCAGGACGGTGATAAACAATCTACGGGGGTTGTCAACAAAGTTGACAATTGCAGAGGTGCTGCCCTTTTCAATACGAATCCGCTCGATTTGGACTTGAGTCAATGCGCATAAAGCTGTCTCGGAGCCGGAGAAAAAGCCAGAAAGGACAAGTAAACCTGTCAAGCCAGTCAGATAGGGCAGATGGGGGAGTAGTGGAACAACATCCATTCTTTTTTTGAAGCAATCTTTTGGATCGTTTGCGAACCGAAATTGCTATTAATCATACTGAATTAGCGATAGTGTATAACCCGTTCACCTTATGCTTTAGATTATAATTATAACTATAGTTTGGACAGTTTGATCAAATTACAAGTTATGAAAAGTTGGCAGTGTTCTCCCGTTAGAGCTCCCGAACAGATGTTAGGATTGCCTTCTAAACCTGTTTTTGGGTCTCTATTGTGTTAGAAACGCCTGCTTT
>JAJEDN010000127.1 GCA_022821495.1 Candidatus Poribacteria bacterium
CAGAATCGCCATGATCGGCACAACCCGCATGAACTGACCGGCAGTTCCAGACATGAACATCAGGGGACCAAACGCACAGATTGTTGTTATACTTGCGGCGACCACAGGCCATCCGACCTCTTGCGCGCCGCGAATGGCAGCGACTTTCGGCGGTTCACCAGCCTCAATGTGCCGGTAGATGTTCTCTATGACAACAATCGCGTCGTCAACAACAATTCCGACGACTAAAATAAGCCCAAACAGGGAGACACCACTCAAGGAATAACCCGCGAGAGACATAAACCAGAAGGTCGCCATGAACGCCACCGGTATGCCGAGGGCAGCGAACAAAGCATTCCGCCACCCAATAAAAAGGAGGAGCATCAGCACAACAAGCACCAACCCAAATATCGCGTTCGTTTCCAATATACCTAACCGTTCTTTTAAAATGACGGAGTAGTCGTTCACGGCTGTCAATTCAGCACCTTCAGGGAGATCCCTTTTCCGTTTCTCAACCAATTCTCGAAGCTGAGCAACTAATGCGATCGTATTCCCTTCCGACTTTTTTTGTACACTCAGGCTAATGGAAGGTTTCCCACTGATTCGTGATAGCGTTCGTGCCTCTTCATAAGTGTCTGAAACAGTTGCCACATCGCGGAGGCGAAGTGGCGTGCCTGTCGGTTGAACGGCGATAATGGTTTCGCCGATAATATCAGGGTTAGCGAATTCGCCCATCGTCCGGACCATGAACTCTGTGTTCCCAAGTTCCATAGTGCCAGCAGGAAGATTCAAGTTACTTGTACTGAGTGCTGTAATAACAGCGGCAATTGGAAGTTGATACGCTTTTAACCGATTAGGATTCACTTCAACCCATATTTCTCTTTCGCGGAGCCCTGCTATCCGGACGGACGCAATATTTTTGATGTCTAAAATCTCGTCCTTGAGATTTTCAGCGATATCCCGCATCTGGGATTCCGAAATATCGCCGCCCACAACAATCGTCAACATCGGAAAGCCGGAGGAGACATCGAGCTCTAAGACTTGTGGATCCTCTAAAATTTCTTCCGGGAGTTCGTTCACCTGTTCTACGGCTGTTCGGAGGTTTTCGAGCTCTTTATCGAACTCGCGATCACTCATCTCTTCAAAATCGACAGTGATGATAGATCTACCTTCCGAAGAGTTGGAAAGCAGTAAATTGATTTTATTAACGTTCTCTTCAATAGCATCTTCAATAGGAGCGGTGACCAGTTTTTCAACCTCTTCTGGAGAGGCACCCGGATAGAGTGTTGTGACAGTTGCGGTCTGTAACGCGATTTCTGGGGTGAGTTCCCGTGGTAGGTTTATCCATGCGATCAACCCGAAAATTATAATAATGATCATCAACAGATTCGCTAAGACGGGATTGTTTACGGACATTTTGGGGATGGACATGGCGGTAGCGTTTCTCCTTGTTCTTTGCGTAACGCTTTAGACGGTTGTTTTTTGCGAAAGTCGGTTTAGGGGCAGTGCTGGCACCACCCCGTTTTGAATTGGATGACGGTTATTGGTTCGATTTAAGATTACCCCAAGTTGTGGCTAATTTACTTTCTGGATCGACTGCGAAAGGTTCTATCCCTTCGCCGTCAATCGAGAGTGTATCCACAAGAAATGTGACGGTTTTCCCGCCCCAATTGTTCATAAAACCGATACCGACCCGTTCTACATCAAACTTGTGGTTCCACGTTTTATCGCCAGAGAGTGTCCATTCATCTTTTTCGTTCTCTCGGTAGTAGCCTGAGAAGACATCGTCCTCTTTGACAATCTTCAGATGGAGTGGCACATCAAAGCCGGTTTGGAAGTGTCCTTTGTCTTGCCAGCCGCCTTGCACCATACTCCCGATGAGTGTTTTTTGCGGTTGGTTGGCTTCACCGCCGAACAGGAAGCAGGCATAGTTCAGATCCTCATCACTATACAGGAAAATGCCGATCCATGCGTCTGCGGGTGTATCAGGTTCCGTGGAGAAAATCCCGCTCACCGTTATATTTTTAGCGGCACTTTTTGGGATTTCTCGTTCGAGCATCGGTTTATCAGGCGTTGTATGCCCCCAATTACCTGGATTCGTCATCTGTAAAAAGCCGTCTTTGACTTCAAATGTCGTTTTCTTAGCATTATGGTCACGAAATTCCCAACCTTCAGCGAGTTCATTGCCATCGAACGGATCGGTCCATACATCAGCGGACACTCCGCCTACGAGGCAATCATCAAGATTCCGCATACAAGAATCACTGTGCGCATGATAATCCTCCTTTTGGTTAAGCCATCATAACACATTGCGTGATGTCATAGTTAAGAAAAAATAAAAGGACACAATAGAAGTATCAACGTTACAAGACGGTGCGTTTCCTTGGCTGCAGATTATCGATTTGCTTTAAGGGTTGCCCAGGTTGTTGCGAGTTTGTTCGTTGGTGCAACAGCTAACCCACCAAGTGCTTTCGCTAACCCGTGTTCGGCGATGGTCGCCAAATCGTCTTCACTGAGAACGACGTTGAAAATAGCGGCTTCATCAATAATACCGACAAAGTATGAGCCGCCGCCCCATTTCCCAAGTTCAACCGGATTTCCCGTCACAGCGATGTCTCCCGGACGTGTACTCGCCCCTGCACGCTTACCATTTACGTACACAACGAGCTGCTCATTTTTTGCGTTGCTGTCGTACGTCGCTGCGAAATGGATCCATGTGTCTTCATCAGGAACATTCGCAGAGGCTCTCGGTTCCCAACCGCCACCAGGTTTGACAAACGCCGACATCTTGTTACCTTCCTGTGGTGGATCAATACGTAAGAGGTATTCGTCGCTTTTGGCGATAAGCTGCCGCCAATCACCAATATCTGTGGCAAAAAACCATGCCATCATTGTGAGCTCTTCACCGACTTGTAGTTCCGGTGTTGAATCGATTGTGACCCACTGACCGCCATCAAATTCGAGACCTTTCCCGAATTTGCCATCTTTCCATTTTGCACCGCTGATTGTGCCGTCATGACCTTTTCCAGAGGCATCTTTGGTTGTTTTGCCGGCACCTTCATCGAGCAGCCAAACACCGACAGCGGTTTCTGGATCAATTTTTGCAACACAAACTTGTGGTAGCATCCAAGCCATTGAATAGGCGAGCGCTAAAATCAATATCAATTTTCGCATCTTATCTCCTTTATCTACCTTTATTTGAGAAGTTACGATGATTGGATTCTGACAAACTGTGTAGACTCACACAATTATAGCACGTTACGAGTTAGGTTCGCAAATAGAAATCATAATTGCATCCATTAGATTTGAATTGGACATCTGATCGAAATTGTGGTAATCTAACCATATATTCTAACTGGACATCCGATCGAAATTGTGGTAATCTAAATTCAGTCGTGAATAAGAATTATGCCTCCAAAGGAAGTAGACTATGCACCAGAAAGAACAACTCGTTGCGGATCTCTCTGAACGCCTCGGTCCTAAGAATGTTTTGACAGATGCGACCGCGCTGTCCGTGTATGAATGCGATGCCGCGCCCTCTTTCAAGGCGATGCCAGATGTCGTCGTCTTCGCGGATACAGCACAGCAAGTATCGGATATCGTAAAGTTGGCAAACACGTATGATGCACCGTTCATTGCGCGCGGCGGTGGCACAGGTTTAAGCGGTGGTATGCTGTCCGTTCAAGGCGGGATTATCATTGCGCTTAACCGAATGGATCGGATTTTAGAGATAGACCTTGAAAACGAACGGGCAGTTGTTGAACCCGGGGTTGTCAATTTGCTCTTGACGCAGGCTGTACAAAGTAAAGGCTATCACTACGCGCCTGATCCGTCGAGCCAGAAGGCATGCACAATAGGTGGAAATATCGCTGAGAATTCCGGTGGACCGCATACCTTGAAATATGGCGTTACATCTGATCATGTGCTTGGATTGGAAGTCGTTTTACCCGATGGCGAGATCATTGAATTGGGGGGTACTGTTGAGGAGACTCCGGGTTATGACTTACGTGGTGTAATGGTCGGTTCTGAAGGCACGTTCGGGATCGTGACGAAAGCCGTTGTCCGCCTCACGCGTAACCCGCAGGCATATCAGACCGCACTCGCCGTCTTTGAAACAATGGACGATGCTTCAAACGCCGTTTCAACAATTATCGGTGAAGGTATTATTCCAGCTGCGCTCGAAATGATGGATAGCCTCGTCATCCGTGCTTTAGAGGAGGCCTTCCAATTCGGTTTTCCACTTGATGCTGAAGCCATCTTAATTGTGGAACTTGATGGTATTGAGGCGGGCATGCAGAACCAGACCGATCAAATTCTGGAGATATTCAAACAGCATAACGCCCGGAAGGTGGATTATGCCAAAGATGATGCGGAACGCCAGCAGCTCTGGAAAGCACGAAAAAGCGCGTTCGGTTCATTCGGGCGCCTCGCGCCGAATTATATCACCCAAGATGGGGTCGTGCCACGGACAACATTACCGAAGGTTTTACGACGCATCTCTGAAATCTCCGAGAAGTATCAGATCCCGATCGCGAATGTATTCCACGCTGGCGACGGCAATATCCATCCGATTGTCCTCTTTAACGAGCGCGATGCTGACCAATGTGAGCGCGTAGAACATGTTAACATGGAGATCCTCACCGTATGTGCTGAAGTCGGTGGCACAATCACAGGAGAGCACGGCATCGGCGTTGAAAAGATGGATTACATGCCCCTCATTTTTAGTCCCGCTGATATGCAAGTAATGGCGACGGTCAAAGAGGTTTTTAATCCGACAGGACTTTGCAACCCCGGAAAAATTTTCCCGACTGCTGAATCTTACGCGAAACTCGGTTTGCAACCGGATGTAGGGAGGAACTTCTAAATGAAAACCTATTCTAAAGATGATGTTATCAGCACTGTCCGAGATATGCTTCAAGACATTACCGAAGTTGAATCTGTTGAACATCTCGGAGGTAATGAATTTGCTGTCCGTATTGTTATTGGTGAAGCAGATAAGATACCTGTTATCCCTACCCGAAGTTACGAGCGGTTCATTGATACTTTTGCTTCTGCTTTAGGACATAAATTTGATTCTGAGGGAAGCATGTCAAGCACTGGTGACAAGATGGAATACCTTGATAGTAGGGCAGGGGAGTACTGGACGAGACAAATTCACTTCAGTCTTGACCAGATTAGTGTGGAGGGATAGGGAGTGATAGAGACAAGGGTCATAGTTGCTTTACTTGCAGCCGGGGGACCTGTATTACTTGGTATCGTGGGTGGTATCATCTGGATTGTTCGAGAATTTGGTAAAGTGAACGCGCGGCTATCTTTGCTTGAACAGAGTGTGAAACGTTTCGAAGATTTTTCCATTTACCAAACTCCTGTTAAAACAGACCAAATAGAAAAAATAGAAGGATTTGAGATAAGAATCCTCACGAAGAATCCTGATGGGTAAGCCTTTGAGACAGACATAACAAGGCATAATCCCACTTGTTCATGGTTTTTTGGACGTGGTTTTGAAAGTGTTTCCACAGAAAATTATTTTACTGTAACGATAGAGAAAGAGAAGTATATGGGAAATTCACGTACATTGCACGATGAATTTAGGCAGATTGTTGGAGAATCTGGAATCTTGCCAGAGGCGCAGCGTGCCGCTTACACGTTTGATGGATATATTCCAAAGGCAGTCGTTTTGCCTGCATCCGTTCAGGAGATCCAAGATGTCCTTCGGTTTGCATCAGACCGGGATTTATCGGTGATGCCCGCAGGCGCAGGCACAAAACTCAGCATCGGGAATCTACCACAAAAAGTGGACCTGGTGCTGGCGACAACCCGTCTGAACAGTGTTCTGGAATATGAACCCGCGGATCTAACCGTTACTGTGGAAGCGGGTATCCGTTTAGCCGCTTTGCAAGCCGAATTGGCGCAGCATCGACAGTATCTTCCGTTGGATCCACCTTCCGCAGACCGATGCACCCTCGGTGGGATTGTTGCAACGAATACGAGTGGGTCGCTCCGTGTCCGATATGGCACTGCCCGAAATCAGGTCTTGGGATTGCGGGTCGTTCATGCAAACGGGACTGTCGTCAAAAGCGGCGGCAAGGTGGTAAAAAATGTCGCCGGTTACGATCTCAACAAACTCTATATCGGTGCTTTCGGAACGCTTGGTATTATTACTGAAGTGACGCTCAAATTATCGCCAATCCCGGCGCGGGAAGCGATACTGGCAACAGCGTTTGAAAACGTTCAAGACGCAGTTCGGACAGGCTTAAGCATTGTCGGTTCGCAGCTACTCCCGATGTTTGTGAATCTATTTGTGAACGCTAATATAGGCATCGGTGTCGCTGCGGATGCGAGAAAGCCGATGTTGGTGGTTGGATTCGGTGGTGACCCTGAAACTGTAGCATGGCAATTGACGCAAGGTCAAGGAATTATGGAACAAAATGGTGCATTAGGTGTCACAATTACTGAAGGTGAATCGCGGGCGCACCTTCAAGAAACTATTCGGGAATTCCCCGCGAAAGGCACAGACACTGAGGCAGTGATTGCCAAGTTGAACCTGCGACGTACCGATATCGCCGCATTTGCGGCACAAATTGTGGAGGCACCTTGGGCGCGGGATGTCCAAATGATGGCACTCCTTGGAAGTGGTGTGTTGTATCTCGCTATTCCTGTTACATCCGACACAGATTTCCAAGGACTCGCGGATACGCTAACGCAGCTCCGTCAATCTGCAATGGCGGTGCAAGGAAACCTTATTATACAGACGGCACCGCCTGAACTCAAGCGGCGTATTGACGTTTGGGGAGACATCGGAGACACGCTCGGTTTAATGAAACAGGTTAAAGATAGATTTGATGCGGAGGGTCTGTTGAACCCGGGACGGTTTGTCTCTAATATTTAGTTTTTGTTCTGTGTTTTATTCCAAAGTTCGCAACTGTTCACCCCAAAATACCGGACAAGCCTAATTGTCCGTTTTATCAAGATGTAGGTTTGCTTCACAAGCCTATGTTACAAAAAGGGGGTATAACATGGGAGAAAAAAGATGGAGGATTCTGTGGATTGATAATCAGATATCTGATGTCGTACAATCTGGTGAACACCCTAAAGATTCACATAGCGAAAAGCAAAACCATCTAACGCAAAAACCGTACGTGCGCTTTTTGGAGTATCAAGGCTATGAGGTGACCTTAACGGACGCTGACGCTGAAAGTATCGCCGTACTCAAGAATGAGACCTATCACGCTGTTCTATTGAGTTCTAATGAAACGATACGCGAAGATAACCTGCTGGCGCGCATTCGGAAGATGAATACACATATTCCGATCGTTCTTCTAACGTTTGAGGACGACGCGGAAGTAATGCAGGAAGCAAGTTTGTATGATGTTGATAGTATCTTCATGATGCCAGCGAATGGTCAAGTCGAAACGACTTCAAAGCAATTGGCATTGTCACTCGCTTTTTTGCTTGAAAAGTCGGCGATTCGGGAAGCATATACACCGCAGGCGTACGTCCAAAGCTTTAACCGAACATACATTTCCGACGGAGAGGCGCGAAAGAGTATATCCAGTAACGATTGGCAAACATGGATTGATACTTACGTGCGTCTCACTGAATGGGAACTCCGGCTCGATACGCTCCATAACGTTGACGAACTTAAAACTATCCATGAAATGGAGAAGCGGGAGGCAAACGCTGCTTTCGGTAATTATATTCAGGAGAACTATAGACACTGGCTTGAAGGGAAAGCCTCGCCTACCCTGTCTGTGGATGTCATTTATAGATATGTTATCCCTGAAATTCAGGCAGGGAAACAGGTGCTATTTGTTGTTATGGACTGCATGCGGTTGGATCATTGGCTGAAAATTGAGCCGTTTCTTTACCCGCTGTTTGACATAAAGACAGATTACTATTATTCTATTGTCCCGACAGCGACCCGTTATGCACGGAACGCTATTTTTAGTGGGCTGTTCCCACTCGAACTTGCTGAAAGGTATCCAGACTTATATGCCGAACCCGATAATACACACACGAGCATCAATCGCCATGAAAAACAACTTATGCTCTTGCAATTTGAGCGGCACGGAATACCTCTCAAGCCGCCGCTGCATTATTTCAAAATTTTCGACACACGAGGCGAGATGCAATACCTGCACTGGCTGAATATCGCCGATAGAATTAGTTTGACGGGACTCGTTGTCGATTTTCTGGATATGTTGACACATGCACGATACGAGGTGGATTTACTTCGCCAGTTGATCTCAGACGAAGCGGCGTTCCGGGCACTTGTGCACGCATGGTTTCAACATTCCCGGATTTATGAAATATTCAGGATAGCCGCTGAACGTGGTATTACTGTCATCCTAACGTCTGATCACGGTTCATTGCTTTGTCAAAATGCCGCGAAAATTTCAAGTCAAACCGAACTGACTACCGGACTTCGATTTAAAGAAGGTAGAAACATCTCATGCGCACCTGAAGCCGGATGGATTATAAAAGACCCGGAAACATATCGCTTGCCGGGGAACGCAACACGGAAGAATTATGTGCTCGCGAAAGAGGATTACTATTTCGTTTATGACAGACAGTTCAACGTCTATAAAGAGATATTCCAAGGCAGTTTCCAACACGGTGGTGTTTCCCTTGAAGAGATGATTCTGCCGTGCATTGTGCTTGAACCGAGGTAGTTGCGGAGGATTTTACGTATGTTCAGGACCGCCCAACGTTATCAATACCTATTCTGGAGCCTGTTAATACTTATTGCGATAACTTTCCCGATGCACGCGCACGCACAATTCGGAGATTTGTTACTTGGTGAAAAACCTGCTGTTGAGAAACTTTCCACGAAAGGTTACCTCTCCCTCGACAAGGTACAACCGGGCAGTCAATTCCAGATGGCTGTCGTTGTAGAGATTGCCAAAGGATGGCATGTCAATGCCAATCCAGCAAAGGAAGGGTTTATCGCGACCGAGGTGACCCCGCCTGATGTCCCACATCTCACTTTTGGGGAGATCGTATATCCAGCAGGTGATGTGCTAAAACTCGGATCAATCGGAGAAGCACCCGTCTATCACGATACGATCACTATCGGTATCCAAGCCGATTTAAGCCAGACCGCGCCAGTTGGATCAAGTACGTTGGATTTTCAGCTGCAATATCAGGCGTGTGACGATGCGCAGTGTCTGTTACCGGAAACCCTCGATTTTTCGATACCGATTGAAGTTGTCGGTATAGAGGAAACAGTTCAACGTATTAATGAATCCGTCTTTGCTAACATTGAATTCGCGGCACCGCCGGGTTCTACTGGGGACGAAGGGAGCCTCGCACGCGCCCTCTCTGGTGGACAGGTTTGGTTGGCGTTCCTGCTCGTGTTTGCCGGTGGAATCTTGACGAGTTTGACACCCTGCGTTTACCCGCTTATACCAATTACTGTCTCTGTTTTCGGTGCCAATGAGTCTGCTGGCTTTTTCAAATCGTTTCTGCTCTCTGTTATCTATGTGATTGGGATTGTCGTTACGTATTCGATTTTAGGCGTAGCGGTTGCGTCAACAGGCGCCGTGTTCGGTCAGATAATGGCAAATCCGTGGGTCGTTGGCTTCATCAGTGTAATCCTCGTTACGCTCGGATTGTCGATGTTTGGTGTCTTTGAAATTCGGTTGCCATACGCGGTGCAAAATCGTTTGAATACCGTCGGTGGTGCTGGATTTGCTGGCGCGTTTGCTATGGGAACGGTCGCTGGTGTGATCGCAGCGCCTTGCACGGGACCGGCGTTAGCGGTCGTACTCACTTATATAGCCACAACAGGGAGCCTATTCCTCGGATTCTGGCTCATGTTCACCTACGCACTCGGAATGGGACTCCTCTTTATCGGGATCGGAACTTTTTCCGGGCTACTTTCTGCATTACCGCGTTCGGGTGGATGGATGTATGTTTTGGAGAACATCTTTGGTATCGCTATTATTACGATGGCACTCTACTTTCTTAAAGATGTATTTCCTGTCTTGCAGAGTTTCCTTCAGAACTCACTGCCATTTTTCGGCATCGCTGGCGGGTTAGTCCTTGTTGGGGTGTGGCTCGGAAAGTTAACACAACGTTTCAGCGGCATCCCCGGACGTGTGAAAGCCCAAAAAGCGTGCGGTCTTTTGGTAGCAGTCCTTGGTGCCTATATGTTTGTTGGTGGTATCCAACAACCCGCAGGTCCCCACCTTGATTGGGTTTATGACGAAGCGGAGGGATTTGAAATCGCGAAGCGGGAGGACAAACTCGTGATGCTCGATTTTTATGCCGCTTGGTGTGCTGCTTGTAAAGAGTTGGATCACCTGACATACTCGGATCCCGCTGTTGCCGAGAGACTCGCTGATTATGTGAATGTTAAACTCGATTTCACGCGCACCTCTGAAACGACGAAAGCACTCACCGAAAAGTACAAGATCCCCGGATTGCCAGTCGTCATTTTCTTGGATGCTAATGAGATTGTCCTCAAGCGATTCACCGGATTTGTTGATGCAGAGGAGATGCTTGGCATTCTTGATGACATTGAGAGCGATAGACAGTAACGTATAATTTGGGTTATCTGTGTTCAATTCAAGGAGAGGAAGTTAACATGTCATTTAACACTAAATCCCTATTTTCTCTACGGGGTTGGCTTTTTTGTGCCGAGGTGTTAGCCGTCATCGGTTTTATTTTGCTGGCAGTGTTTTATATTCAGCGTGGTAGTGCCGAACTCGAAGCACCCCCCTTGTCAGAAGCTGGGACATTTATTGAAAAGGCGGACGCATTCTTTGCGGAACAGGATCTCGCCGAGGCATCACTATTCTACTGGCGGGCATTACATGCATTAGAAACTGCTGGGAAAGCGCAGGAGGTCTCGATAAACGGGGTATCACAAACAAGCAATGAAGCCCGTTTGCATGTGAATCTTCGCATCGCTGAAATTTACTCACAGAGCAATTGGCTGAAAGATGCGAAGGCACGTTTGGAACATGCAGCACGCATTCAACCGGATCATCCCGATGTGCGGCTCTTACGCGGCAAGCTGCTTCGCGATGAGGGTTTGGATGATGAATTGTTAGCACAAGCGACTGAAGAATTCTTAGCGGTACTCAAAAGTGATCCAAGCAACGCTGAAGCGCATTATCTCCTCGGTGTCCTCTATCAAGGGAATAAACAGTATAAGCAAGCCGTCGATCACTATAAACGGGCGGTTGACAATGACCCTGAATTCCGAGATATTGCTTCTGAAAAAGCACCTATTGGTATCCTGGCTCGTCTTCAATTGTCGAGGACGTACAGCAAAATGCTTCAAGGTTACCGATTCTTGGACAGGGAATTCACTGATGAAGACTTGGCTGAGGTGAGCCGACTCGAGTCGGAGTCAATTCTCGTACTGGAACAGGCATACGAAAAACGTCCAGAGATGGACGAAATTGTAAGTGATCTTGTGCGTTTATGGTTGGTGCGTGCGGAGGCTCTTGGACGAGAGGATATTGAAACACGGGGGTATGCGAACGCACTCCAAGCCTACGAACGCATTGTTGAACTCGATCCACAAGAGGTCCGCGCTTGGGAACGCATGGCTGAGATTTATGGCAGTTTCCTTAAGGATAAAGTAAAAGCGCTTGAGATGTACCGGAAGGTGTATGAGATTGAACCCCATCCGACAGTTTTAGCGAATGTCAAATCGCTTGAAGAGGAAATTGCTGCTGAATTGGAATCGGAAGAGTAACGGAAAAAGGAAAGAATCCAATATTTTTAAGACTGGTATCTACGGAGAGGGTTCCGAAATCCGTGGAGAAAATTCAAACGTCGCCGCCCATGGTGTCGTTTTAATAACTTATTGATTTTCCTTTGCGTCTTCTTCGGGAGCGAAGTTGTTAAACGCTGAACTTTTTTCCGATTCTTTCTGTAAGATGCTTTCGCAATTTCAAGGGCAAACGGCAAATATTTCAACCGACGACGTAACTTTCGACCTACCTTCTTCGGCAAACGCGGCGCAATTATTGCGATCCCATTACTCACCTTTTTAGTTCGCGTTGAGGCGCGTTTGCTTAGATTTTCAATAACACCTCTGATTTCTTGGCGATGTTTATACAGGAGTTTCGCGATTTCGAGTGCCAGCGGCAGAAACGCTAAGAACCCTGGCATCAATTTTTGAACCTTCTTCGGCAAATGAGGGAGTATAACCTTTGATACGTTCAGTAGCGGTGCCGTATTAATCATCAGCAGTACCCCACGGTTTTCAGGTGAATGGGCTAAGCGTAGGAGACGAATCTGGTGTTGCCAACTTGTTAATATCGGGGAAGTAGAAGAGCCGATGAGAGGATTTGAACCTCCGACCTACTGATTACGAATCAGTTGCTCTTCCCCTGAGCTACACCGGCTTAGCAAACTATTGCGATTGGAGAGAAGTGCCGAGAGGCAGAATCGAACTGCCGACACATAGATTTTCAGTCTACTGCTCTACCGACTGAGCTATCTCGGCATCGGACTATATAATAATATCATAAAAGCAATGAGTTGTCAAGTTTTTTTCAGAAAAAATAGGGCGATTTAACTTTGGTAACACTTACCCAGCCCCGCGCTAGCGAGATTCGCAATCTCGCTTGGTGTAACTGAAAATCTTTTCTTCTACAGCTGGTGGATAACCCTATCTATGTGGTTCGACTTTAAACTTCCAAACGCATCGGATATATAAGACAAATATGTCCTTCGTCGCCGATCGGTTTAAAGGCGACTGTCGTCACCGCACTTGTAAATTCTATCGCAATGGATTCCGTTTCGATATGTCCCAATGTCTCTATCAGATAGCGGGCATCGATCCCAATCCTTTCACGTCCTGTGCAAGATTTGACAGCCACTGTCTCGTATGCCTCACCTACTTCCGGTGCCTTTGTTGAAATTTGGATCTGTTCAGGGTCCATCTCTAAACAGACACAATAGTTCTTCGGATTCGATAGCAAGGCGACCCGTCGTGTTGCGTGGAGAAGTTGCTCTTTAGAGACGACGGCTCTGCCTGTTGAGGATTTCGGGAGGAGTCCCTGATATTTTGGATAATCCCCCTCTACGAGGCGTGTGGTTAAGGTAGCATTCCCATCCGTGAGGAGAATCTGGTTTTCAAAAATTGAGACCTGCACTTGTTCGGATTCAGCGAAGGTGCGTTCAATCTCTTTGACGGCTTTGAGCGGAACGATGAATCCCTCTACGTTCTCTGGAACCTTAAATGCTTCACATTGGGCAAGGGCAAGGGCTACACCATCGGTAGCGACGATTTCGGTTCTATCTTCCAGGAAGTTAAAATAGAGCCCGTTTAGGAAGTAGCGGACATCGTCTGTCGCAGCAGCGAATTCAGTTCTACGGAGGACAGCGCGCAGCGTATCACCTTCAATCGTCAGTGAATGTCCATCAATGGAGGGTAATTTCGGGAAGTCTTCATCTGGGAGTCCGATAATCTTATAAACGCCGTCGCCGCAGCTGATTTCAATGCGATCATTTGCCGTGGTCGCGAGGTGTATGGCTTTGTCGTCCGGCAGTTCTTTGACGATGTCAGCCAACTTTTTGGCAGAAACGGTGATTGCGCCCTCTTCTTGAATGATACCTTCGACCTTAATTTTAATTCCGATTTCGAGATCCGTGGCGATACATTCAATTTTTCCATCTGCAGCTTCAATGAGGACGTTTGATAGAATCGGTAGGGTACTGCGTCCACTCGCGACCCCTTGGAGGACTTGCAGCGAGTGCAAGAGATCGTCTTTTTCAAAGGTTAGTTCCATGTAGAGTTCTCCTTATGAAGTATTTCTGCAATTCTACCAGAAAAGTTTCGTTAAAGTCAATCGATTTCCTTGTAGTTGGAGAGCAATGTTTATAGGTTGTCTGTGTTAAACTTCCAAGCGCATTGGGACCACAAGACAAATATGTCTTTCTTCATTGGTCGGTTTAAAAGTTATGGGCTTAACTTCGCTTATGAATTCTATTGCGACCGATTCCGTTTCAATGTGTGCCAACGTCTCTGCCAGCAAGCGGGCATCAATACCGAATCGAATATCTCCGGTACAGGACTCCACCGGAAGGGTCTCGTGTGCTTCGCCTAATTCCGGTGCTTTCGCTGAAACTCGGATCTGCTCAGAATTGATTTCCAAACTGATACAATAGTTCTTCGGATTCGATAGCAGTGCCACGCGCCGGGTTGCTTGTAGCAATTGTTCTTTAGAGACGACTACATTGCCTTCTGCAGATTTGGGGAGGACTTCTTGATATTTCGGGTAATCTCCCTCTACGAGGCGTGTGGTTAAGGTGGCGTTTTTATCAGCGAAGAGAATTTGGTTTTCAAAAATTGAGACCTGCACTTGCTCAGATTCAGCGAAAGTGCGTTCGATCGCTTTAACGGCTTTGAGCGGAACGATGAACCCTTCTACATTCTCGGGAGCATTGAACGCTTCGCATTGCGCCAGTGCGAGTTGTACCATATCAGTCGCGACGACTTCAGTTTTATCCTCAAGGAAACTGAAATAAAGCCCGTTTAGGAAGTAGCGGACATCGTCTGTCGCAGCGGCGAATTCAGTTCTGCGGAGGACAGTACGCAGCGTATCACCTTCGATCGTCAATGAATGTCCATCAATGGAAGGCAATTGCGGAAACTCTTCGGACGAGAGTCCAATAATCTTATAAACGCCATCGCCGCAGCTGATTTCAATGCGATCATTTGCTGTGGTGGCGAGGTGTATGGCTTTGTCGTCCGGCAGTTCTTTGACGATGTCAGCCAACTTTTTCCCGGAAACAGTGACTGTACCGTCTTCTTGAATGCCACCTTCCACTCTAAGCTTGATCCCGACTTCAAGATCCGTGGCGATACACTCAATTTTTCCATCTGCAGCTTGGATAAGGACGTTTGAAAGAATTGGTAAAGTGCTACGTCCACTCGCTACACCCTGTAGGATTTGTAAAGAATGTAAGAGATCATCTTTTTCAAAAGTTAATTCCATCATTATCTTCGGCAAGGGGACACCATTGCTTTAGCATGGTGCGGAATTGCCGTCCTTATATCTAAAGTTAAGTTTGCGTAAAACACGATATGTGCCTTGTTTCGCGTTTCTAACAACACGTTTGGCACTCCCTAACTCACTTAGATTGAGTCCCGATTTATCAAATCCCGTCACTCTAAGCAGACCATGTTTTACGTGTTTGACTAATGTATTCTTAGGGATGCCCAAGCACACTGTGCCACCATATCTCGGTCTTTTCCCACCTTTCTGTGGGTTCTGTCTATGGAGTTCACGCCGGCGTATCGGGATAGGGGCGACACAGAAAATGTCTGTGTTATCCGGTATACTTTGACCCCCAACCGTGTGATGTGCCAAGCACCAAGAATCTACACAATGTGCGTCAAACGTCTCCGATAGTTTCTTTGACGACTTCTTTAGTCCGAGTCTATCACGTATCTCTTTTGTTTCCCACCCTTGAAGGGTGAACAACTCCCATCGCTTTGAAACTTCAGAATAGAACCATTGCTTACCGACTTCAAGTGGACTAAAAGACTGATTCCACTTCTTAGCACGCTGTACCGTCCTCGCTTTAATATCCTCTACACATACATGAGTGATTGGATAGAGTTTAGACAACCAATGAAGTATTCTTAGCTTCCAATCCCACCTCGCACGTGTGCCTGCGGGAATCCGTTCTCTATTCGCGAGGCGGTTCGTGCGATTTTTGCGGTTCGGACACTTCCGGGAACGCCGTCCCCGCCGCAACTCACGACGCTTTTTAACTTTCTTACCGACTGTGTTGTGTGCATCCGCCTGAATATTGAGGTAAGTATGTGCTTCAGACTTGACGGTAAATCCTTCTTTTTTACTACCCGGGTCTACACCGACTACAATCTCTTGCTTATAGCACCCTGATGTCTCCCGGTTAAGTCTAATGCAGAAGATACCGTTGTTCCAATAAGGTGTTGCATCCCCACATTTTATCATCATGCCCGCCCGCGTGGGTGTGGTTGGCATGAGTCTTTCACCATCTTTGCTCTTGACCGGAACGAAGTTCATCGTAAATTCCCTTTCGGGTTATATGTTGCCCCTTCCAGATCACAGTCGCAGAGCGGAATCAGACGAGGGGAGTATCCGAAACATCGTGTGAGCTGCCACGCTCAGGGACCGTGATATATTACTGTAGTCGGTGGTTTAACTTGTGGAGTGAACGCTTGGCATGCGCTTCGCACAAGCCCCTTCCTTTAGGACGGGGTCACTGACGTATAATTCTCCTTGTTAAGTATTCTACAATTCTATCAGAATATCCCATTAAAGTCAAGGAATTTTTCAATGTATGTTAAGTAATCTTGGTAGCAACAACAGTTAGACTTTGAAGAGGTCTTCAATACGCAAAGGCTGTGCCATCTTCTGATTTTCAGCTTCCAATTTCTCGCGACTCGCTAAGACGCAAATGGACGCTTTATCCCTATGTCCCTCAAGCGTCTGGAGCAGTGCCCGTTTTACTTCTTTAGGGGTTGCGCGTCGGAGTTGCGCATATTTTTCTTCAAACATTTCACGGGTCTGCCCCGCAAGGTAATGTGTAAGCGCATCGGCTGAGGCGTGACTGGGTCGGACTGTTTTTTGGTAATCCGTTGATTTAGCAATAATAGCTCGGTCAATATCCGTTTGCGTCCATTCTGTCTGTTTAACATAGTCAACTGTCCGTGCAAAAACGTCAAGTGTACGAGCGACATGCGGGTCGAACTCCGATCCTTGGTGTAGCATGGATTCAAATGGGTTGTATGAAAAATAAAAACCGTAGGCATTGCCTTTAAAACGAATTTCGGGCAACATGTAATCATTCTCTAAGATATGCGCCCCAATGGTCAGGAGTTCTGAATCCGGATGTGAGTAGTGCGGTGCTGGTATCATTTGCGTGCAGTGCGCTATTTGAATAGGAACCGCTAATCCTTCGCGTGGTGGTGTCCCAAAAGGTTTAAAACCTATTTGTGTTGGGGTTATAGGTTCATCACGCATATCGAGGATCCATTCGGCAAACCGTCCTTGAAGCATCTCAAAAGCTGCATCCGAACCGGTAAAACTGGCAGTAACGCGACCTTGAACTAACAGAAAATCTCGGATCTGTTCAATGTACCCGCTAAGTTCCTCATAGGATTCGCCAAAACGGTTGAGCAACATTTCACTCGTTCGGAATTGTGGCACTCCGAAGACGGTTTCTTTGAGATATGCTTCTGGTGAAAGTCCATGAGCCGCATGATGGTTTGCGATACTTGGACCATTATAACCGTGTATCTGGTTCTGATATCCCACGACTGCTTGACTGAGCACGTCGTAGAGACGTTCTTTATCGCGTGGGTTCACATCGAAAACTAAATCGTGCAAAACGTCTAAGGCATCCTCTATTTTACCGTCAAGAGCTTTGACTCGAAACTGCATGTTCCACACGGGACGGCTTGGATCAAGTGCGTGGGTGGTAAAGTTTGGGGAGCATCCGAGGCCGCCGGTAGCTGCTGCGCTGCGCTGTGCTATCTCTTCATAATTCATCTTGCCCGCACCGAGTTTGCCAACGGCATCGGTGTATCTCGGTAGATACTGCCAAAGATGTTGTGGTAGACCTTGCAAGTCGAAGTTCAGCACGAGGTAGTTCACACCGTTTGAAAAAATATCACTCCGGAGCAGAGGGCGTCCACTAACCGTTTCAACGGTCGTCCGAATATGCTGCGGTTCATTGGGAAGGTCAGAGATGTGCAGTTGCGGCAACTTTGCCAAATCCTCCGGCGAATTGGGCTGTCCGCTAAGATTTTCAAGTTCAGCGGCATCGGCAGCTATCTGCTGCATCTGCTCATCGGTGAGTTTTGCACGGATTGCTTTTAAACGTTCGTCCACGTTGGCATCAAAACTTGCCTGCATATTTGGGTCAGGCGTAAGGATGGTCGTCAACCGATGTGGATTGTCGAGAAGCCGCTCGCGAATCAATTCATTGAAAATGCGCGGATTTTGTTCCCAGCGTTGACGGACAACAGATAGGTGTGTCCCCATCTTTAAAAAGAGGGTGGGTTCCTTTTCATATATCCAAGTATTTACGACCCGCTTCATCATTTCAAACGGGAAGTTCGATGTCACTTCTTGATAGTCGTAGGCGATTTGTTGGAATGCGGCTTCCACCTTCTCTTGGTCAATTACTGCGTCTGCAATTTGCGTGAGGGTATGGATGATCAATTCCATAAAAGCGTCAACGCGATCTGCTTCGCTGCCAACCAAACCTACACAGAAAGTTCTATTGGGTCCTGTCAGGTCGCCTAAAAAATTAATGAGTGTATCAGTTCCAAGTTTTGAATCGATGAGTGCCTTGCGAAGCGGCGCGCCTTCGTTGCCAAACAGAATCAGGTTTAAAATATGACACAGGATGGTATCTTCGGGATCGGTTGTCTCTCCAGTGATCCAGCTGAGCATCAAATAGGTCTTTTCCGTGAGCGGTTCATCTGCACCAATTGGATACGTAGTCTTCACAATTCGCGGAGATTCCCACTTTGGTTGCTGTGAGATTTCTCGGCGAAGGGGGTGTAGAAAGTCTTCTGTTTCAGTCTGTGGAAGTGCTGCCAGTTTATCAGCGAGAAGTACGAGATAATCGTTTGTTGGAATATTGCCGTAGAAGAAGAAGTAACAATTGCGCGGATGAAAGTAGGTGTGGTGATAGGTTTTCAATTGTTCGTAGGTTAAGTCAGGCATAACAAGCGAGTTCCCGGCACCACTGTGGGCATAGCAAGTGTCGGGCAGAAGTCCGACGCGCACAGCGTAATACAAGCACGCTTCTGGATCAGACAGATTGTTTTTTACTTCATTGTAGACGATTCCGTTGATTTTTAAATCGCCTGTGGGCTGATCTGGGTTTACAGGTTCAAGGTGGTGTCCTTCACGTTTGAAAGTTTCCTCTGTCAGTAACGGATGAAAAACCGAATCAAAGTAGACTTCGGCGAGATTGAACAGATCTTTTTTGACAGTGCTTGAAGCGTAGTAAAAGGCGTGATCAACGTAGTTCATGGCATTCGTGCTGTCAAAGGTTGCGAGGCTCATCTTCATGATCTCGAAGAACACCTCTTTTACCGGATAATTACGAGAGCCTGCCATCACTGAGTGCTCAAGAATATGTTGTAATCCTGTATCGTCAAGGGTTGGGGTTATTGGACTGATCGAGAACCAGTTTTTGGTATCATCTGTCCAGAAATGAAGGAGACGTGCGCCGCTCTGTGCATGCAGGAGTTCTATTGCGACTGCGCGCAGCTCGTCAATTGGGGTGACGGCTTTCACCTCAAAGCCGTGAAGGTGTTGTCCTTGATACAGGTTAACAGGTGGGTATAGGGTATCTTTTCTATCTTGTTGGGGCAAATTGTGCCCACGATTGCGTTTTAAATCCATCTTAACCTCCGAGGATTTTCGTGTCTCAAGAGTGCGAACGGAATTCGGTCTGAAAGGAGAATCGTTTCCCTCAAACCGAAGCCGGCCAGAAACAGGGAATCTCGTTGACTTAGATAACCCTATTTTTGGTACGTCTCTACGCGTATCGTTACTACAGATGCGTGAGAAAAAATTACGTGCTTCTCAATCTCTCTGTTGTTAATGATACTATTCGGAGGCAAAAGGAGTGCATGATTTACGAAGCGGCACAAAAAACGGAAATAGAGGTGTTATTCCGGCCAGATACCGATTTCTTGATAGAAACGGACGGCACCCGGATGAAAAGGCGTACCTGTATCTTTGACGACATTTTTCGGATTGATGGCTTTCCCGGCACCGTGGCGTTTGACAACTTCCGCACGGTGTGTGTACAAGGCCTTCGTAAATTCGTAAACGGTAGCTTCGTCGATCTGCGCAGCGGTGATGAGGTGCATTGAACCCACATTCATACTTGCGAACGGTTCCGTCTGCCCTTTATAGGTATCCGCAGGAACGGTTATGGCGTTAAAGAACGGATATTTTTCAAAGAGAGACGCTTTCGCCGTTTCATCGAACGGAATGAAAAAGATGTTCTGAGACGTGCTGGCTTGCGTGACGGCTGGCGTTGGAACCGCACCGCCCATGAATGCCGCTGCAGCAGAACCGTCTGCCAGTAGATCCACCGCGCCGATATAATGGCTATTAAGCGGTGAGAAATCTTCGTACGTGACACCGTGGGCGAGTAATATCGGTTCAAGGAAATATTTAAATCCAGCACCCGCGGGACCAACAACAACTCGCTTTCCCGCAAAATCTTGAATTTTGCGGATGCCCGAAGATTGCGGTGTAATAAACAAGCCGACATTCGGGGCAAGGGTCATAACCGCACGAATGGCGTGTTCCTTTTTCCAATCGCCTTCACCACGCACAGCGAAGTAGGAGATCGCGGCATTGGCAAGTCCGAACTCAAGTTCGTTATTTACAAGGCGACGGATGTTTTCTTGCGTTCCCTTTGTGCTTTCAGCGGTTACCTCCCAGTTTGTTTCTGGGGCATTATCAACCACTTCTGCGATTGCAGAACCGACGACAAAAAACGCGCCGCCTGCTGGTGCTGTTCCGATGCTGATGAACCGACGTTTTGAACCGTTATCGCTCTCTGACTTGGCAGGCAGAAAGACGAAACAGATAATACATAAAAAGGGCAGGACGTATTTCATGGGTACTCTCCTATAGCTATCGATACGGTGGATTACATGCTCCGAATCCACTCTTAAAAAACATATTGTGTTTACAACGAGGCAATTTATTCTGCTGAAGACTCCAGCGGCACCTCAGATGGGAACGGGCACATCTTTGCCATTGCTGGGAAGATGTGCGTTACGTCTTTCCTGAACACATCACCACTTAGGATGTCAACGATGCCACCCTGATGCTCCGGGTATTCTGATAGGAACCGTGCGAAGCTGAATTCTTTCGTGTAGAAAGCGTAAACAAGCTTCCGAAACGCTTCCATTCCATTTACAAACGCCGGTCCGAAACTGCCGAGCTGGGCTTCAGAAAAGTCGTTTTTTTCAAAGGCTTCGATGATGACATCCGCTGCCATCTCCCCGGATTTGAGTGCCAAAAACAGTCCCGTCGAGTAGACCGGATCCAAGAACCCGAATGCATCGCCTACCAATACCCAGTTATCGCCTGCGATACGACTGGCACGATAAGAGAAATCTTTCGTGGTTTGGATCGGGAGCAGCTGCTTCGCGCCTTCGAGTCGTTGCTTCAGCGGCAGGCACTTTTCTAATTCTTCGGTGAAGATTTTTTGCGTGTCAAGTTTGCCGTTAGTATCTCTGCGATTTTGAAGAAGATAGTCCAACTCGCCGACAACCCCGATGCTTGTCCGGTTATACGGCAGTGGGATCGACCAGAACCAAGAGTCTTTCTCTTCGGTGTGTAAAATAAGCGTGGCACCTTCGTCGATGCCTTCCTCTCTATGTCCGCCTTCGTAGTGTGTGAAGAGCGATGCCATTTTGAGGTTCGGTTCTATCGTGTTCAGGTGCAGCTGCCTTCCGATAAGCGACCGCTGCCCAGTAGAATCGACGATGACAGTTGCATGAAGGGTTTCGCGGGTGCCATCTGTGTTCTGTGTAACGACACCGGTTGCTGTGTCGCCTTCAAAAAGGACTTCTCGGACACCGACCCCGCGGCGGACTTCAACGCCTTTTTCTGTGGCATTGTCCAAGAGCATCTCGTCAAACTCACTCCGCAGTACCTGCCATGTGACAGCACTCTCATGTGGATTGGTTTGAAAGAAATAGAACGGCGTGGAGCCTTTGCCACTGCGCGAATAGAACTGCACACTGTATTTTTGTGGGAAATGACTTGATCGCAGCTTTTCGAGCATACCGAGCCGTTTGAAGGTCCAGTATGTCGCCGGAATCAGCGATTCGCCAATTTTAAATTGCGGTGTCGTTGCCCGTTCAAGCAGCAGCACGCGATGTCCCTGTTCAGCAACAAGCGTCGCAACAGTACTCCCAGCAGGTCCGCCCCCGATAACGATGGTGTCGTAGGTGTGGTGTGTTTTCATTTATCTCTGAGTTTCTATATGCGCTCGAAGCACCTTATTTATCTGCGCGTGGTAATCAGGTCCTTGTCCCTTGAACCATTCCAAGATTTCATGTTCAATCTGAAGATAATTTTCAGGGACAACCCGCTGCGCATTTTCCCAGAAGTCATCATCAAGTTCGGGAATCTCTGACGTATCAATCATATCCTCAGGAAGGCTCTCAATTTCAGAAAGCCGTGTTTTTGAAAGTTTCATTATAGCGTGTTGATACCCGTCTTTTCAAGGATTCAAGATCAATCTGCTGCTTTTTCGTCTCCAGATTCGGTGGATTCAGGCTTCTCAGATGGTGGATCCACGAATTTGTATTTTCCAGACTTCCGGTATTCTTTTTCTAATGCCTGATAGTGAGCGATCAGTTTGTCGACATCATGATCAAATCGTTCGGAAATTTCCCGTCGAATTCTGCGAATTTCATCAATTTCATGGTCTACCATTTTGGTCTTCAACTCCTAAACAAATAGCCTCCGAGCCTTTAGAGGTCAAAGAAAGCGATTTAGATCCATTCAATTCTCTAAAAAATGCTCCAAATTTCAAACCGATTTAGGATAGCAAAAACCTAAAAATCCGCGTAATCCGCGATTCAGACAATTCGGCAAAGTGGACGAAGCATTAATCAATCCGCTGCTTCTTCGTCTTTCGACTTTGCTACTTTCGGTTTCTCAGTCGGTGGATCTACGAATTTGTATCCAGCCTTCCGGAATTCTTCATCCAATGCTCGGTAGTAAGCCTCCAATTTTTGGGCATCGTGGTTAAACCGTGCGGAGATTTCCCTACGAATTCTGTGAATTTCATCAATTTCATAGTCTGCCATTTTAGTCGTTAACCTCTAACCAATTATAGCCTCCAGGGCATGAGATGTCAAGGAGAACATTGGAAAGCATTTAGCCTGTTTTTCTCTGTGAAGTCCGTTCATCAGTGAACCGTTTTGATTTGAGTTCATACCGCGGTAACGTTCCGTGCAGCACCGTTTTCACAATAACACGCAAACCTAACTCGGCTTGGATCGCGGCAGCGACAGCAGTGGCAGTATCATTAGGATTCGGGTTTGTGGATTCAATCTGGATTTCGAGTTCATCAAATGTCTCTGTTCCATAGACTCGACCAGCGAACTCTTGAACCTCCGGAAACTTAAGGATGATGTTTTCAAGCGTCGCAGGATATACGTTCAGCCCGCGGATAATGAGTGCATTATCCAACCGTCCGATAACGCCGCCGTCAAGGACACGGCTCTCTCGACCACATTCACAGGGGCCCGATTTGAGTCTAACGTAATCCCCCGTCCGATAGCGGATCACCGGCATCCCGACGCGCCCTAAATTGGTAATCACTAACTCGCCTTCGTCTGCTGGATCACCCGTCTCTGGGTCAAGGACTTCACAGATAAATTCGTTTTCGTTGAGGTGGAGACCCGCCTGCTGTTCGCACATCACACCCCATGCCCCGACTTCCGTTGCACCGGCGTGGTCGTAAGCACGCGCCCCCCAACGCGCCTCAATCCGTTCTTTCGTTGCAGGCAGACTCGCACCGGGTTCACCCGCATGGATGGTTACTCGAACTGAAGATGTTTCGCTAAGATTAATACCCTCTTGTTCCGCGACTTCGGCGAGCCGTAGTGCGTACGTCGGCGTGGCAATTAGCACCGTTACATCGTTGCTGAGGATGGCGCGTATCCGCTGATCCGAGGTCATACCACCGTTTGGGATTGTCAGAGCGCCAAGCATCTGCGCGCCGTGATAGGCACTCCAGAAACCGATAAACGGACCGAACGAAAAAGCGATCATCAACCGATCCGCTGAAGTTACGCCTGCACAGCGATAGATTTCGCCCCAACATCTTCCCCACCAGTCCCACGATTCCGCTGTATCTAACCAGCGCAACGGTTCACCTGTTGTGCCAGAGGTGCGGTGGAGGCAGGTATATTGCGCCAAGGGAAAGGTGAGGTTTGTGCCGTAAGGGGGATGTGAGACCTGATCTGTGCTGAGTTCTTCTTTTGTCGTAAAAGGCAGCTGCCGATAATCTTCCAGTGTTTGTATGTCGTTTGAGCGCGTAATCCCAACTTCGGTGAGTTTTTGTTTGTAGAAGGCGTTAGTCTCTAACACTGGCGCGAGCATCTTGCGGAGACGATGTAATTGTTTTTGTAACTCCATATTTTTGAGTTTAATTAATGAAAGTGTAGTTGGTATAGTTGGTTATGGGCCTTGACGAATTCTGACCCTTCCGGGTGAAATAACACTTGACTGACCGACGCTCTCGTCTACAAGTAAATTCATGGAGTTTCTTCATGAATTGGGTAGACAACATCAGCGCGAAGAGCTTGAGATGCAAAATGAAGTGCTGCACGTATACCTGCCTCAGTTAAGCGTGGATATTCCTCAAGTAATTGCACAATCGTCTCACCTGCTGCAATTTTTTCTAAAATCAGTTCGACAGGGATACGGGTGCCTGCAATAACAGGTTTGCCCATCATAATTGACGGGTTAGATACGATGAGTTTAGTATCCATATTTTCACTCCTTCCATGATAGAAAATATTATATCCGTTGAATCAGGTTGTTTTAGGTATATCGCGTGTTCTGGTATTCAGGGGCATAGAACGCTGGCAGCAAACTATCCACCCGGAGTAATCCGCGCTGTGTCAGTTGAATCTCATCTGATGTAGCGTTGATGTGCAGCATACCATCGTTTTGCAGCTTTTCGTAAGGTTCGGCAAAAATATCAAGGATATCTGCGTTGAACTTCGCTTGGAAGTAGGAAGGGCTGATTTTGCCGAGTTTGAGTTGCAGTATCATCTCACGCGTCAACCGTTCCGATGCTGTCGGTTTCAGCGCGCGGTAGATCGGGAGCCTGTCTTCCGCAAGGTTACCGAGATAATCTCCCCATGAGGGCGCGTTCTGAAAGTGGATCCCACTGAGGTGAGAGAAAGATGCAACGCCTGTGCCTATCATATCGCTACCCTGCCAAACCGCGTCGCGATAGACGAACTGACAGTGTTTGTCTTTCTTGAGAACAGTATACGCACTGGATTGTTCATAACCCGCTGCCGCAAACTGTTCAAAGGCGTATTGGTGCCATTCGCGTTTTAATTTCCAGTCTGCCACCGGGAGCGCATCGCCGCCGAGGATGTCCTTGGAATAGACGGTATTGAACGGCAGTTCGAGTTGATAGATAGTGACACTATCCGGGTCAAGCTCAATCGTCTTTCTGACGGTATCGCGCCAACTTTCCCATGTCTCGCCGATCATACCTGAGATGAGGTCAATATTCACCTGATCGAACGCTAATGACTTTATCCACGGTGCGATACGGTAGACCTCTTTAGAAAGGTGTGCTCTGCCGTTTTCAGCGAGAATTTCGTCGTTCAGGTTTTCAACGCCGAGACTCAACCGGGTTACGCCGATCGCTTTGATAGCATCGAGTTTCTTTTCTGTCAGGGTGCCGGGTTCGCATTCAAACGCCACCTCTTCAGCGGCATCCCAAGGCATCACGTTTTTCACTCTATCGACGAGAGCCGTCAAGTGTTTGACACTGATATAGGAAGGCGTGCCGCCACCGAAGTAAACGAATCGCAAAGGTCTGCCTGCGATTGCGGGTTGCGCGCTGTAAAGTTCAACCTCTTTCCCCAGGGCATTCAGATAGGTGTCAATTTCGGAACTGTTTTTGTCCGTGTAGACCCGAAAATAACAGAACTTGCACCGTTTCCGACAGAACGGAATATGGAGGTAAAGCCCTAAGGTCGCATCTGGACGCGGCGGTTCGTCGAGTGCACTATGCACCTCTGGCACATCGGATTCACCCCAGACAGAATACGGAGGATAGTTTGAGACGAAAACGCTTCCGACAGTTGTATCTTTTGAATCTATGCCTGCTGTTGCGGGTTCCGGTTTGGTTTCAGGCATTATCTTTGCTCCTTTATCCGACTTATGTGTGTCTTGACATGTGCCTAATCCTAAGGCACCGAATGTGATGTATGATGTTGCTATAAGTTTATATTATACTATAACATAGGGTCAGACGTTGTGTCAATTCTATGTTGACAGCGGCAGCGGTGTATGTAGTATAATTACGCTGAAAACTTACCTATCCAAAGCAGTAGAGAATTCCGTCCTCGGTGCCGATGTAGATTTTACCGTCTGAGACACTCGGTGATGCAACGATAGATGAACCCGTCTCGAATTGCCATACCGATTCCCCGGTCTTAAGGTCTAACGCTATGAACAATCCGCGAGTCGTTCCGAGAAAGACGCGGGTGCCGACGACAACAGCTGAAGACTCAATGCGCGCTTTAGCCGTGTAAGTCCAAATCGGTTCACCGGTTTCCCGTGAGAGCGCGTGTACCATCTTATCGCGGCCACCGATGATAACGGTCTCCTCAGTGAGAGCAGCTGAAGCAAAGAACGGGAATCGCCGTTTCGGATGCTGATATCGCCACGCAATCTCTCCAGTATCTAAAGCGATTCCGAGTATTTCAGTACCGTATGTACCACAATAGACCCGATCTTCCGAAATCGCTGGACTTGCCCCAACATACGCACCGAGGTCTACCTGTTGTGTCTGTGTGCCGTCATCGATGTTAATGACGCGTAGATAACTGTCACACCCCGTCAGAATCACGAAGTTCGCAGCCTTATCAGAACTGTTCACAGACCGTGTCCAGACACCCGGGGTGCCGTGGACATACCCTTCCGTCTCAAATTTCCAGACCAGTTCTCCATTTTCTCGCTTGAGGCAGTAGAGGAATCCGTCGTAGGAACCGAATAGCACACGATCGCCAGCAAAATTGGCTGAAGATATGATTTCGCCTTCCGTGCGAAACTGCCATTTCATTTTATGCGTGTTGCTGTCCACCGCATGAAACACGCCATCACCGTCACCAAAGTAGACGACTCCATCGTGAATAGCGGGTGACGCTTTGATCGAGCTGTTCGTCTGATACGTCCACTGCTTCTCACCTGTTTGTGCATCGATAGCGTAAAGGATGCCGTCCAACGCACCGACATAGACCGTTCCATCGGCGATTGCAGCGGTGGCTTCAATCATGTCCGCTGCCTGAAAAGTCCAGAGCAGTTGGGGATTGTCCGGGAGTTGGGAGGCGGCTACCCCCGTAAGTTGTGGGTTCCCACGAAAACTTGTCCAGTTACCGAGCGTTGCTTTTGCAATGCTCAGCAGAAGCACAAGGATGAGGAAAGTAGCAGGCACACACCGGTGTGCCGTAGCCTTTGACTTTTTAAGGGGCATGCGATTCCGATCGCCTGCTCGACTGTCAATAAACCTGTTCATAAAGCCTCATAAAGTCTCCAATTTCCAAAGGACGCGGGTTGAACTGCGCTGTCCACTGCGCAGCCGCTTCCTTTGCCAGCGTCGGTATGTCTGCTGTCCCGATCATATATTGGACAGGGCAATCCCGAAGTCTGTTCGGTAAATTACCCATCTGCTTGAGTGCTGCGATTCTATCCGCTATATCTCCGTCCGGGTACAGTTCGTGATAGGCTTCTCCGGCGACTGTGCTATTGAATCGGATGACATGCGGTAACATCAACGCAACAGCGACTCCGTGGATGACATCGTATCTTGCTGTCAACGGGTTGGCGCAGGCGTGAGCGGCACCGAGCATCGAGTTTTCTATCGCAAGTCCGGCGAGGTAGGCACCGAACAGCATTTTGCTGCGGGCTGCGGAACTGTTAGGTCCAAGCGATGCTTCAAAGTGAGTATCTAACAACTCCCACGCATGCCGTGCGAACATCTGGGACATCGGGTTGTGTCGCGTCGAGACATAACTTTCAAGAGCGTGTGCGACAGCATCTATCGCCGTAATTGCTGCAATCGGTCTCGGCAAAGTTTTGGTGAGCGTTCCATCCAAAATCACAGTCTCAAATCTTGCTTTTTTATCGCCACACGCCATTTTGATGTGTGTGTCTGCTTGTGAGATAAGTGCGAAGGACTGTGCCTCGCTGCCGGTGCCAATGGTTGTGGGGACACCAATAGAGGGCAGCATCGGTTCTGTTGCCTTATTCGTACCCCAGTAGTCCTCCATCTTACCGCCATTTGTGAGTAGGAAGTTCGCGCCTTTCGCACAATCCATCGGGCTACCGCCACCGAGTCCGATGATGCAATCTATCGGCGCGTTGGTTTTCGCGACTTCAACAGCCGCTTCGACGTTTTCTGTTGTCGGATTGGACCTAACATCCGCATAAACGTAGGCGGCGATCCGTTCGCTCTGCAGTGCTGAGACGGCTCTCGCAAGAATCCCCACTTTTTCGATGCCCGGATCTGTAACGAGGAGAACCCGACTCCCGCCGAACGAGCGCGTCAACTCACCGAGCCTTTCAAGCGTGTTATCACCGAAGATAACCTGTTGTTTCAGTTCACAATCAAAGGTTTCCATATATGAATCCGCTATAATATAGCGCGCGTATTGTGCGTGCCGATAAAAGATCGTAGCCTATAATAAATCTATAAAAAAGGATACCAGAATCGGGAGCGGAAAGTCAAGGGATTAGATAGATAGGGCGCGAAGGTCATCGCTCTGCCAGCTGACGGTGCGGTCATCAATCTTCACTGCGCCGCGTTTCAGGTACCCGTCAATGGATTTACCCTCAAGGACCCGGACTTCAAACGTATAGGGTGGATCAATTTTAAAGGGTGGGATCTCAGCGAGATTTTGACAAGCCGTCGCAGCGGTCTCTCGAATCAGTTCTCGCGACCGTTGTGGCGAGAGATGCAACGCGAGTTCCTGTCCAAGTCCCTGTTTGGTTTCGACACCATAAATATCAGGTACCAGTTGCTTGGCTTCAACAATTGCTTTATCGTCGCCGGAGATGAAAACCGTTGGGACATTAAAAGTTCCTGCCAACGCTGCACGGCATCCAAACTCTCCGATCATCTCCCCGTTGAGTTTATAGTATTCGATTGACAAAGACGAATATGTATGACTCAACGGCGCGTTTGGCGTGCCTGCCATGGCGTGTTGTCCTACGAAAAAGAGTGCGTCGTAGGTCTGGTCAAGATAGTAGGGCGGACGAATCGGTCCCCGCGCAATTAACTTCGCTGCAGGATGAAACGCAAGCACATCGATCCCGCCAGTCCCGTGTCCGTCCCAGACCACAATTTCTGCGTCTGCATCCACATCAAGGATACCATCAACAGCAGCATTTACCTCTTCGGTCAATAATCCCATGGCTGCTTGTTTCTGGGGACCTTCTTCACGGGTTTGGCTGAAGCGAGATACCATCGCAACGCCTTCTAAATCGGTTAGAATGTAAATCTTCATGAGTGCGTGTGGTGTGTGTCGGACCAAATCTCATCGCGAGGCAAACTTCTGCTACAAGTACCTACCTGTTACAGTACAGGGTGTGTGTCTACTACCTTTAAAGTATCGTGCGATACTATGACACAGTCCATGTTTCGCCGTCGTTGAGAAGTGCCTCAAGGTCACCGTCTCCTGTGCGTTCTTTTGCGGTTCGGATCTGGTTCGTCATCAAGTCTTCGTAGCATGGATGCCGGACACTGCGGAAGATACCCATCGGATGCGGCATATCAGATGTATCACTCATCCCGGCGAGGAAGTTCGCCAAGGTAGTATCCTCAGCGTACTGATCGTGGACGATGAGATCATCGGTGGAGTACTCACCGTTTGTGATGTCAACAACTTCCGGTTGGAAACCGTTGAGTCGGATACCTTTATCGTGTTCTGCCCCAAAAACGAGCGGTTCACCGTGCTCAAGAAGCACCGTATTATCGGTCTTAAACTCTTTTTCTCTGTAGAGTTCAAAGGTAGCATCATTAAAGATATGGCAATTTTGGTAGATCTCGATGAAAGAGGTGCCTTTATGCTCAAAGGCAGCCTTAAGCATCGGACGTAAATGCCCTGAATCTATGTCAACAGAACGCGCTACGAATGTGGCACCGGAAGCCAATGCAAGGCTAATCGGATTAAAGGGGGTATCCAACGACAGGGACCCAAGTGGCGTGGAACTGCTCTTTTTGCCACGCTCTGATGTAGGTGAGTATTGACCTTTCGTGAGTCCGTAAATACGGTTGTTGAACAGCAGCACATTAATGTCAAAATTGCGGCGCATCAAGTGAATGAAATGGTTACCCCCGATTGAGAGCGCATCGCCATCCCCCGTAATCACCCAAACAGAGAGATCAGGATTCGCTGTTTTAACACCAGAAGCGATCGTCGGTGCCCTGCCGTGGATGGTATGGAAACCGTAAGTGTTCATATAGTACGGGAACCGACTTGAACACCCGATGCCAGAAATAAAGACTACATTTTCTTTGGGGATGCCGAGGTCTGGCATAATGTGTTGCGTCTGGGCAAGGATGGAGTAGTCACCGCAACCTGGACACCAGCGGACATCTTGATCGGACTCAAAATCCTTTTTTGTGAGCGTGGGTGCCCCGCCTGGAATACGTGAAGTTCTTTTCCTTTTCATGATTATTACCACCTTTGGTGTTGGAGGCTAAAGGTGTCCTATTTCTTTAAGTATCTCGTCAATTTTGGAATGCAGCTCGAAAACGTGGAAAGGTTGTCCCTGCACCTTGTTAAGCCCGATCGTGTCGATGAGATAGGTGCTGCGAATGAGTTGACGGAGTTGCCCGCTGTTAAGTTCAGGAATTAAAATCTTTTTGAACCTGCTAAGAATGTCGCCTAAATCGTTTGGGAACGGATTAAGATGTCGAAGATGGACATGCCCTACCGGGAGTCCTCCAGCGACGTAGCTTTCTGCTGCGGTTCGAATCGCGCCGAAAGTACCACCCCATCCGAGTAAGAGGATTTCGCCTTCCTGTGCCCCAAACACTTCTGTTGGCGGATAGTCATCAGCGACGCGTGCGACCTTTTCAGCACGGATCTCCACCATTTTCTCGTGGTTCTCGGCATCGTAGCTAACGTGTCCTGTTACATCCGATTTCTCTAAACCGCCGATGCGGTGCTCTAAACCGGCGGTCCCCGGTTTTGCCCACGGACGCGCCAGTGTCTCTGGATCGCGTAGATACGGTTCAAATCCGTTACCGGTATCTGCGCTCACAGCAAAATCGGGTCGAATTTCTGGCAATTCAGAAAGTTGCGGGATTTTCCACGGTTCGGCTCCCATCCCTATGTAGAGGTCAGAGAGGAATATTACCGGCGTTCTATATTTGATAGCGATGCGACACGCTTCGTAGACAGCGTCAAAACAGTCATACGGACGTGATGAGGCGATGATCGGAACAGGAGACTCACCGTTCCTACCGTAAAACATCTGCAACAGATCCGACTGTTCCGTTTTTGTTGGCATTCCCGTTGACGGACCCGCACGCTGAATATTACATATCACGATCGGGAGTTCGGCAATCATCGCAAGGTTAATCGCCTCTGATTTGAGTGCGAGACCAGGACCGCTGCTGCCTGTGACCCCCAGGGCACCACTAAAAGCAGCACCGATTGCGACGCCGACAGCGGCGATCTCATCTTCCATCTGCATTGTGACGACACCGAAATTCCGGTATTTAGCGAGTCCATGGAGAATATCGCTCGCAGGCGTTATCGGGTAGCTGCCATACACCAGCGGCAGACCGGATTGATGTGAAGCCGCAACGAGTCCAAGGACTGTCGCCATATTGCCTTCGATGTTTCGATAGGTGCCCGGTTCAAACGCCGCGGGTTTCACATCGTAGGAGACAGCGAACTGTTCAGTGGCTTCGCAGTAGGTATTTCCAGCGCGAAGTGCGAGGATATTGCCTTCGATGAATTGCGGTTTTTGGGCGAACTTGGTTTTCACCCATTTCATCGCGTATTCCATCGGGCGATTATAAAGCCAGAGAATCATACCGAGCGCGAAAAAGTTCTTACACAGATCCATTTCGCGGGTTGTCAACTGCGTTGCTTCGAGGGCTTTGCGAGTGAGTTGTGTTAATTCAACGCGGAAAACCTGATATTTTGTAAATTTATCATCTTCGAGCGGATCTTCTTCATATCCAGCGAGACGTAGATTGCGGCGCGCAAAATTATTAGAATTTACGATGAGGATGCCGTTAGGTTTGAGCTTATGGAGATGGACCTTTAAAGCGGCGGGATTCATCGCTACGAGTACATCGCAGAGATCTCCGGGGGTGTGGATTTGTTCGCTTGAGAAGTGGAGTTGGAACCCGGACACACCTGCTAACGATCCGGCGGGTGCACGAATCTCGGCGGGGTAGTCGGGTAGGGTTGCGACATCGTTACCAATGAGGGCGGTGGTCTCTGTCATTTGTGTGCCAATGGTCTGTGAACCATCGCCGGAGTCGCCAGCAAATAGGATTGTCGCTTCCTCGAGTTGCTCTACTGGCTTGCGCATCACAATTGCTTCCTTTTTGTGTGATAGGTGCACGCTTGGGAAACGCGCCTGCGAGATGTTAGGACATAGGGTTCGCGCTCGGAAACCGCACCTGAGAAATATGTAAATTTTAAACGTCTACGCGCCCTCTCGGGCTTTAAGGGCATCCCGAACCGGTCTCGGTGGTAGTGTTAAGACTTCCTGCGGAAATTCCTCTACAAGATAAGAGATTACGTCACGAATGGATACCATGCCGATCGGACGATTCTCACTGTCAACGATTGGGAGATGTCGATAACCACCTTGTGCCATGTAGAGAATAGCGATGTTCAGTGTGTCTTCCTGTTGTGCCGTCTGTGGAGCTGCTATCATGAATTCTTTAACGCCGATGACATCCAGATCTCCAACCTGCTTGTTGAGAATTTTGTTTAATACGTCGCGTTCACTAAAAATTCCACAGAGCGTGCCATTTTCAACCACGGGTGCTGCGCCTATTTTGTGGGCTAAGAGCAGGTCAATTGCCTCGTTTGTGCTACAACTGATGTCAATGGTGACAATCGGACGCATCAGCTCTTTCAGTGAAATCTGGATTTCTTGGGCACTCCATGCTTTTAATGCAGCATCTTCGTCCATCTTCTCTAATTCTTCATCTATTGCCAAGTCGTACAGCATGGTTACGCCTCCTAATCCTGATGTTCTATGAATATAGCGATATGTTCGAGAATATCACGGGTCGAAATGATTCCGATCGGATATGCCTCGTTTTGGTCGTCCCAGACGCAGAGCGGAACATGCCGAAAGTGTCCGAGATGCATCAAATTTAATGCAAAAGCAATCGGGTCACTCGCACGAAGTGCCTCCGGGTCCGGGGTCATAACCTGTTCAACCTTAAATTCTGTGGGCGCGGCGCGCTGCCCGCTGACGTGCTGCAGCAAGTCCCGTTCCGTGATGATACCGACCAACTGCTCATCCTCATCAACGACGAGAACACACCCACGTCTTCCTTCTTGCATCATATCAATGACAATAGAGACAGGCGACCCGATAGGTACAGTGGCAGGTTGTTTGTAATCTAAGGTGCTGATCGGTAGAGACAGCGTTCTCGCATCCATCGCGTCTATTCCTTTAGTATAACGTCAGAAAACAGATTTCAGTTTCTTATTCTCTTGTTAAAAAGGATACCACATTTTTCAGGGATTTGCAAAAATATTTTCGGCGGAAAATTCATACCGAATTTTGTAGGCTTCGTTCGATGTGTCCGGCATCTATAGCGTCGATGTAACAGCACTTGAACTCGGTGAACCCCAACCCGGAACGACGATGCTCCATCTACCTGCTGGACCCCCAGCTACCATCACAAGTAAGTCTTCTGCCGAGTACCGCTGTGTGGTGTCAGCGATATAACGCCGGATGTCGGCTTTACTGAAACCGTCTTCGGAGATTGTCTTCGCGTGTTCAACACCAATAACGAGAAGCGTTTCGCCGCTGCTGTTGCCCGGGGCAGCGATGTTCTCGGAGATTGTCGTGAGGATGCCTTCAGCGGTGTTGCTCCCGTGGTCGTTGACAGTTTGCGGACCGGCAGCCGCAAAGACGGTAACAGTGCTATCTTCCGCTTGGAATCCGCGGTCAACATGTAAGGCATCCCATGGGCTTGCCTCCTCTTTTTCAGCGATGCAGCAGGTGTATTTGCCAGCGTGTCCAAACGCGGCGCGATCAAGTTCTCCGGGCAAGGCACCCCCGATGTTCGTACAGATAAGCCGCAACGCGCGACCGATGGTCGCATTTGCGCGCCAGCCTTGACCAAAGAGGTTGAATCCGTCGTTGATTTCTAACTGTTTGCGGATAGGTCCATTCACAATGAGCATCGGGCCGACGTGCGAAGTCGTGACTTGGACCCCGTGGAGGTTGAACTGTTCGTCAGTCATTGCCTTGACAGCGGTGAGGATAAGTGGTAGATACGTCGGTTTACAGCCTGCCATAACGGCGTTGATTGCGACCTTTTCGATTGTCGCTCTGCCCCATTTCGGTGGGATTGCAGCGATGAGTTCTTCTGGGTTCAGGTCTGTTCCACTGAGCATACGAGCGACACGTTCAGGTGTCGGGGGAACGACGGGCAATCCGTCTGTCCAGCCGTTCTCATAGCACGCCTCAATCAGATCCTCGGTCGCCTCAATTTCCAGTTGCGTAGAATGCCGTTCTTGTGCCATGCATGTTTCCTTCCTATGTGGTTAATTTTGAATGTGCGTCCTAAGATATGTTATCATATTATCATATTTGGATTTTTTAAAATACATTAGGAGAAAATAAAAATGGCAGCCCTTACATTTCAAGACATCATTGCAGCAAGACAAATCGTGACGCGGTTTTTAAAACCTACACCTCTGATTCACTATCCCGAATTGTCTGAGCAACTCGGATTTCAAGCATATATCAAACACGAAAATCATAATCCAACAGGTAGTTTTAAAATTCGCGGTGGTCTGAATTTCATGCACCATCTCCCAGAGGCACAACGTGAAAAAGGCGTTATTACGGCGACGCGTGGGAATCATGGACAGTCTATCGCCTATGCGGCGGCACAGTTTGGGGTCAAGGCTACCGTTGTGGTGCCACACGGTAATAACCCCGAAAAGAATAGTGCGATGCAAGCGTTCGGTGCAGAACTGATTGAACACGGTGCTGATTTTGACGAGGCACTTGCGTTGTGTGAAAGACTCCAAGCGGAACGTGGGCTTTACTATGTTCACCCGTGTATGGAACCCGGGCTTTTTCACGGGGTCGGCACCTATTCGCTTGAGATCTTTGAAAGCCTTCCGAATGTGGACGCGATTATTGTGCCTATCGGTGGGGGTAGCGGTTCCTGCGGTGCGATTACTGTTGCGAAGGCGATTAACCCGAAGGTCAAAGTCATCGGTGTACAAGCCGAAAATGCACCCGCGATCTATCGCTCGTGGAAAGAAGGAGCGCGTGTAGAGACCGATGCTTGCAATACGATGGCGGACGGTATTGCGACCCGGGCACCGTTCCCGTTACCTCTTTCTATTATTCAGGATGGCATTCACGACATTGTGTTACTTAGCGAGGCAGAGCTTGAGGAGGGCGTTCGTCTGGCATTGCGGTGGACACACAACTTGGCAGAAGGCGCAGGTGCGTCGCCAATAGCAGCCGCGTATAAACTCACAGATAAACTGGCAGGGAAAAATGTGGTGATGGTCATGAGTGGCGGGAATCTCGACACGGAAACGCTCAAGAGAGTGATTGCCTACCAGTTATGAATCACGTAGACAGGGGCAGATCCTGCAACCAATTGGAGGGCTGCCCATTCTGCGCCTTCCACGAATTCGTTACGGAGGGCGTTTGTGAGGGCGGGATGGATGTGTAGCGATGCCAGACCCCAACGCAGATTTTCGCTCTTTTCCACAACGACATTATCGGCTTCAGCAACGAGCGAGACGCGTTGCAACCCACTGCTTTTTCGAGTGAGTCGTACGGTTGATAAGACATAGTGGATCGTCTGTTTTGGGTCACGCATTTCGGCTTTGTAATGTTCGTCCATGGATACGCGGTAATGTCCAAAACGCATCAATTTTAGGTTGCCAAGAAAATGATCTGTCTCATACATCTTTGGACGCGGTAAACCTCCATAAATAATAATATGTCGGCATCCGTATTGCGCCAGCGCGTAGTCCACAGCAAGCTGCCCGTCGGTATAGTCTTTATCTGTTTGCCCAATCCATTCCTGAACGATCTGTTTCGCTTGCAGGAGCGGTTTGGAACCCCGATGCGATACCGAATCCATATCGCCAATGAGGACATCTGGGACGAGCGTCGTATCCGCATCCTGATTTAGTTCGTCAAATATCCGAATCCCACCATCGGCGCAGATGACCGGTGAACGATTTTTTACCGCGGTTACAATCTCTTGACGATAAAAATCGAGATGCCGCATGTCGTAGTAGCCGTTGAGAAAAATAAGTCCCGATTTCATTCTTTTAAGTTTCCTTACGGTTCGGTAAGGTGAATTAGATGTTTGACGTTCCTTTTCGTAGAGCCGCCCGGCGCGACGCTTGGACTGCGCTTTTTTTACTTTTTTTCTCTCACAATATTGTACGATGGCAGCAATTGGGTCGGATGATAGGCGAGTTTGACGCGCTTTAGATTTTCCAAACCTGAGTCGTCCATCGCGTTAATCCATCTGTAGGTGTCCTTTAATTCCGTGCAGAATTCGCGATAGATAAACTGGGCAAGTCCCTTTACTTTTAGGTTAGTTACCTCGAAAAGGATGCAGAAAGTTTCCGCGTTTAATGGATAGCCAAAGGTATAACCGCTGATTTCTCTGTCAATATAGACAATCCTACCGACGAGTCCGAGTGCCTCCGCGTATGAAATCCCAATCCTGTGTGCTGATTGTGAATCGTCGAGCATCGCGTTATAGACAGGATCGTCGTATCTTTCCGAACGTCCCTTCCGCCATACATCATAAAGCGCGAGACACGCATCCTGATCCGTTTGGATGTACGGACGCAATTTTGCTGCAGGATGCTGTGTTACAAAGGCGTTATACGCGTGGCGTTGCTGCTTGTAACGATCCCCTCTCAGTTCTGCGAGCACCTCAGTTTCGTAGAGATATTCAGTTTCTTTCAAGGTCGCACAAAACCCATTTTTTTCAAAGGTAGAAATCATTTCTTGTGGTACATTTTCGATACGGGCGATGTGTGGATTCTGATTGGATGCTAACATAAACTGATATACTTCGCAAACGACATTTAAGTAATCTCGACTTTTGGTTTCGGACGGCATCGGCAGTATCGGCATGAAATAGTCGGCACCCTGTTTGGCGAAGATGCATAAGTAATCTCCCAGTAGTGTCCAATAGAACTGAAAATGCTCCTTCCATACGTAGAGCGGTGCGAAAGCGTAGTGAGACAAGCGCGCGTATGTCCCAGGCGCGTGTGCGTCAAAAATCGGTTTGTCGTTAAGCGTGAGTGGCTGGAGTTGCATCTGTCAACTCTGCTAAGGTGTGGACGATTATTACGGTCTCTTGATAATCGCCAATGAGGCTCCAATTCTCTGTAATCAGTGCGATAACCGCCTCGGATTCAACGTAATCAATAACATCATGGATATGCTGCTGGAACGCCTCCGTTTCGAGATGTTCCTCACCGAACGGGCAGAGGGTATCTACACCGAGCACAACCTCGCTTCCGTCCTCGCTGAACATCAGCGCGAACGGATAGAGTTGGCAATCCAGCGGACGGATCGGATAGATGATGCAGTGGCTTGTCTCTGGCTCAAAAAAGGGGCAGATATAGAAATCTTTATGCGGTTTGAGTTGGATCTGCGCGCTGCTCGCATCTGCTTGTGGGCGAAAGAGTGAAGGATCGGTACCGTGTGCGATGGCTTTTTGTCTCTCTGTCTCGGTGAAAATGGGTGCAAGCGGGCTGTCTACCTCTAAAAAACGACAACAGACATCACACGAAAAGCAGACCTCAGAAGGGATGATTTGATAGAGTGTGGAGGGCACAGGGTTGCGGGTTTCCATCGTATGTCCAATAAACCTGTTGAGCTGCAGCATAGGCAAGAGCCCGCGCCTCAATTATGACTCCAGAACTTTGCCTATCGCATCAATCACGATATGAATATCTTCCTCGGTTAACCCGGGGTGGAGTGGGAGACTCACAACGCGTTCAAATGCCGACTCAGCGCACGGGAAATCGCCTACTTGGTAACCGTATTGATCCTGATAAAAATCGAAGAGATGTAAGGGAATATAGTGAACACTGCATTCAATGTTCGCCTCGCTGAGAGATTCCACAAATGCGTCTCGGTTGCCGTTCTGGAGTTGGATGATGTAGAGGTGCCACGCATGCTCGCGGGGATTATCCGGTGACACAGGCGTGCTAATCTGTGGGAATTTCGCCAGTTCCGTTTGATATATCTGCGCAAAATTTCGGCGGCGTTCATGCTGTTTGTTAAGTTTCATGAGTTGACACAACCCCATCGCCGCTTGAATATCGGTCATATTGTATTTATAGCCTTCAGTAGCGATGTCGTAACGCCATATATTGCGTTGTGATTGACGTGCCCACGCGTCTTTGTCGATCCCGTGAAGTCGCATTGTGCGGAGAAGTTTAGCGAATGCGTCGTTATTGGTGGTAATCATACCGCCTTCCCCTGTCGTGAGATTCTTATTCGCATAGAAACTAAAGGCGGACAGGTCACCGAGGGTGCCAATGTATTGCTCCTTATATTCAGCAGGAATGGCGTGCGCTGCGTCGTCAATGAGCCTGAGATTATGGTTCTGACTTATGTCCAGCAATGCGTCCATATCGCACGGGAAGCCCGCAATATGAACAGGCAGTATCGCTTTTGTGCGCGGCGTTATCGCCTGCTCAATTTTACGTGTATCAATGTTGAGTGTATCCGGATGGATGTCCACAAACACAGGCTTCGCACCGACATATCGGATCGCTTCGGCTGTTGCAGTGAAAGTGTAAGGGGTCGTGATGACTTCGTCACCGCTGCCGATTTCGGCTACAACGAGACTCAGATGCAACGCTGCGGTGCAAGAACTAACAGCAATGGCGTGCTTGGCACCAAGGTATTCGGCGAAGGCGCGTTCAAACTCTCGTGTTCTGTTACCGGTGCTAATCCATTTCGAGGCGAGTACTTGGCTCACGGCTTCTATTTCGGTATCATCAATCCAAGGACGACTAAAGGGTATAAATCGGTTTTCTGCCATAGAGATATTCCTTGTATTCCAGATTGTGTTAGGACCTACGTATCTCCTCTTAAAGTCCCCCTGATAAGAGGATTTAGAGGGTTGCGTTTTCTCTTAAAGTCCCCCTGATAAGGGGGATTTAGGGGGTTTAAAACGTTTGAATATCTACTTTTTACATGCAAAGTATCCGTTTTCTACTAAATTTTTGCGTAAGTCCTATTATGTGTGATAATTCCATAAGATATGCTTACTCAAGGTATCTATTCTGACGGTTCCATTTTTAGCTGCAGGATGTGGATCATTGCTTCAAGGGCAAGTTTATAACTATGCGTGCCAAAACCGCCAATGACACCAACGGCGATCGCCGATATGTATGAATGATGCCGAAATTCCTCACGAGCGTAGATGTTAGAGAGGTGGATCTCAATGACAGGTAGGGCGACGGTAGATAGTGCATCTCGGATAGCGACACTGGTGTGTGTGTAAGCTGCAGGATTAATTAAAATGCCGTCTGCCCAGTCGATATGATCGCCGATGATCGAGACGAGTTCACCTTCGTGGTTAGATTGAAACATTTTCAGGACAATTGGGTGCGACGACGCTGCAGCGTGCTGATCGAGCATCGTATTAATATCTGCCAAAGTTTCGTGTCCATAAATCTCCGGTTGACGTTTTCCCAAGAGATGTAGATTCGGTCCGTGTAGAACGAGGATGTTCATGCATGTATTCCTTTTGGTGGAGTATTACCTTACCTTAAGCAGTATATAATCAATCGGAAAAACATGCAAGACATTTGTATTGACACCTTTGTTCCCTTACTTTACAACGCCAACCGCTTCGCGCCAAGCGTCCAGCAGCTGCATATTACCAAGCGTATCCTCCCAAGACATCGCCGGTGCCTGTCGGTCAGCGATATGTGCAGCGACCGTATCCGCTTCGTAAGTGAACAGATCCCTGTCGGCGGGGACAATGACTTCAGTCGTTTCACGACTTTGGGACGATTGAACGATAAGTTGCGTTGCTGAGAAAGTTGTGTCAGGCGGTAGTGGTTCTCTCGCACCGCGACACGGCGATGACGGCAGCCACGGATTCGGAACCGTTAGCGTGCCTTCTGTGCCGTAGATAACAACGTTACTCCCATAATTGCATTCAACCGCACAAACGATCTCAGCGATAATATCGTTCTCAAATTTTAGGGTTGCTGCTGCGATATGGTCTACACCTGTCGGACCGATTTTTCCGTTCCCTTTTATAGAAATTGGATTCAGAAAGAGTTCATTTGCCGCTGCGCCCGCAACTTTCCGTGCCATTGAGGCCGTATAACAGCCGATGTCAAGGATACCACCACCACCCATCTCACGATTATAGATACGGCTCTCTGGATTGAAACCTGAGCGGTAACCGAAAGTCGCACGCATGGCTTGGACCTCACCGATGGCACCATCTTGTATCAACGCAACCATTTTAGCGATCTGTGGATGACACCGATACATAAAGGCTTCCATGAGGAAAACATCGTTTTCGCGTGCAGCGTTCACCATCGCAGCAGTTTCTGCGTAATTCATGCCAATCGGTTTCTCGATCAGTAGATGTTTCCCCGCTTCGGCACATTTTATTGCCCACTCCGCATGCAGCGGATGGATCGTCGCTATATAGACAGCATCAATATCGTCATCCGTCAACAGATCGGCGTAATCGTTGTATTGGCGCGGAATCTCGAAATCGTTAGCAAGTCTATCGTTACGCTCTTGCGTGCGACTCGCGACTGCAAGGATCTGTCCTGTCTCTGTAAAACGCATGCCGTTACAGAATACATAGGCAATACCGCCTGCCCCCATAACACCCCAGTTTAACATCTCTTGTCTCCTCCTAATTGTTGGCTTTCTTTGCGGCTTCGCGCGCACTTGCGAGTGGGTGCATAATACCTGCACCGGGAGGCCAGACACCAGGTTCCGCTTTAATCCAGTCGCACAGTTTCTGACCGAATGGTGTCAAAGTTTCCCAGATTTCGTGAGGCATAATCCTGCTGAAACTGTGCTGTGTCCGCCACGGCGGTGCATATTCGACATTTGGCAGTGCCCGGATTTCTTTTGATAAATTCGGTGTTGCGCCGTGCCATGCCCGGTTATCTCGGAATACACCAGAACCGGCAGTCGCACCGACGAGCGTTGAATGTTTCATCCAATCCGGTTCGTCGCCCGGAGGCGGCGGGTTCTGTTCTAACGTATGTGTTCCCGGAATCTGTCGGATCGGACCATTTTCCCAAGTGAGATCGCACATGATGAAGTTGATGGTGACCATCGGTGGTGTCATCTCCATAATCAGTTTTTGTGAGGGGACATCAAGGTTACCGTTGTCGTCTCTATGGAGTTGAGCGCCGAGTCGCTCTGCTTGAGCGATGCGTGCTTCGGAGAGATGTTGTGGATCTCTACCGTCAAGATGCAGATGTTGGTATTCGATCGCGCCCGGAAGACAGAGGTCGCCGCCCGAACCCCACACGCGATAATCTGAACCGCCGAAAATCTCGGTGACGATTGGTGTGGTCGTCGGCAGGTCGATCATACTTGCCCAAGCGGGGTGATGCAGCATCTGTCTTGAAGCGGAGGAGGTGCCGTAACTATAGCGGTGTGGCAGCCGTCCGGTTTCGGCAGTGTATTTTCTCTTCCCTGATCCCGGTATAGAGAGGATGTCACGAAGTGCCTCAGCACACCCATCTCGCCAGCGAGCGAGTTGATCAGGATTGAGCAGATCGCGCACGACAACGAACCCGTCTCGGTGGAAGATACGGGCAGCTCTCTGGACTTCATGCGGATCACAGATTTCGAGTCCGCGAATACCGTTATGTTCGCGTAATTTTTCGCGGAGTGCCTCGACTTCCGGATCATCGTAGACCCGACGTTTCGGAGAATGCGGATCTGCTACACCGAAGCCTCTATTGCTGGGCGGCGGATTTCCGTCAGCATCGACGGTTTCATTCACCGGTGTGTGTGCATCCCATCCGACCTGTGTCTCTCCATAGACTTGCATCTCTTCTAATTCTGGACTGAGGGGTTTTGCTTTGTCTTTCATGCGCTAACTCCTTATTGTCCGCGGCGTTTCGATCGCTAAATCACTCGGTTCTATAGTAGATTTTAGTCTATCACGCTCCTTTATTTTTCGCAACGATTAATTTGCTTGAAAACAGATTTTCGTATCTGCTATGATAGTATGTATTAGACCCTCACAACAATTTCCAAAGGATGGTAATCGCACGAAAATATGAAAATACTGCACACCGCCGATTGGCATATCGGTCAACGGCTCCATGAACGTCAACGCACCCATGAACATAAAAAATTTCTGAAGTGGCTGCTCAAGATAATCCAAGAACATGAAGTCGAACTCCTCCTCGTTTCAGGCGACATTTTTGATACGGCGCTCCCCTCCTCGGAATCAACGAACCTCTACTACCGATTCCTCTATCGACTTTTTGATGAGACGGATGCATACACAGTGGTTATTGCTGGCAACCACGACTCTGCCCGTCACTTGGAAGCACCCCGCGAATTTCTCAAAATGGGTAGAATCCACGTTGTTGGCCTTGCAAATGAGGCTGATGACTGTGTCGTTGTTCTCCCTCCGGACAATCCGCGAGTTGGTGTTGCTGCTGTTCCATATCTCTCTGAAAGCGACCTCCGGCATCTGTCCTATGAAACAGAGGGAGATAGAAACGAACGGTATCGGGAATGGCTCAAGAGGTTCTATGCCGATTGTGTTGCCGCTATGCCTGCAGAACTCCCTAAGATTTTGATGGGACACCTCTTTGTCCAAGGTGGGAAAATAGGCGATTCTGAACGAAACGTTCAGATCGGTGGTGCAACGGCTACCCACGTCAGCGATTTTCCTGAAGATGTCAGTTATGTTGCTTTAGGACACCTCCACAGACCGCAGACAATCAAAGGCACCGATTATCCCATTCGGTATTCAGGTTCTCCAATCCCGCTAAGGTTCAACGAAGCAAGTTATCGGAAAAAAATGTATCTATTGGAACTGTCTGATGATGGCACGTTGGCGCAAAATAAAGAAATTAATATCCCTGTTTTCAAGAAACTATGTACTGTTGAAGGTGATGAAAATTGCGTGTTGTCAGCGGCGACGGAGAAAAACTGGAAAGACACATACATCCAAGTCAAGTTGAAATTAGACACACCGAGGGGGGGCATCAGCGATGAAATTCGGAAAGCATTCAGTGACCGCGGTGGCGATGTGCTAAGTGTAGAACTTGAACTACCGGAGGCAAAGCAGGGCCCAACGATTCCTGTTGAAGATATGAAACGTCCCGAAGAAATCTTTGTGCAATTTTACGGAACGAAGCACGACGGTAACCCGCCCGACGAAACTTTGACACAAACGTTCAGTGAACTCGTCCAACTCGTTGAGGAAACAGAATGAAAATATGTAAATTGAAACTTAAGAATTTAAACAGTTTTCGTGAGCCGGTTGAGATTGATTTTGAGAAATCCCCGTTGGATGATGCGTCGCTTGTAGCGATTACGGGTCCGACGGGATCCGGAAAAACCACGTTGTTAGACGCGATCTCCGTTGCACTATATGGCAAAACACCGAGGTTAAGTGGATCTACGAGCCAACATCCGAGACACCTGATCAGCCACGGTGAAAAAGAGGCGTTCGCTGAAGTCTATTTTGAAGCAAATAATACGCGTTACCATGCGACGTGGTTTATTAAACGCAAAGGTTCTCCCAAAGCGCAGTTGTTCGATGATACTGGTGAGTTGATTACGACCAAAGTTGCACAAGAGGTAGAATCTCTTTTAGGGCTTGACTTTGGTGCTTTCAGACGGTCTGTTATGTTGGCGCAAGGCGAATTCGCTGCGTTTTTGAAGGCAAGCAATGAAGAGAGACGCGCAATTTTGGAAGCAACCGCAGGTATCCAAATCTACGATATACTTAGACAAGCATTACTTGACAAAGTACGGGAAGTCCAAGAAATCTATGACGAGATAAAAATGGGAATAGATAAAATTCCAGAGGCATCTCCTGAGCAATTGGAAAGTGCCAAGGTAGAACTTGCGAGGTTCCAAACCGGAGTCAGCGAGTTAACTGCGCAAAATCAGCAAATTCAGACAGAGAAGACGCGAGAAATAGACCGCAAAGAGAACTTTGAGAAACTCCAATCTTCCGAAAAACGTCAAAACAAACTCTTGAACAAGCAGCCGGAGATTGATGCACTTCAAGCAGAGCAGAAAGCCGCGAATCGGGCACGACAGCTTCTTCCAGAAAAGCAGATGTTTGATACTGCAACCTCGGACTTAGAAGCAACAGAGAAGGCACTTCGTATAGCAAAAAAAGAAAAAACGGACGCGAAAGAGCGAGTTAAAACCGATCAAGTCCTCTATAATGAAAAAGCGGCTGCGTTCGACGCTGCATCCATCAAACGTGACGAAAAAATGCCGATTTACACTGTAGCAAAATCAGATGTAGCGCAAGCAGGACATAAACTGGCGGAGGCAGAAAAACGGGATCCGAGTTTAGCAAGTTTGGACAGCCAGATTGATGCGCTGGAAAAACAATTAACGGACAGAGAGACGAAACAAACCGAGTTACAAAAGCAGATTGATGACGCGCAGCGTTTTTTGGAAGATAATCCGCTTCCATCGGATCGGCAACAGCGTTTTAACCGATTAACCGGTCTTCTGGTGGAACTCACTTCACACGAAAAGCAATTGCAAACGGAGCTGACGAACAAAACGAACGCTGAAAAGAAAGTAGCGTCGTTAAGCAAGGAAGTTGAGAAATTATCTAAAACGCAGGCAGAACGTCTCTCGGAAAAAGCAGCGGCGGAGGCGACGTTAGAAAATGCCAACACACAATTGAACGATCTCCTGGCGACCGGGACCACTGAAAAATGGACTACCCGAAAGCAACAAGCATCTAAGGCACAATCAACCGCACAGACGTATGAGGCAACGCAAGACAGCTTGGCGGCTGCCGAAAACCAGTTGAGCACATTGAATGAGACTGCAGCGGAACTGACAGCAGAACTTGAACAGATCGAAACCGACTTAGCAAGCCAAACCGCAGTGTGTCAAGAAACCTCTGAAGTCGTACAACGCTGCGAAGAAGAAAAAGAGTCGGCGAAATGGGCTGACCAGATTAATCAACTTCGGCAACGTCTTCAACCCGGAGAACCGTGCTCGGTGTGTGGTGCGACAGATCATCCGTGCGCCGATGTCGTTGAGACTGAAAGTGCGGAACAACTTCAGCATGTAGAAGCCGCTTTAACCGCCGCGAAAGCCGAGTCAGACGCAGCACAATTAAAACGACAAACTCTGGAAACGAAGCAGATTCAGGTTGAACAAGATAAACGCAACACTACCGACCAGATTCAGGCATGTACAACAGATATAGATACACTGCGAGAGGAAGCTGCGAAACTTTTCGCTAAATGGCAGGCGATCTATCCTGATACCGATGTTTCGTCAGTGTGGACCTCCGAACAGTCTGACACAGCGGATGCGGCTATCGCAGACATCACAAAAGCCGAGCAAGCACGGACACAAGCAGACAGTACGCTTCAAATAGTGGCACAACAACTCGAAACCTGTGAGAACGACATCACACGCGAGACAAACGCCTTGAACGATACCGAAACGCAGCTCGAAGGTTTCAACAGTACGATTGCAGATTTACAAGCGGATATTAAGGCTACCGAGGAACGTTTTTGGGAATCTATGCCTGAAACTTTTCATGGTGTTAAACCGACAAAGGCTGTCGATCAATTTGACAGGAAAATTAAAGAGGTCACGGAGCGTGAAGATGAACATCGGAAGGCAGAGACGGATCTTCAGGTGGTTAACATTAATATTGAGGCAGACGAACGGACACTTCAGAATTTGGAAGATAATCGTGAAACGGTGAAAAACGAAAAAGATGAATATATGCGTGAAAAAGAAACGTTTCTATCTGCTGCCCGTGAGAAAACAGGCGGATTAGAAACGGAAGATGATATTAACGTGGCTATTGGTGACTTAGAAGCCGACCTGCAGAAGAAAGAGAACGCGCGCTATGATGCCGAACAGCAAGTACAGGAAAGTCAAAACTTGCTCACTCAAAAGCAGACAACTCATGGACATTGTGAGAAACAGTATGAAGAATCCGCCGAAAAACTTGAAATAGCGCGTGATGCTTACTTCAATCAGTTAAAGAAAGAAGGCTTTAACACCCCAGAAGCACACGAAAACGCCTTCCGAGACGATGCGCAGATACAAGACTTAACCGACCGAATAGACGCGCATGAAGATGAAAAGCGGGAACTTGCATCAGGAATCCGTGAACTGTCTGCTCGATTTGATGAAAACCCTTTTGATCCGGATGCATTAGGACAGATTGAAACCGAACTCACGGACATCAAAACGCAGCTTCAGGAAAAACAGCAAGAGGTCGGTGCACAACAGCAGAGAATAGGCGATTTGAAAGATGCGCTCGAAAAACGTGAGGAACTCGGTGAGGAACTCGGTGCAGCGCAGCAGGAATTGAAACGCTGGCAGCGATTACAGGACACAATTCCGAGAAACGATTTACGTGACTTTGCACTGGAAATTATGTTCAGGCAGATGGGCAATTTAGCAAATGAACAGTTGAAATATCTCACCTCAGAGCGATACCAACTTAAAGTTGAGAGTATCGGTGATCTAACAGTCATTGACCGCTGGAATGCGAATGAAGAACGTCCGGTTGAGACGCTCTCCGGTGGCGAATCGTTCTTGACGAGTCTCGCTTTGGCACTTGCACTTTCGGAACTCAGTCGCGGACGTTCACAACTCAACTCGCTGTTCCTTGACGAAGGGTTTGGCACACTTGATGCCGAAACGCTTGATATTGCAATCGCAGCACTGGAAGGACTCCGCATGCAAGGACGGAACATCTTCCTCATCAGCCACATTCAGGAATTAACAAGACGCTTACCTGTCAAAATTCAAGTTAATAAAAAAGGAAACGGCAGTTCATCTGTTAAAATTCAAGGTTAACCTAACGAAATATTAAACGAAGCCATAACACAAATATGCTACCGTTCTTTGATGTCCCTAAACTGCAAGCCTGCAACAACGGTGCAAGCGACTTGAACACACAAACCGTTGAGAGAAGTAATCGATGCTTATCCGCAAAGTATTAAAAAGCAGCTTAAACGAAACTGTAGTCTGTAAGCGAAGCGAAAGGCGGATCTACGTCGATTAACGTTATTTATCCAATTAACCTGACCGAACCGCAAGGAAAATTAAAAATATGCAATTTGGTTTTATGTCGTCTGTCTGTCCGCCACTAACGCTGGCGGAACTGATTGACAAAGCGAAACAGTATGACTATAAACACTTGGAACTCCGCGTCGAGTGGAATCACGGACACGGCGTTGAATTGGATTCGACACCGCAGCAGCTCCGAGATGCACGCGCCCAATTCGTTGATAGCGGAATTGATCTCTCTTGTATCGCAACGGGGGTCCGATTCATTGATCCCGACGCAAGCAAACGCGCTGAACAGGTCGAACTCCTCAAGCGTTACATTGACCTCGCAGCGACGATGGGCGCGGCGAATATCCGTATCTTTGGGGATAGAGTCCCGGAAACACCTGTTGAGGTGTCCCAAACTTTGGATTGGGAAGCAGACGGTATCCGTGAATGCGACGGATTGGCAGGCGACGCAGGTGTCGCGCTCTGTTTAGAGACGCACGGCAACCTCATCGGCAGTTACGTTGCGGAGACGCTGCATCGCGCTGAAGCGCAGAACACTTATGTGAATTGGCATGCAGCGCATCACGTTCGACACGGAGAGCCGATCAATGTGGCGTATGTCCATTTGCGCGGCAAAGTCCGGCATGCACACGTCAACTTCGGGGATAGCGGACCGATGCCAGATACCGAACGGGATTCACTCACACTCCTCGCAGAGGACGGATATAACGGGTTCATTTCTATAGAGGTTATAAATCCGGAGGATTCCGACGCGGTGCTGCAACGACACGCCGAACTCTATAGCACGCTGTAGCGGATATATGTCATAACCAGGACTTACGCAAACCCCCTGCAGGCGAGGTTTGAAACCTCGTCTGCAGCACATAATAGATGGAGTCTCATGGGAAAATTGTGTAAACCCTAATAACATCTAAACACTAAGAATAGAGCGTCGCCATTAAGTGTCGCCGACCGCCACGATTCCGAAATTCGCAGAGGTAGATGCCTTGCCATATACCTAAATTAAGGCGATGGCTCGTAATCGGGATAGAGACGGTAAAACCGACGAGCGACGCTTTGATATGCGCGGGCATATCGTCGTCACCTTCGATTGTGTGTTTATAGAACGGTTCGCGCTCTTTGACCAGTTGGTCAAAGCTGTTAGCAAAGTCTTCACGAACCGTCGGATCGTCGTTCTCGTTGATCGTTAATCCTGCTGAGGTGTGTTTGATGAATAGGTGCAGGATACCTTCTCTCGGCAATTCCCCAAGCGATTGCACAATCTCATCTGTGACGAGATGAAAGCCGCGCGGGTATTCAGGTAAAGTTATTTCAATTTGCTGAATCACTTTTAGTGTACTCCAAGTCTACTGATTATACCGTTTATTATATCCTGTATACTCAATTTTTCAAGAGAATTGTTTGACAATTGGTCTTTTAGGAGATATAATCGATATATCTGATTCTGTTCATAAAAGGAGTTACACTATGGACAAGCTTCATACGATTAAAATTCACGAACAGGGGTTTGACGAAACCTATACAGTTTGTGCCAAGAGGAACGGTGATGGGTGGAGTGGGTGGATACAAGAACTCCCTGAGGTAAATTGTGAAAGAAAAACAAAAAAAGAACTGTTAAAAGTTTTGGAAACTGAACTTCACAAGTGTTTAGCTGTGTATAAAATGGAAGCGGAAGTGTGGGATAAACAGTTTGAGGCAGACGTTAAGGCTGGCAAACTTGAAAGATTCGCGAAAGAAGCACTCGCTGATTTCCGAGCAGGTAAATGCGAAGAAATATAAAACACGTAAAAACGCAACGTTTCCGAAAACATTACGAAGCCCTCCCTCGTCATGTTCAACAGCTTGCTGACAAAAATTTTGAACTACTAAAACAGAATCCATGGCATCCGTCTTTAACCTTAAAATAAAGTTGGTATCTATTGGTCGGCACGAGTTGGTCCTAAGTATCGCACGCTTGCTTCTGAAAAAGAAGGCGCTTTCTTCTGGTTTTGGATTGGAATACACGACGAATACATACGACTCATAAACAACTAAGCGGAATGTATCTTTTCTTATGTTTTTTCAGGTTTAACAAAAAGGGGATTTTATGGACATTATCTGTGCTTCTATCTGCTACCGAGGTTATGCCGAAGACGAGGTTGCCGCAACTTTGGAAAATGCACCGAAAATCGGTTATCGCCTCATGGAAATCCACGGACCGCTTATCTGGAGCGTGGATGCCGCGCACGCGTTTGACATAGCGGACATGAAGGCAAAAATTGACGCATCCGGTATGAAGTGTGCTGGACTCTATCCACCCGGTTGGGGTGGACTGGACAATGCTGATGTTGACGCACGCGCGGGCGCAATCGCGAGGTGTGTTGAAGTTGCTGAGGGACTCGGCGCAACCCATTTGACAACAAGCGGCGCGCAACGCAGAACAGACCCCGGCGCATTGGACAGGGTAACCGCCTGTGTCCGTGAGGTGTTGCGACGCATGCCTGCTGAGAGTCAAATCAAACTAACGCTTGAACCCCATCACGGAAACGTCCTTGAGCAGGCAGAGGATTTTCAGACGGTTTTAGATGCTATCCCTGACGAACGCGTTGGTGTCTGTATCGATACTGGGCATTTCCATTCATCGGGTGTAGACACACTTGCTGCGATTCGTCAATTCGCATCGCGCCTCTATGCAGTGCACCTCAAGGATCATCTCGGATCTATATCTGTTGGTATCGGGCGCGGCGAACTTAACCTCAAAGAGATTATTGAGACACTCCAAGCGGTAGACTACCAAGGCGACCTGACTTTAGAATTGGAAGTCGAGGATCCTGAGAACCTACCCCGTTATACCGAAGAAGCGTATTTCTATCTCAACGGAATGCTCGGTCTACGGCTGTAATTCCCACGTTTTGATGAAATTCGCAACGCCGAAATTGGCAGGCATTTCATTGAAATAGTAGTGCATCGGACCGGATTGAAAACCCGGCAAATACATCTCTTCATCGGTCTTGAGAAGGGCATCGAGCGGTTTAAAGCGTTCCCACAGGATGACTGCTTCTTCCTGCGTGAACCGCTCCGCGAACGGCGGTCCCCAATTCAGGGTGATCGGGTGAAAACCCTTGCCACGGTTCTTGAGTTCATCCGGGATATCTGAGAGATCACAACCGTGTGCCATTGCCACAAAACAGGCGGCTTTACATAGGAAAACGGTTGAGAGCATCTTCCCTTTTTCGCCTCTACCCGGATGCAAATTGTCGAGTGCCGTGTGATAAGCGTCAGTCCGCTTTTCAATTGCAGCACGAAGCGCATTTTCCGTCCACACTTTCATCTGTTCGCTACGTTCATTCCACCTGTGGAATTTGTCTCGCACTGCTGGCGACAGATAGTCTATATAGTCAAACGCTTCATAGTGGGTATGGTTTGAAAACCCACCGTGGATCGTGCGCCGCATCTTCCGACTATAATTGCTGCCCCAATGCAAAATAGGCAGGATATAAACAACCCCATCACCAGCGTTAAGATGTGTCTGCACCGCACCGGGTAACGGAACTTTCGGATCCGCCAACAATTGCTGGTTTTCCGCGTCACTATTCACTCGGAGATGACTGCCGGGCAGCACCCACAATACACTGTCGTCATAGAGTGAAAGATTCCACTGCACATAGCGTGGTCCCGCCTCCACAATATCGTCGATGTAGCCTCGTAATGGCGCAGTATCAATCGGGTGGTGGTCCCGATGCCAAGCGGCGGGTCCGCAGTCTCGGATAGGGCTACACATGAGCATCATCTCGGTAACACCCGCGTCTTCCTCACCGAGCAGCGCAGTGCTGGCACCTTGCATGTTTTCATGCGCCCAAATTTCGACAGTACTCGCTGTCTTCTCATCAACAAGTCCTGCGAGTGGATCACGTCCGAGTAGCAGACGCGGTTGTGGTGAAGTCTCCCATACGCCGCCGGGTGGGTCGTTTGGCCCCCGTTCTCGCGCCCAGATTTCCCGCTGGCGCGATACCATCAGTTCATAACTTTCCCGAAGCGCATCTAATTCTTCCAGCGGAACGACTTCCCGCAGAACGAGATACCCTTCTTCCATGAATTGATCCCGATTCACTTTCATGATTTTTCTCCGGCTACGCGTTAGCCTCTACCAATATAGAGTTGACCGACAGGTAAAACAGTCGCTTCTAACATATTTATATTCGGTGGGAGGGTTGCCATCAGAACAGCGGCTTGCGCGAGCGCGTCAACGTCCATCATCGGCTCGGTCGGTGCCTGTGAACGGTTCTGGATGCGTTCCACATACGTGTTGCCGGGTTTCAAACAGCTCGCTGTAATCCCGTGCGGTCTGCCTTCAAGTGCTGTTACCTGTGTCAATCCCCAGATACCGAATTTAGTGGCACTGTAAGGCGCGGTGAGCGGACGAACCCGATGCGACGAGATACTGCCAATGTTGATGATACGTCCACCTTCACCTTGTGCCTTCATGATCCCGAACGCCTCGCGTGTGCACAGAAACGGCGCGCTGAGGTTCACAGCGACGACCCAGTCCCACGCCTCTGTTGAGAGTTCATCTATGGGACCGGCATCGAATGCACCCGCATTGTTTACGAGGATGTCCAAGCGCCCATGTTCCGCCATCGACTTTTCAAAGAGTGCTTTAATCTGTGCCTCATCCGTTACATCGGTCGGCACAGCCAACACCTTTGTACCGTTTGCCCGAAGTTCGTTAGCGGTTTCCTCAAGAAGTTCGGCATTCCTTGCAGCGATTGTCAAACTTGCACCTTCAGCAGCAAGTCCTTTCGCAATCCCTTTACCGATACCGCGGTTTCCACCCGTTACAATCGCAATTTTTCCATCTAATTGTCCCATTATTGAGTTCCTTTCTTTTTATCAATAGGACTCACGCATTTCCTCTTAAAGTCCCCCTGATAAGGGGGATTTAGGGGGTTAAATACAACAAAATATACCGTTTTTTACTCAATTTGCGTAAGTCCTGATGAAAACAGTTCTGCTAATAAAGATTCTGTTCTAACTGCTTGGATTGTGTCGCCAGCAAGTCGCATCGCTGCGATGTGGGCATGCAGAAATGCCAAATCTTCAGCGGTATCAATATCATACCACGGAGGCAAGAGTCCCAAAGTTGCCTTTGCTGAGTGGATGCGATCCACTGTCTGCTGAAAAACCTCCGCCGTGCTCCATGTAATCTCTTCAAATACGTGTGGTACTGTCGTTGTTAATGCTGCAGCAGAGAAACCGATAAGGTAATAACCACCATCTGTACTCGGTCCGATAACGGTATCCCGTGAGTCGAGCAGTGTGAGTGCTTGCGATATGTATGAAATCGGTAGTGTCGGACTATCGGATCCGACGAATAGTATCTTTGCGTATTCTTGTTCAGTCGCCCACCGTGTTGCTGAAGTCAGTCGTTCCCCGAGGTCTGCTCCGATTTGTGGGATGTAGATAGCACCGTCTCCGATTAACGCCTGTAAATCGGATTGTGCCTCTATGGGTGTATACGCGATGACGAGATCCACGTTGGTGAGTTTTACAAGCGTCTCGCACCAATCTGTGAGGAACGCGGTGTAAAGTGCCGCCGCTTGTTCCGGTGAAAGCGTCGGTATGAGCCGCGTCTTAACCTGATTCGGCACTGGGTTCTTAGCGAAAACAATAAGGCATGTTTTCACCGGCAAAATTCCTTATTTTCGTAGTTTTGTTCTTATGGCGGTGACAAATATTCTATTGCTACAGATGGAGTGCTTGACGTAGACGCGACAGCAATCTTCCCGCAAAGTGTTTTTGCGGTGGGGTCTCCGGTTGCTCCAGTGCCTCAATATAGAGATCCACCACGCCTTCAAAGGCAGCGCGTAGTTCTTCGTCTGTGTTTCCATGGAAACAAATAATATCATCAATATTTACCACGTCGCCTACAAAGCACTCATCTTCTTCACTATAGATAATTTCTGCTGTATAGCCTTTGTACGTCATTGTCTTCATGGTGTTATGCCTATTTATTTACTTTATCCTTTATTTTTTAAAAAGTCAACTTAAAATCGTTTAACTGTTAATACCAGACCCGATACACCGGTATCTCAAAGACAGCACCAATTAAACTCCAAAACGTACCAGTCAAAAAGTCTCCCAAGATCACCCCAACAAAAAATGGGGCTGCCTTCCGGTAGGTTCGCAAACCACCAAATTTAAGCAAGATCGCCTTGATGAACCAACCGACACACACCGCGCTCCAGACCCAAACCATCCCTGCGGATAAACCGAGCGCGTAACCCGCCGGATGGAAGGGAAACCAAATAAACTGTCTTCTCAGAAACATGAGTCCTAACGTGAACAGCGAGGCGAACGCTGTGAAGCTTAAGCCTGTGCTATCCGTAGTGTGCGGTTGTTGCAGCCACGGCAGCAGCATACGTTCAAAGGTTTCAAAACCGATACCGATAATGTAGCCCTCCGTCCGAACCGCGCCGTGTTGATAGATGAGATGCAAATACGCCCAGAACGAAACAGGCGTAGCAACCAATAGCGCGACGATCATCGCTATCGCCATCTTTTTTTGCGAAAGCCGGGCGCGTTCCGCGATTTTGAACCCTTCTAACTGACTTGGCATCGGGTGAGAGACATTATCCCGAACATACGGATACAAAAAAGACAGAAGTGTTAAATTCGCTGCACCGATCCGTCGGACCCCTAAAACCGAGACGAGCATCAGTTGTGGATGCGTCCAAATAACCTCATGGTAAGGCACACCGACCGCCGCCCTCGCATAAGTTATAGCGATGGACATGAGAAAATAGAGGCACAAGAAGGCGAGGAGGATCCCAATAGACATACCAGCCTGCTGAAAAATGAAAACGAGAACGGTGATACCTATTAAGATGCCGAGCAGCGCAGTGCGATACTGAAAGGGTTCGTTTCTGGAAATCTCATCGCCGTTCTCAGAGGACTTCAAAGTCATCGTAAATACCGTTTTGAGGTGCCGACGACTTATCCATAAAATGAGAACCCCAAGCGTCAACCACGCGCCGATGCCTTGTTGATTATAGTAAGGAAAGCCGGGTAGCGATTTCCAGCCACCGATGCTCCCTAAAATCAACTGAAACTTTGTGAACAGAAAGAAAAACCAGACCGAAAACGAGAGTTCGAGCGGCACAAAGAACGTCAAACCGATGACCCACGGATAAAAGAAGAGCGGTAACCATCCGATAGCACTCCAAGGTTTCGCCGTAAAAATTTTCGCGCCGAAATCGGGTATTTTCAGAGGCACACCCGGCACAAAGGGATAGAGAAAGTGGAGTCCGTTAAGAAGTTCTACCATCGCACAGATACCGAATCCCAGCCATAACAGTCGTCTTGCGAAAAAGCGAGGGGTTGTCATCTCTATCGGGAGTTGTGCAATCGGATAACTAAGCCGTTCCCGCTCACTCCACTGCAGACGTTGGATGCTATTGAAGCACATCAAGATGAAAAACAGAACAAACGTAACAAACGACCACAACAGAACGGGACCTATCCATGCGGATAAGTGTTTTGCTGTATAAAGCGTCGAATTGCCTTCAAAGAAGCCGGTGAGCGCACTTTTATCCTGAATCGTGAACCAAGATGGAATATACCGATGGAAGAGGGCTGCATATTCGTTTTCAAAGGTCGCGAACCAAAACGGATGCGCGAGGATCCCCAAAATAAAGTCCATCGGGTTGTGTCCAGAGACAAGGCAAAGCATGACCAACATCTGATAGACGATGAGAAGTTGTGCGCGGCTCAAGGCGAGTTGTGGACGAATCCGCTTTAGCAACGTATTGAGTAATATCAGAAAAAAGAGGTTGACAATCGGGGTGATAAACAGGGAGGCATAAGCAGGATTTAGGGAGTGGTGAATACCGCTGACGAGGGCAATCCAATACGCGTTGAGAAGAATCAGAACCACACCAATGGCAAGCGGAAGCAGAAGCGATGTATTTTCAGTTCCGATTTGAGGTTGAGGTCTCGTTCCTGACATGGCTGCCTTCCGCACACAAACACCACCTTAGACTGAATAGTATTGGTATAAGTAGTGTCTTGACCGAGTTCGGCAGAGACCTGTTTTCCCTTTTAAAATTCTTTCTTATCAGCGTGGTTATAGGTGAAAGGCTTGACGGAGGCGCGCCAGTAATCTCCACGCGAAGTGCTTTTGTGGCGGAATTTCTTGTCGCCCTTTGACTTCAAGATAGTGATCCAGTACGCCTTCAAAAGCCTCCCGCAATTCCTCGTCGGTATCCCCGTGAAAAGAGACGATATCATCGTCAATACCAACAACATGGCCGACAAAGAAACCGTCTTCATCACTATAGATAATTTCGGCTGTATAGCCCTTATACGTCATTGTTTTCATGGTGTTATTCCTGCCCGTTTTAAAAAATCTCGAGCGTCTCGTATCTGGTATCGGTTCGCCTCTTTCCGAGGATGCGGGCGGTGAAGCGTAGCGGTTTTCCCATTCAATTCAAAAGTCACGGAAGATCCTCTTTTCTCATCTTTTGTAGCACCAAGTGCCATGAAAAGGGCCTCAATACGCCGCCATGGCAACGTCGCAGGGACTTGTGTGCTAAAAATAGCCGCTAATGTCCTTTGATGCTTTTTGTTTAAGCGTACATTCATTTTTTAACTTTACCATGTACGACTTGAAGTGTCAACCTAAAAATTTTGATTTACTAAAGCGGAAGAGTGAGTTGACGTGGGAGCGATTCGGTTGGCGGAGGTTCATCTTTCCCTGTAATGAGTGCAAGGTAATAATCCTGATCACGAAATATCTGTTCATCAATCAATCCATTTTTGGACAATGAAACAAATAGAGCGGCAGCACGCGCTTGACAGTTAATTGAGCGATTCGGATTGAAAACGATGTCTGAAAAACCTTGAAACACTTCAAGTTCTTTCACGAAATCTCTTTTTTTCTGGTAGAGTCCTGTCAGATATAACCAATCGTAGAAAGCCGTTTTGGGTTCAGTGGGAAAATCTTCACCGCAGAAGTTAAAGGCGACTAAGTTCCCTGAATTAGATAGACGATCATCCGTTTTTGCTTCTAAACTTGATACCGAATAGAGTTCGTGATAAGGCCCACCGTTTTCAAACACCTTACTGCCCTGATATGCACATTCTACACTCATTCGTTGTCCATTTGGAGTTTTCAATGATAGATTAAATGCACTCAATGAAACCCCAAGGCGTGATGTTGATTTACTCGATATTTCCAAGATTGGGGAGATCTTATTCAACTTTTCAGCAGCTGCATGCAGAGATGCTATAGACTTCTGCAGCTGCGATTTTGCAAAACCCGGGTGCCATTTGAATTCTATATCTAACGTGTCAACATACGGAAATCCGTTGAAGTTGGGAGTAAAAATAGGACGTTTTGCCATTGTTTTCAACTCCTAAAAAGGGATGTCGTTATCGCCAAAGGGTATATCATCGTCATCCAGGTTGTCATCTGTACCACTATCAACAGGTATATCATCGTCATCTAAATTGTTATCTTGCCAAACGATCTGATCTCGTCTATCTTGGAAATATTGTTGGTTATGGAGAAGTCCTTCAGGATTAATCCATGGATTATTATCACACCACTGTTTCAAAGCGGACTCATCGTAAAAATGGACTTCTTTGATATAATTTGATTGAATTTGGTCAAAAACAAGTACTTCTGCTTGTGGATGGGTTGGGTAATCGTTAGATATTTGCAAAAATTGACGTTCATAAACATTCCCTTTGGTGTCGCGGCAAACGTCTACAAACATGCCTTTTAACGCATCAAATTTTTTCCTCTCTTCCAATGGAATATAACGAACAGCGTTAGAAGCAGCATTTTCTTGGCAAAATGCGCAATCTAACTCCCATAACACTTTTGCATCAAGAAGCAAGACGACCCATCCAGAATAATCTGGTTGACTGTCATTGTTGGACCAGCTGAACTTGGAAAATAGTAGATAGTTTGGGAAACTGATACTCAGGCAATTCGCTTCTTTATGCCCATCAAGACGCTTCGGATCATTGGGAACAAACTGTTGTCCATATTTTTTGAGTAGAGTCTGATGATCCAGCAAACCTTCTTGTAAAATATTCCGTAGATATCCGATTCGAGTAAAATGAACGAGTGTTGTGATACCTCTGTCTTGGCAAATCTGTTGTATTTGGGATTCACGATTCAAAAATTTGGTATTTGCTTCAGCGGAGGCAACTTTGCTTTGTAAAAACTCTGCATCCCATAATAAGATAGTGCCATCTGAACTTCCACTGGCGAGCATTTGACCATTAGGACTGAAGGCGACCGCGTTAACCTGTGAGGTATGTCCTGTGAAGATATGTATATATTTTTTTGAAGCCACATCCAACAATCGGACTATGTTTACATCAGAAATGCTAGCGATCATTCGTTGATCTGGACTGATTGTTCCACCATTCGGATCAGATGTAAAGTTACTAACATACCAATCAATGTTTTCAACTGTTTTTCCATCAGGACTGAACACAATACTATTAATTTCGCTAATTCCTCTACGGGTAATTGATCTATGGGGAGTAATGAGGGGATACTTATGCTCTCCAGAAGTTGTATCCCACAAACATAAGGTATTGTCATGACTAAAACCACTACCACTGGCGAGTGTTTTTCCATCTGAACTGAATGTAACATGTCCAACTTCGTTTGTGTATCCGGTGAGGGGATATTTATATTTTCTTGAAACAGGATTCCATAGTTGTACTATTCTACGATCACTGATGCTAGCGATTGTTTGTCCATCTGGACTAAATGTAATACTGTTGACACACCGATCAGTGTTTTCGAGACGAACGTATTTCTCTTTTCCGGACTTCACATCCCACAAGCGAACTGTTTTGTCATAGCCCCCGGCACTTGCAAGAGTTCTTCCATCCGGACTGAATTCTACACTTTCAACAGAATTATTGTGCCCTACGAGCGTATGTGTATTTTTTTTTGAAGTTGTGTCCCACAGTCGGATCGCATCATCCCAATCGCCACTCGCAATAGTTTGTCCATCCGGACTGAACGCAATGCTCTTAATCCAGTTAGTGGGTCCGGTAAGGGCATCTTTGTGCTTTCCGGACTTCACATCCCACAATCGGATTGCCCTGTCAAAGTGCCCGGCACTTGCAAGAGTTCTTCCATCCGGACTGAACGCAATGCTATCAATCCCGTTCGTGGGGCCAGTAAGGACATGCTTATGTTTTCCCGAAGTTGTATCCCAAAGCAATAACATATTATCTTGGCTAAAACCACTGGCGAGTGTGCGCCCATCCGGGCTGAAGGCAAGAACCGAAGCCTTTCCGGTGAAGACGTGTGTGTTTTCCCCTGAATCTATATCCCACAATCGCACTGTATGGTCTCCATTGCCACTGGCGAGTGTGCGTCCATCCGGGCTGAAGGCAATACTCCAAACATAACCATTGTAAAGAGAAAGAAGGTTAAGTTCTTCACCAGTATGAGCATCATATATCCAAACCCCAATAGTACTTCCTATTCCTAAGTGACTTCCATCTGGAGAAAATTGGATATCTAATATCCAGCCTTTACCAAGGCGTGCTTTAGCACCTTCGGGTAAATTCCACCTGGTGTAATCTTGGGAGATGTGATTCTGTTTCATAATTTGATTTTGCTATTGCGAGCAAGGTCTGTTCTGAGAAGAAAATGAAGTTGTGTGAGTTGTTCAGGACACTAATCGGGTAATAGATTATTTGGCTCTAAAACACCTTCTATCAACTCTTTTATCTTTTCGGAATTATCATAATTAAACGGCCACGCAAGTTGTCCAGCTAGGTCATTAACAATATCTATGACTTTTTCTTTTTCCACAATATCTCGCGGGAAGCACTCTATAGAGGCACGAATTTCTGAGTCAAGATTTTTGTGTCGTTTCAATTCATCATCACGTTGTGCTCCAAAAAGTCTCAGTCGTTTACCAGAAACCCTGTGCAATCGGGCAGTAATCTCAAGGTTTCCTAAGGATTCACATTTCTCGTACAAAGACCTTGCGTATTCAATTCCAAAGCCAATTGCCCAAACAATTGAAGGAAGAGAAATGTCTTTTTCCTCTATTCCGAATCTTACATCTTGCCTGTAATAGACAATCCCATGGTTGTTCAATTCTAAGCAATTGTAAGGTTTTTCTCCACCTATTAAAAAACGAGTTCCGCCTTCAACTCTTCTTAATGCTGATTCCACCACGACTTGTGCTAAATCCTTTCTTGCTACCTCATAAATTTCCGCTTTTGAAATCAACGGACGATAGGAAGATGTGGGTTTAACAATTACTATTAGATTTGGCTCGTTTGTCGCACAAAGGGTATTTGTTCGTTCCTCAATTCGTTGAATTTGGTGTTCAACTACCTGTGAATTCTCAATATGAGAGGTTGATTCAATTTGATCGAGGATGTTGGCAGCCTCCCTATTTAGTGTATCATCCCTTGAGGCTTGTTCGGTAAATGGACTTTTCCCTAACGGTGGTTTCGGGTTAAGTGGGATATTGAGAATTTCACGAAGCAAGTTATCAAATTTCACATCAAATTGATTGTCATCTCTAAAGTCACTGTAGACTAGCCTTCCTAAAAATGTTGGAGTGTTATTTTTATCTGTCCCTTCGCGAATTATCGGAATGAATTTATCAGTTTCCAAATTTTGAGCAAGTTCTGAAGTAATAATGATTCCTTCATATCCGACACCACCCTCGCGGTTATTTGCCTTCTTTACATAGTTGTCTGTACACACAATAAGGACTCTATCAGAATTCCCGAGTCCCTCCATGAATACTGTCCGATCCATGCCCAAGCGTAAATCCCACTGATCGAGTGTTACATCAACGCCGTTTTTCCGCAGTTTCGTGCAAAGATTTTTTACCCAGTCTTTGTGTTCTTCGGAATCGTGAGAATATGAAACAAATACTTTAGGATTCCCCATTGTTTTACCTTATTAAGTTTACTTTTATCCAGTCGTTGGATAAGATTTCCTTAAATCCGCATTACTCCACACTGAATGCTTACGACCTTCTCGAACCGATTCGCATCCATGCTTTTTGAGGTGTTGAATCAACGCTCTCCGTTTCATACAGAAATCGAGACCGTCTGATACTCACCTTCAGCACGCTTGATGGCTACCTCACGATTTACTTCTAATATATCTTCGACCGCGCTTCTGAGGCTATCTAACAATTCCTCCTTTGTTCGCTCTTAGCAGTTGATCCCACGGATTTCTTGTACCCAACCGATCCACCATCCGTCCCTCTGTTGGATCACAGCAGTGTAAGTTTGTGCCATCAGTTTTCCTTATTACCCTCCAAATTTCGCGTGACATAGCACTATTACTATAAGTGGAGTGCTTGACGTAGCCGCGCCAGCAACCTCCGGACGTAAGGCTTTTGCGGCAGGTCCTCCGGTGCCTCGCGAGTTCTAATATAAAGGTCTACCATATCCTCAAACGCAACACGCAGCTCATCATCGGTGTCCCCGTGGAAACCCGATATAGCATCAATATTGACAATACGGCCAACAAAACATTCATCTTCATCACTATAAATAATTTCCGCGGTATAGCCTTTATACGTCATTGTCTTCATGGTGTTATTTCTACGTGCCTGTTCTATGTTTGTAGTAGCGACAAATGTTCTGTTTCTATAGAGGCAGTGCTTGACGCAGACGCGACAACAATCTCCGCGCAAAATGTTTTTGCGGTGGATTTTCGGGCTGCTCTTTGACCTTGATGTGAAGATCTACCACGTTTTCAAAGGCAACACGTAGTTCTTCATCGGTATCCCCGTGGAAACCTATAATATCATCGCCAGGATCGACAACATGGCCAACAAAACACTCATCTTCGTCACTATAGACAATTTTCGCGGTATAGCCTCGATATGTCATTGTTTTCATGGTGTTATTCCCACTTTTTTAAGAAAATCACGCGCATCACGGACATGGTATCGTTTTGCCTCTTTCTGTGGATGAGGCCGATGAAACGTGGTATGTTCCCCATTCAATTTGAAAGTCACAGCTGATCCGTGTCCTTCCTCTTTTGTCCGCGCTTGGCAGTTGATACCACGGATTTCTTATACCCAGCCAATCCACCATCCGTCACTCTGTTGGATTACAGCAATATAAGTTTGTGCCATCAGTTTTCGCTTTTACGATAACGAAATGGGGATAGCATTGATTTTTCGACGTGTCAAACGCAAAAGCAAATACTTGGAGATGTTGAATCGCCTTGAGGTAAGGAAAACAGGCGAGTTTAGAACTAATTGCGGAGAATTTCGTGTAAACTCTCTTGTATCTCTTCAAGTCCAAACCGCCCCAATAAATATCCCAGTATTTCATCAAGTTCAAAGGAAGCTAGTGCTATGTCAAGTTTATCTTGATGAATGTATTGAAAATATGGTATCCTAAGTTTCAAGTCAATCTATTGTATAACTTGGAGCGTCTTATGCCAGCCAAACGCTATCATGTTGAACTTGATGAAGAAGAACGCACCTCTTTAAAACGTCTGTTGACTACCGGTAAAGAATCAACGTTGAAACTCACACGTGCGCGGATATTACTCAAAGCAGATACGAGTAAGTTGGGTTCCGCCTACGATGATAAACAGATCAAAGAAGCTATTGAAGTTTCACTCTCTACGATCGAAAGAACTCGTAAAACGTTTGTCCTTGAAGGTCTTGAAGCCGCACTGAATGGCAAAAAACGCCGAGACCTCTCAAAACCTCGAAAGTTTGATGGCGAAAAAGAAGCACACCTGATCGCTTTAGCTTGTTCTGAAGCCCCCGAAGGACACGCAAGATGGACGCTTCGTCTCTTAGCTGAGAAAATGGTTGAACTCAAGCATTTTTCAAGTATCTCTCATGAAAGTATCCGACAGGTTCTAAAAAAAATGAACTTAGACCTTGGGTAAAGCAGCAATGGTGTATTCCACCCGAAGCCTCAGATGAGTTCGTCACTGCGATGGAAAACGTCTTAGAAATCTACCATCGCCCCGAAGACAGTGCGAAACCTCTGGTCTGTGTTGATGAGAAAAGCCAACAACATATCAAAGAAACACGGTCGCCTATACCCATGACACCCGGCATGCCAGCCCGATACGATTATCACTATACCCGTAATGATGTGAGCAATTTATTTATGATTTTCGCACCCCTTCAAGGCTTTCGACATGTTGAAGTCACTGACCAACGAAGAAGCATAGATTTTGCTCATATCTGTAGAGATTTAGTGGATGTGCATTTTTCAGATGCTGAAAAGATTATCCTCGTCTGTGACAATCTCAATACGCATAAGCCGGCTTCGTTGTATAAAGCATTTCAGAGGCAGGAAGCGGATCGGATTGCTGAAAAACTCCAGTTCTGCTATACACCTAAACATGGCAGTTGGCTCAACATGGCGGAGATAGAACTTTCTGTGCTAAGTCGGCAATGTCTTTGTAGACGTATCCCGGACCAGGAGACCCTCAAGCGCGAGGTTCAGGCGTGGCAAAACAGGAGAAATCAACAACGTGCCACTGTCCAATGGCGCTTTACGATTGACGACGCACGCATCAAACTCAGGAGACTATATCCATCAACAAGCGATTGACATAGCACTAGGTGCAGTGCCAGTGGTTAAGAGTATAGTGGCAGCACCTGAGTATCACGCTGGTTCGACTTTTGTTATTACAGCCACGTTCATGGAAGCTGTAACGGAGATGCAATTTGAAGCAGCTCTTGACGTTAGTAGTAATGCGTTCGTCATAAGTGATAGCATTCGTGATGCGAGTCCCGATGATGCAGCAGGAACAGTCTGGAAAGCAACAATTGAGCCGGATCCGGGTACAACGACTCCAGTTGAGATTACTATAGAAGGTGCCGAATCGGGCGGTATGAAAACCGTTATGGCGATGCCAGATGCGCCGGCAGCACCAACGGATTTGACAGCTACAGCGGGTGAAGAAAAAGTCACCTTAAAGTGGACAGTTGTTGAGGGTGCGACGTATCAGTACCGTAAAAAGAGTGGCACTGCGACGTTTATGGCGGATGGTTCCGACTTCATGGATATTGCAGCAGCAGACTTGATGGCTGTCACTGGCAGTACCACAATGAAGATGATTGAAGTGACCGGTCTCACTGGTGGCACGGCATACACTTTTGAAGTGCGTGTGAAAGCCGATGCGGCTACGTCTACCCCTGCCGGGGCAGCTGCTACGGCAATGGCAACACCGACGAGTCCTGACGCCCCTGCAGCATCTGATGTCTCACTCACGGTTCCTGCGAAGAGTTATGTTATCGTCGCAAAAACAACTTCCCCTGCTGGACTGCCAGCCGCTGCAATTCCTGCGAACCTTACTGAAGGTAGTTCACCGACAACCATAGCGGCATGGTCAACGATGCCGAATTTGGAAGACCTCTTCGTCCAAGGCGGATCGTTGTTGTTGGTAACCGATAAAGCCACGAAGTTGGATCGTGATGGTAAGGCAGATACCGATGCTGAAGAAGCAAAAGAACGTGATGTCCTGATCACCGAGATCATGGCAGCACGAAATACGGCTATGGTCGGTCAAGCTGGGTTCCTCACGCATCAGTGGATTGAACTCTATAACAACCTGCCGGTTGATGTGGCGGTTACCCTGAGCCAGAAAGCCGGTACGCCTCCGCCTGCACCCGCTGCTGGCACTGAAGTTAAGTTAGACTTGGTCAGTAACGTGGTTACGAACGCCCGTTGGGAGTTCACAGGTCTCGGTGCCGATGGTAGTGTTGACGATGTTGATGCCACAGTCGATAAGCCGTTTGTCTCTTTCTATCGGGTAAAACGTGGCGACAATGGTCACACCAAAACACACTGGGGAACATCAAGTGAGACCTATCTTACCGGTGCTGCAGGTGTACATGTAGGGACACCGGGTGCTAAGGAACGTACAGTGAGCGCGCCTGTCGCGAAAACTACTGTGCCCTATTCAGGTGTTATCATCAACGAGGTCGGTAATCTCAGTGGTACGAAGTACGACTGGATTGAACTCCGCAACGTTACAGATGCCCCTGTCGTCGTCAAAAACTGGCACATCGGTGCGATTGCCGCCAAGGGTGACGATAAGATCTTGGTGAAGTTCCCGGATACGGGTGACGATTACTATACGATTCCGGCGAACGGTATGATACTTGTCGTTGCTACGGATCCGTATGACGATGAGGACCACCCGATTTTGGCTGGCACGAAGTGGAATAAGGGTCAGACGCGTCTGGAGACCCCAGCGGCGAGTTCTACCTATTATGTTGCCGGTGGTCACGCTGATGATACGTTTGACACTGATGGCTTAGGTGATGGTGGCTATAACCTCGTTATTCGGAGCGCCTACGATAAGGCGAATCCGGACGCGAATATCGTTGACCTGACCGGCGCAAAGGTGATATCCGATGTCGCTTTCGACACGAAGATTTGGCCCTTGAAAGGCGCAGCAGCACCACACGAGGATGTCTTTACAGATGCTCTTGCCGAAAGTTTTGCAGACAATAACGTATATCATCGGGCTGTAACAACCAATGGGACTGCCGAACATAATTGGAGTCAAGCCGGTTTTACGGGTTTTGGCTACAAGCGTTCACATGAAGCCGGTAGCAAAGGTTCTCCGGGTTATGCACATGACACGAAAGAAAATTCGTCTGATCTGGCAGATGCTTCCGTTAGCATCAGTGAGATTATGTATGAAACCACAGCGAATAAGGGCGCAGCACAGTGGATTGAACTCTACAATAGTTCAGCCACCCAAGCGGTGAATCTCGCTGAATGGAAGCTGAAGCTTGAAAACGCTGACGATGCGGATATCCGCAGTCCTGTTACAACGAATAATCTGCCAGGGAAGATCCTTCTACCGAAGCAGACCGTTCTAATTGTCAGCCGGAAGTCGGCAAGCGTTTCACGTGTATCTCTTGGTAACGACGATTTCCCCGACACGCGTATCATCAACCTCTATGATCAGAAAGATAAATTAGAGGTCACTACCCAAAATTACAAGCTGCTCAGCACAGAAGCTTTCCGTATCACCTTGATGCAAAAGAATGGCGCTGAGGTTGATGTAGCCGGTAACATGGGTGATGACGGTATGGCGATGTGGGCACTTCCAGCGTCTGAACAAGGCGAAGGTAGAAGTTCTATCATCCGCCAATATGATGATAAAGATGCGAAATTGTTGGGCACCCTGCCTGCCTGGTCCGGTGCGGGTTCAATAAAAGCCCAAGGACTCGATAGTGGTAAAGGTAAAGCGGGTTGGGTCTTTGCTGCGGATACCAGTACTGACCGTGGACTCTACTACGGTCGTCGGACTGACCGGGGTACGCCTGGTTTCCGGGGCACGGGTCCGCTGCCTGTCTCGTTATCGAAGTTCCGTCCGGAACGGCTGAAAGACACGGGTGAAATCGTTGTCCGTTGGGTCACTCAATCTGAGTTGAACAACGCAGGATTCAATATCCTCCGTAGCGAAAAACGCGACGGCGAGTTCACGAAAGTTCATTTTGAAGCAGGTCAAGGCACCACAAGTGAGCGCACAGCTTAC